>CAMAZB010000008.1 GCA_945862785.1 uncultured Clostridia bacterium | reverse complement strand
GTAGTCCATGACCTCCAGCGTTTCGCCGTACAGAGTGGCCCGCTCATACAGGCGCAGCCATTTGGCATCCATGTTGGAAAACAGGCTGCCGAAGGAGCTGCCCATCAGCTTCTCCAGCGGCAGCTTTTCCAGCTTTGCCAGGGCGGGGTTGCCGTAGCGGAAGATCCAGTCCACGGCCCGGCGCTCCTCGTCGAACACCATCTCAATGTCCGTGAAGGCGAAGGGCATGGCGTCAAAGCTGCGGTAATGGGTCCGGTATTCCTCCTCCGTGGCGGGAATACCGTCCTGGGCGAAGCCGCTGATCAGGCGCTTCTGCGCTTCCTGAAGCTGGGCGATGATCTGCTTTTTCTTTCGCAGCGTGTAGATCAGGGCTTCGCCGTTGTTGAGATTGATGTGGTCGGTGATGTCGTGGATGGCCATGGCGGACACCAGACAGCCCCGGTGGGCCTTGATAAATCCGTTGCCCAGAGCTTCCTCCAGTTCGCTGATCTTCATCCGCGTCTCATATACCCTGCCGCCGGAAACGTGGATCTCGGCGGTCTTTTCGATCATCAGGACATAGAGAATGGTGTTGGCGTTGAGCACCAACTTTTTCCCGTTGGATACTATAGTGATGTATACTGCTTCCTGCAATGCAAACGCCCCTTTTTCCGGCTGTTATTAGCAATTATCGCATATTATCTTTCAAATATCAACCGTTCGTGCCCGGGCAGGAAAAAGAAATGAGAGCATGCAAAAACACGCCATATCCAGCCGTTGAAGCTGAATATGGCGTATTTTTTCGTGACCGTGAACACCGCCGCTCCGCTTGAGGCTCGGTCAGAGTACGGATACGGGACAATACCAGGACTCCCGATTGTAGGGGATGAGTTCGTCGCTCATGCAGAGGATGAGCCCCGGCTGAACATCCAGTTTGAACTGCTGGAGGACACCGAAGTTTTTATCCGGCTTGGACGGCTCCTTGCTTTTCTTGATCTCGATGGGATACATCTTATCCCCCTCAACGATCAGCAGGTCGATCTCCTTCTTGTCTATGTCGCGGTAGTAGAACAGGTCAGCGGGCTTACCTGCGTTGTAGTAGCTCTTGACGATCTCCGAGACCACATAAGTCTCAAAGAACGCTCCGTCCATCGCACCGTTCTCCAGTGTTTCCGCAGTGGGCCAGCGGCAGAGATAGGCGGCAAGACCGGTATCCATGAAATACACCTTGGGCGTCTTGACCAGCCGCTTGGTGATGTTGGAGTAGTAAGGCCGCAGGATGAAGATGATCCCTGAGCGCTCCAGGATGGACACCCAGGATTTTGCGGTGGGAGCGGACACGCCGATGGTACTGGCGATCTCGTCGTACTTCAGCTCCTGTCCGGTGCGCGCCGCCATATAGACGAGGAAATCATAGAACTCATTCAGCTTTCCCACCTGAGCCAGATCCTTGATATCCCGCTCAATGTAGGTGTTGATGTAGTCCATATAGAAGCGGTCACGGTCGAGGTCGGTGGCGCGCAGCTTTGGCATACCACCCCGGAAGATGTCCTCATAGACCTCGTGGATATTTTTGCGCTTGCAGTGCTTCAAACGCTCTCGGATGGTTTTCAGGTCGGGGTGGAACAGGTCGGCAGGGCGATCCTCGATCTCCGCCGTGGACAGGCTCGCCATATCGAAGATGGCGATGCGGCCAGCCAGAGACTCGGCAACATCCTGCATCATTTTGAACTTCTGTGAGCCGGTCAGCCAGAACATTCCGTTGTTGTCCTCACCATCCAGCGCCTTCTGATCAACGATCTTCTTCATCTCCAGCAGGATGGACGGGACCCGCTGGAACTCGTCAATGAGAAGCGGGTAGCCGTAGGTCTCAAAGAACAGCGCAGGATCGGTGGAGGCCAGACGGCGGGCGTTTCCATCGTCCAGCGTGACGTAGCGGCGCTCCGGTTCACGGATGTGGTTGAGCATGGTGGATTTGCCCACCTGTCGCTGACCGCAGACCATGACCACCGGGTAGTACTGAGAAGCGTTGCGGATCTGCTCCTCCAAATGTCGCTTAATGTACAATCCAAACACCTCGCCTTGAGAAATCTAAAGTGTGACTTTATTTTACTCGAAGTTGTAATGAAAAGCAAGTGCCAAAAGCAATTTCCTATTTCATGATATCCAACTTATTGAAAAAAGATACCGCAAAACCGATATAAGGACAACAGCCAGCTGCGGATAGAGTCTTTCGTAAACCATGGCTGCTTTATTTCGGCATCGTCCAGTTGTTATCCGCCAGCTCACAGAAATACGCATAGGTCTTTGGCGTTCGCTCTCTCATCAAGGCAGTTTTTTTCTCATTGTCGCGGTTTTGCAGCCAATATGCAAAATAGTCCGCAAAGTATTCCCGGCAGTTGGTCAGGGAGTAGTCCCGCAGGAATATAGCAGCAGCCTGGGCCTCATCCGCGTAAAAGCTCCTGGTCTTGGAAGGGAATCCCTCCGCGCCATCGAGGAAATGGCCGAATTCGTGCAATGTGGCTTTGGCATCAGAAACATATATCTTCTTGCCGCTGTAATCCGCCGCGCCGATACAGCTCATTTCAAACCGCTTGCTCAGATCGGCCAGATAGTCAAAATCCACGATGTAGACCCAGCCCATACGCTGAAACTCATAGAGGATCGGCTCCGGGACACGGCGCAGCTCCAGCAGATAGCTGTTCATATTCACACCCTCGCGGCTTTCAATGGGAAACTCGGTGAGCACCGGCGGCTCCTGGATCACAAAGTCCCGGGTCAGGACCGCCTGGAGCAGTGCGGCAGTCTCACCGCGGCTGACGATCTCGTATGATTCCGTCCCGTCGGGACACAGTCCAAGCTCTGCGCCAATTCGGAGACAGTTTTCATAGGGCGTCAGGATCTCGCCGCGCGGATAAAGGGTGTAGTCGTAAACGCTCAGCCCAATGACCGCAAACGCGCTCTGATAGAGCGCTCCCCGGCACATCCGGGTATCCGGCTCCGTGAGGGCTTCTACGGACAGCCATCCGCTGCGATAGCTCTCCGTCAGGCAGTTCTTCCCGAACTCGCCATCAAGGATCTCCAGCGCATCGGTCTTGTCATATGCTCTGCAAAGCATCACAGCCCATTGTCTGGCGGTGATGGGTGAATCAGGAGAATACCTCCCTTCGCCGGTGCCAACGGTGATCCCCCGGTCTGCAATGTACTCCACGCCTTCAAACCAGGGGGAATCCACCGGGACATCGGTGAAGCGGCTTCCCGCTTCAGAGGCGGCAAAAGCCGGTACTGTCAGCGTCAAAGTCAGCACCAGGGCCATCATAAGGACGCCTATTTTTTTGAAGTGTGAACGCATCAGGTTTTCATTCCTTTCCCAATCGTATCATGTAAGAAAAGGCGGGGCGGCAGAAATGCCGCCCCGCTTGTCCGTCACCACTTGGCGACGATCTTGCCGTAGATCTGTTTCTTTGCGTAGTCATAGCGCTGGATCATGACCATGACCCGCTCTCCGATGGCAAATTCCGAGTCCTCATACTGGAAGGAATAGTTGCACATGACCACTACGCCGTCAGGGAGATTGCAGAAGACGCCGCCGGCATACTTGCCCGCGATAACGGCCTGACGCCGGGAGTCCTCCGGGTGGCGCATCTCAGCGCCGTCAAAGGGGTTGGGTTCCGTTTCCTTGACGGAGACCATCAACATACCTCTACGCCGGTCATATTCCTTTACGATGCAGTTCAGCTCCTGTCCTCTCTGGTACTCCGTCCGCAGGTCGGGGATCGCCGCATAGCGCATCTCACGCTGGGTCAGGTCAATATCGTAGCCATAACACTCCACCAGGCAGCGGCGGGGGCCAATGGCCATCACATGGCACTGGATGCGGGTGCCTGGCCGGTTCAGGGAGGGCGAGGTGGAGAAATAGTAGCGCCGGGCAGCCATGGCCAGCCTGCGGGAGGCCAGCGCAAGGCCGGATTTGCGGTCTACATGGATAATGACGAAATCAACGATGGCGCCGCTCATGTTCCTGAGAACGAAGTCCGGCCGTTCCCCGCCTTTCATCCACATCTCCGAGGAGGGGATCAGGATACGGACACGGTAGGGGATCACAACGGCACAGTACATCAATTGGCGCACCATTTCACCGGTGCTTCGGTTCCGCATACTGACGGCCACCTTGTCAATGCCCACGATCTCTCCTGTGAGTACGCTGCGGCCGCGGTAAGAGGCGTAGATGGAGTTCCACTCCTTGCGCTGCTCCGGCGTCAGGTCACGGTCCAGCGTATGAAAATCCAGATCAAAGAACGCCTGCCGGTCATTGATGTTCTTCGCAGCGTCCTCTTGCGGTGTTGACCCGCCACCCTCAGCTGCTGCCCTGGGCTCTTCAGCCCGCCTTGCAGCTTTGGCCCTGACCGGGGTTTTCCTCGGCTTTTCATCGCCTGCCGCCGCGTCATCCACCGCATCCATCCCCAGCGGCTCAGGGGGCTGGGCCGGCGGTACGGCGGAACGAGGAGGAGGTTCCTGCGCCGGGAACTCCAGGTCCGGGCGTCCAAAGAAGGCGGCCTCTTCACCGCTCTTCTCCGGGAAGTCCCCATCGGGTCCTTCCGCTGTTTCCTCGAGGTAGGCTCCCGACCCTTCTTCGCCGTAGGGCTCCAGAGGCTCCTCACCTTCCATTGTCTCCCGCTCAATGGACAGGATCTCCGGGAAATCTCCAGTCGGCAGGATACCGGGCGGAAATCTGCCGATCCCGTCCGCCTCCGGCGAATCTGCGGGATCCATCGGCCAATCCTCCTCGTTGTCTCTCACCGCGATTGGAGCATCTGCGGGGGTGGTTTCTGCCTCCACGGCAGGGTTTTCCGCAGGGGCGCTTGCTTCAGCGGTGTCCAGGACCTCCGCTACAGCATCAGCACCGGGCAGGGGCTGGGGCTCTGGGACCTGGTCGCTTGCAGGGGTCACTTTCTTCTTCGGCATAGTCTGATACCTCCTTGCTCATTCAGGTGTTTTCCCGCGAAAAAAAGCGGTGGGACCCGTCTTTTTGCCGCAGGGCGTAAAACTGTGTGTTGGGGACCGGCAGAGCCGGGGGAATGCTCTCTCCGGATAACAGGATGACGAGCCGCACTGTGGGGCCGAATGCGGGAGGAGCCCGTATATCGGCGCCCATGAAGCTGTCCGCGTGCAGCACAGCAAACAAGCTGACGCGTCTGCCGTCTACGGAGAATCGGAGCAGAACGGGCTCCTTTTCATCGGTCCAGTAGTCCAGTGGACGGGCATCGGATAACTCCAGCATGACGTCGATGGCCTCCAGAAGACGGGCGTTTGGTCGTTTACCCGGCAGGAAGATCACATCTTCCTCCGCACGCAGGTCGATGTTTCCGTAGCGCAGCTGACGAAATAGCGTGTCCACAAACCCTGGCGGCGCCGTTTTCCCTTCCGGGAAGAACGCCCTTTCCAAAAGCGCCGTCAGCTGCCTTTTGCGCACGCAGCCGAGCCGCCGCAGGACGTCCAGCATAAATTTCTGCTGTTTGGAAATCAGCATGTTGATCACCTCCTTGCCGGCGGAGCGCGCAGGCTGTTGAGATAGGGGTCTACCATGAGGTCGCTCTCCCCCTCGGCGATGCAGTTGAAGATGGTGGCCATGGTGTAGGCCGTGGAGTTCTTGACGTTCTGCTCCAGGTTGGCCGCCAGCTTACCTTTCGCCTCCCGCAGGATCATCCCATCCAGCAGGCGGAGCTTTGCCCGAACGCGGCACTTAGGCAGCGTCGCGTTGCCGATGCGAAAGCTATCCGAGTAGAAAAGCCTCTCAATGGCGTTTTCAAACACCCTGGCGGTCTCCGGCGAAAAACAATCAAGCTCACAGGCATCCAGGATGTCCATGAGCTCTTCTTCCTCGTCCGTCTGTCCGTCCGTCTGCGCGGTCACGCGCGGGACAGACTGACTGACTTCTTTCTGACTGAGATCGTTCTTTCTTTTTTCTTTCTTACTTGGCCGCAGATCCCGCGGTTCTGCAGCCGCCGGTTGCGCGGTTCTGCAGCCGCCTTCCCCGCCGTTCTGGAACCGCCAAATCGGCGGTTCTTGTGTTTCCTCCACGGCTTCAAGAACCTCCCTATCGGCGGTTCTTGAACCGCCCTGGTCTTCCTCCTCGGAAATAAAGGGCGCGCATTGATAGTCCGGGTCGTCCCGGGGCTCTACTTTGGCGAGGTAGATCTGGTTGGCATCGCCCCGGCCGCACCTCTTTTCCCAGATCAGCTGCCGCTCCGCCAATAGGCGGAAAGCGGCTGTGACCCGCTTTTCGCAGATGCGCAGCTCCTTTGCCAGGGCCAGGCGCGGGAAGATCACAAACACCTCGCCGAAGTCATTGACCCAGCCCTTCCTGCGGGAGAGCTGAAAGCGGTTGAGCAAAAAGGTATAGGCCACCTTGGCGTCCAGGCTCATATCCGCATAGCGGGGATCAGAAAACAGCCATCGCGGCATCTGCATGTAATAGATGCTCTGGACATCCGACTGCTTCATCAGCAAGAAGCCGGGCCGGTCTTTCATCTTTGCTGCCCTCATGGGAAATGCCTCCTTTTTATCATTCTTCACCGCTCTTATACGGCTTGTTTCATGTGCGGTCATAAAAGCTGACGGAAACAGCTCGTGCATTGCATCTTCTTCTCAGGATACAGGGCAAGATGTGTCCCCGCGGTTGATGCACTTTGCCTTCACCTCCCGCTTTCCAACGGCCTATTATTTTATATTTCGGAATATTCTGTCGAATTACCTCTATAATTTCCGATTTCGGAAATTTCATTTGCGTTTTGCGATGGGTTATACTATAATGGTCACAGATCGAGGTCAGGAGGGGTATGTATGGTCGAGCGCACGGAGTATCTGAAGAAGCTGACACTCTGGAAGGACGAACAGGTGATCAAGGTCGTTACCGGCATTCGACGCTGCGGTAAGTCCACGCTGCTGATGCAGTATCAGGAGCATTTGCGATCCGTTGGCATTGAGGACCGGCAGATCGTATCCTTGAATTTTGAAGAGCTGGAAAACGAGGAGCTGTTGGATTATCAAAAGCTTTATCGGTATCTGTTGGATAGGCTCTGCCCGGATAAGACCACCTATGTCTTTTTGGATGAGGTGCAGAAGGTACTTGCCTTTGAAAAGGTCGTGGACAGTCTTTACGTCAAAAAGAATGTGGATCTCTATATCACTGGGTCCAATGCTTTCATGCTCTCCGGAGAGCTGGCGACGTTGCTGTCGGGCCGCTATGTGGAGATCTCCATCCTCCCGCTTTCCTTCCGGGAATACTGCCAGCTGCAGAACGGCAGTGACAAGGACGCCCTGTTTGCCGCTTTTCTGCAGGACGGCGGATTTCCCTACATCGCCTCCATGAACCGCTCCAAGGAAAAAACCGATATGTACCTGGAGGGGATCTACAACACCATCATCGTCAAGGATATCGAAGACCGGCAGCGGAGACGGGAATCGGACCCCAACAAACGAAAGGTGACAGACATCGCGCTTTTGAAGGCCATTGCAAAGTTCCTGGCCGGGAGCGTGGGAAGTCCGATCTCCTTCAAGAGCATCGCGGACTATATCACCTCCTCCGGCCGAAAGGTATCGCAGAACACGGTTGCAGACTATATCGAGGTTTTGACAGAGGCCTTCGTCTTTTACCCCGCCGAGAGATTCGACGTTGCCGGTAAGCAGCTCATGAAAATGAACCAGAAGCTCTATATCGTGGATCTGGGCATCCGGCGGCATCTGCTGGCAAGGCGGGACTACGACCTCGGTTTCTCCCTGGAGAACGTGGTATATCTGGAACTGCTGCGGCGGGGCTTTACGGTGAATGTGGGCAAGGTCGGCAATACGGAGGTCGATTTCGTGGCAAAGAAGGATGACCGCTATCAGTATTTTCAGGTCACCGCCACCCTTCTGGACCCCGCCACCTTCGAGCGTGAGATCACGCCGCTGAAGAATATCCGGGACAATTACCCAAAGAGGATTCTGACACTGGATCGCATGACTTTGGGGAACTATGACGGGATCGAGGTATGCAACGCTGTGGACTGGCTGCTGAATGCATGACCTATCCCCGCTCTTTCAAAAGAGGCACAGGCGTCGCCTGTGCCTCTTAGGTTTTCCCATTGCCGGCTTCATCGTTGTCTCCCAACACAGCTTCCAGCGGTGTTTCCACCATGCCAAGCTCCACTCCGCCTGCAAGAAGCTCATAGTCATACTCCACTTCCGTCATGCCTGCGCTCTGCCCCGTCCGGCTTGAAGGGGGTGCCTTTGGTACTGCGCCAGTTGGCGGAACCGACTCCATATCAGGGCCGGGGCCTTCCTGCGCGGGGATGACCTTTTCGGGTCGGGCAGGACCCTTTTGTGCTTTCTGCGCAGTCTCCAGATCCCTGCGCCACTGAGGGATATACTCCCTGACCGGCGTGGACCGTAGCTTTTGGAAGGCCGCGAACTCATCTGGAATGATCTTGTAAAGCAGCATGGGCTTTTGTCCCCGCAGCAAGACGAGGCATTGGCGGTTGTCCATGCGCATGACCTCGTCCGACTGCATCAAGGCACGCTGGGTATTGCTCCTGGTCTGGGAGTATGGCCGCGTGGAGTTGTAGACCGGCGAAAACAGCGGCATGAGCGGAAACTGGTTATTATTGACGCGGATCGTGATAGAGCCGCATTTATCGGAGATGTACTCTGCCGTCATCTGGTCGTTGCAGCCCAGGCAGATCTGCACATCGCAGTTTCCGATCAGTTCCTCCCACTCTTTTCGCTCATAGCGGTCTGAGAGTTGGGAGATGGACTGTACGATCAGCTGGCAGAAAATGCCGCGGCTCCGGCACACACTGAGGGTTTTCTTAAAATCCACCAGTTTGCCGATATTGCAGAACTCCTCCAGGCAGACATTGACCGTCACCGGCAGCCGCCCGCTCTTTCCCTCCCGCCTGGCATAATTCATGAGGCGGGAGAACATCTGTGAAAAGAACAGGGAGCTTAAAAACTCCAGGCTGCTGTCCTGATCGGAGATGGCGCAGAAGTAGGCGCAGGGCTTCCTGCCGGGGAGCGTCAGGTCGATCTCGTTGTAGGCGGTGATCTTATCCACCAGGGGATTCTGGAACACCGCCAGCCGGTTGCCCAGGCCGATGGCGATATTGCCCCAGATCTGACGGTTGGCCAGTTTGAAGATGCCGTAGGGAGCTTTTGCCGGGTGGTCTCTGGGCAGGCCGTTCATGATCTCCTCCAGGCTCTGGAAGCTCTCAGAGGACAGTAAGCGGTAGATAGCGCCAAGGCTGCGCTCCTGGATCGGCAGCAGCTTGCCGTCCGGTCCCCTGAGCCGGCTGACATAGTGGATCAAAGCCACCAGCAGGTTCAATTCGGCCTTGCTCCAGAAATCCTGCCGGTCCTCGCTGTTGGAGGTGTTGTTGATGATGACCTCCGCAATGGACTGCACCAGATTGGGGTCGCTGTCCACATCGGCAAGGCAGTTCCACGCGTCCGAATTTTCCATATCCAGCAGGTTGAAAAGCCTCACCTCATAACCCGCATCCCGGAGAAAGCCAGACATGGTCTCATAGAACTCTCCCTTGGGGTCCACCAGGATCAGGCTGTCCTTTCGTTTGGCACACTGCATGATCATGGGTTTTACATACCCGCGGCTCTTTCCGGAGCCGGTGCTTCCGTACACGATCGTGTGCTCCGTAAGACCGCTGT
The DNA here is from genome assembly GCA_945862785.1 of uncultured Clostridia bacterium. Lineage (GTDB taxonomy): Bacteria > Bacillota > Clostridia > Oscillospirales > Oscillospiraceae > Oscillibacter. The sequence goes on along the minus strand of CAMAZB010000008.1, from coordinate 21,187 downwards.
TTTTCTTCAGCGCCACATAGTCGGCATACTTGTCGTCATCATCCGGGTCATCCTTCTGTTTGCCGAGAATCGTGCCGTCCAGTTTATCCAGCGGCCCGGCATCCACGATGCGCTCCATTTCCTTTCGCTCCATGAATCCGCTGGTGCCGTGGGTGCCGTCCGGGAGAATATCAAAGCCACGTTTGTCCCGGACGAATTTGTAGCCCGAGAGCTTTGTATAGCCTTTCTTGGTGATCAGGCAGATGAGCAGTACGAAGACCGCTGTGGCGCCCAGGCCAAAAGGGGTAAAGGGAGCAAGCCAGTTCTTGAACGGATTGAACACCCAGATGCTCTCCACAGTTTCACCTGAGAGATGAAAGACGGACTCCCTTCCAAGCCGAAGGGAGTTGAGGAACATTCCATAGACGTACCATGCGGCCAGGGCCAGAGGGATATAGAGTGGCAGCTTCTCCTTGTGCCGGGTGTACCAGCGCCCGCATTTTTTGATGGCGCGGTCTTCAAGTTTTTCGATGAGCTTGGATAAGCGGGGCATCGATGACCTCTCCTTTCGCAGTCAGAAACTGCTGGTGAGAGGGGGCATACAGCGGCGAGTCGGTTCCGAAGAACTCCCTCAGCGCCGAATCGGTCAACCGAAAGACGCGTGCCTTCCCGGTATCCCGGTAGCGGGCATAAAGAACAGCCTCAGCCTGCCCGGCCAAGGCTGCGAGAACAACAGGATAACACCCCCTCTCATATGCAGTTTGAATGGCGGCGTCGATCCGCCGCAGGTCCATGTCCGCGGCCAGAAGAAAGGGCGCGCCCTCATAAAAGGCGTCGCACCCCGGGAAGTCCTCCGGCGGTGGGACGAATTTCGATTGTACGGCAAGGCGCGTCAAACGCCTTCGGTAGTCAGGTCTTGCCATGATGGCAAGCTGCAGGGCGCCGGTAGTGTCACAGGTGACGAGATGGGCGTCCATACGCAGCCGTTGGTACGCCTCACCGTAGCCGATCAGGCGGTCGCCGGGGCTGACCTCTCTGTGCTCCAGCTCAGAAAGGATCTCAGCGTAGCTTGCGCCGGCAAAGAGAAACGCCTGGCGTCCTGCTTGCAGCTGGGCTGTGTTCCGGGAAAAAGCAGCCAGTTCGTCCGCAAAGAGCAATTTGCCGTTGTCGGAACGAATGTGGTGGATCGCGTAGACACTTCCCTCCATGCTGGCCACAGCTGCGATACGGGTATTGGCCCAGGGATTGGCTCCGCGGCCGCGGGTGTTGGACGGAAGAAAGATCCCGGGTCCTTGCCCCAGGGCATCAATGCCCGTTGTGAACACATCGGCACCGGAGCGGTAAAAGGTGAGCAGCAGGCGGGCAATATTGAGTCGCCTTTGAATGTCGGCATCCCGGTATGACCGCTGGATGTAAGGGAGAATGTCACTCACAAAGGCATCGTCGAGCAGCTTATTTCCTTTTCCCGTGAGGATATAGGCGCCGCTCCCGCCGTGCTTCTTGATAAGACCTGCACCGACAAGGTTCTGAAGTTCCGTCTGAGAAAAGATTTCCGTCAAAGCTGCCGGCGCGATAAAGCGGCACCATCGAAGAAGCCGCAGTACGTCTACATCTCGAACGCTCAGCAGAATACCACATCACTCCTTTCCCGGTTCCTGCGAAACGCCGAAACCGCCCTTGCGCCGTTACCGGCGCAAGCACGGTTTCGGCGTTTCCCACCGGGCTTTTTTCACTGAAAACTGATAGCCCCCCGTAGATGTCAGTTTTTCCTTTTTTCTGATGACGTCGGCAGTGTGGAAAAAAACCCGCGCTTTCTGGGTTTTACGGGTTCCAAAGGGCATCTGTTTTTTCGCAATTTCCAGCCCGGTCCAAAGGAAGGCCAAAACGCACTTTATCTGATGGCGTCGAGTCTTCCGTAAATGTTCACCGTGGCGTAATCGCCAGAGTGCAGGGCAAAGAAATCCGAGGCGTCCTGAAGGTCCAGAAGGGTCATGTGGCAGACGTTCTCTGTACTGCGGGTAGAAAGCAGCGTCACGGCGAGGGTGTACTGGTCATCATCGGGGATCGCTCTGCCCTTGAGAGCGTTGCACACGGCTTTCCATCCCTTGTTGTCCTGGTCGAATACCTTTCGCCCGCCCACATCACTGTGTTCGTCAATCACGAGTAAAGCCCGGTCCCGGAAATAGGGGATCTCGTTGCCCCGCCGCTCAAAGTCATCCAGCAGCCGCCCAATGGTATCCGACAGCCACGCAGGGGTCTGGTAACGGCAATGAGGCAGAAGAGTGTTGAGCTGTATGTGCAGCCACCGGTATCCCAGTTTCTCCGCATAACCGGTGACCGCCTGGAATGAGGCGGAGCGCTTACTGTATCCGCCCGCGCCGGGACTGTACTTTTCGCAAAGCACCCTCAGTTCCAGCACAGACTTCTCAAACTCACCCACTGTCTTTTCCAGCGTCTGCTGCAGCTTCACCGGACTCATGGTGCCGCCGTCTGCCAGAGCCACCAATCCGCCGGTGGCGTTGAAGGCGTCGCCCACCAGGGTCTGGATCCGGGTCATATCCTCTTTCAGATCCGTCATGATTGCTCCTCCTGTATTCTCCTGTGAAGGTCCGTGGGTGAGGTGGTGATGGCGTCATACTCCCGCTGAGAGGCGTGGAACGCGATCGGCACATGGTTATAGCCAATGCACAGAAGCCCCTCGCCCCGGCGAAACCGGGTGATCTGGCGTACCTCATCCTCCGAGAGATTGAGAACATCCTGAATGAGCCGCGCCTCCTGCTCCTCCATCTGCATGATGAGCTTGATGCGGCTGGAGTCGAGGATGCCCTTGCCGTATTTGCCGCCCTCCAGGCCAAACAGGTCCTGCATTCCCTGTGTGGAAGTCACCGCAATGCCTCCCAGGCCGCGTATGGTTTTCACCATCTCCAGCACAAACCCCGCTGCCAGCGGATTGGAGCTGGCGCCCACCAGGGACCATAACTCGTCGGCGATAAGCGCCGAGAGAGACGATCCCGCGCCGAGTATGAGGTCGGTCGCAAAATCGGTGGCCCAGAAGATGCCGGGCAGCGTCATATCCTCCGGCATTCCGGAGGTGTCCAGAACGATAAACTTGTTATTCGTGTCCACATTGGTCTGGCCGCCCATGGAGGCTGCGGAGCCGGTGACAAACCGGGTCAGCACCACGGAGAGGTGCTTCGTTTCCGGTTTCGCGCAGAGCGTTTCATACCAGTCCGGAATCATGGGCATCTCCTTCAGCTCCCCGCCTTCATCATAGAGGGAGGCGTTGTCAAAGGTAATGCCGAACCGCTGATAGCACTCCACCAGGGAGGCGTCCAGATAGTTCTTGTCCTCGTCGCTGAGATCCTTTTTCAGCAGAGAATAGAAGATGATGAGCCGGGAGATCTTGTCGGCCAGTACGGAGTCGTCACGGGCCGTCAGGCTGCGCAAGCCGGAATAGGCGTCCAGAGAGGTGCGCCGGATGGCCATGATGTTGATGCAGTCCTTGGAGGACGGGGCCAGGCGGATAAACTGTCCGCCGATCTGTTCGCACAGGGGGCGGAACTCGTGGCCTTTCTTGGGAACGATGTATATGACCTGCCGCCCCTGCTGCCGCAGACGGCCACCCAGGGAGAGCAGCGTAAAGGTCTTGCCCGCGCCGGAGGAGCCGCCGATCCACCAGTTTCCGTTGGTGTACTTGTAGTCATCATAGGGGTCCAGGAACACCGGCGTCTTGTTATACATATTGAGTCCGAGAAACACGCCGTTTTTATCGCTGAGTTCATAAGAGGCAAAGGGGAACGAAGCGGCCACGCCGGAGGTCAACGCGTTTCGACGGGATTTGCGCTCCACATCCGGGTCAAGAGCCAGAACAGGCAGCGTAGAGAGGAACGCCTGCTCCTGTTTATAATCACAGCGCCGGGCGATCATATCCACCGACACGCACAGGGTCTCTACCGCCGTCACACGCTGCTCCAGTGTCTCGGGGTCTTCCGCCGTGACCTCAATGAGCGTGTGCATGTAGTAGAAGTCCTCGCCCTGACGGTTCATAACGTCCTTCAGATAAAGGCCGGAGGATATGGCACTGTCCAGCTCCTCGTAGTCCTGACGGGTGTCGCCCACATCCCGCATCCGGGAGCGGTTGATCATGGTGGTCTGGGCGATCTTGGAGAGGGTCTTATCCTTGGGCTGCCGCTTGATGATGAAATTCAGGCTGACGCCCTCACCGGCCTCTACCATCGGAGAGAGCCAACCGTTGCCAACGGTGGTGGAATAGCCGTAACCAGTCACATAGAGATAGGCATGAAAAATACCGTCCACTACAATGTAGTCACGGCTTTTGGTGTCCACCGCAGTGGGGGACAAAATATCCAGAATGGTGGTGGACCCGGCTTCCAGCTCGGTGAGGTCCGGCTTTTCCTCGCCGAATAACAGCTTTTTTAAGAGAGGCTGCTTTTCCGGCATATCCCCCTCGCCCTTTTTGGGGATAGCTTTTTTCTTGGCTGGCGAACGCTTGGCCGGCGGCGCCTTGGTCTTTTTGTCCTTGCTCATTGGCTGTCCTCCGTTTCATACAGGCCATGCACAGCCGTCGTCATATCAAATACCCCTGGAGGGAGCTTGACCCGTCGGCTGGTCTTTTTGTTGATGATCTCATATAACAGCTCCAGCACCATGTTGTCCGCAAAGCGCGGCTCCAGCACCTCCAGGCCACAGACATCCAGATAGCGCCGGGCCGTATCGGCCTCCTCATTCAGCCGCTCCGCGATGGCGCGAACCGTGTTGCGTTTGGCTTTCATCTGAGGCTCATACTGAAAGGCCAGGAAAAAGCGGCGGGTGATGGCCGAACTGGAGCCCAGCCAGCCCACCTCCGCAATATTGTCCTCGATCATCTCCCGGCACTTTTCGTTCTCCTCCGCCTCGGCATAAGACCGCATCCGGGCAACATAGTCCGCCATGTCCGCTTTCTGTGTGCGGACCATGATCTGCAGCGTATTGGGTGCGATTTTCAGATAAGACGCGAAGGATACGATGATATTCTCCTGGTCAGCCGGTGATTTCAGATAGAAGTTGACCGGCAGCACCTCGCAGACTTTGATGAAGCGGTTGTCCTTCGTCACCACCACACCGCCGATAATGTTTTTGATGGGCAGCCAAGCCTGGATGCTGTCGCGGTAGGCACCGCCAACACCGCCGGCATTCCTGACTGCGCCGCCGAAAATCAGTTCCTTGAGATTCAATTTTTAGCCTCCCCTCGATAAAGCATCAGCCGCCGCCGTTTCCGCCACCGCCACCAGCTGGAGAGCCAGCGGGTCAGACTGTCGTCGCTGATCCCTACAAGGCCAAAGCCGCCCAGCGGCACTACAATGACCATCGTGGTGATGATCTTGGGTGTGAGAGCCAACGGCAGAAATGCGATACAGGCAAACAGTGCTGGCAGCGTAAGCAGCACCGTTTCAATGGCGTTGCGGATCTCAAACAGGCCAAAAAGGCGGCCCGCATCGGTGAAATTCACCGGGATATGATAGACGTCATAGTTCATAAGCGGATTCCTCCACGGTATCAAACAAGCTGTCCTCGTGGCGGGATAGATCATCACAAAGAGCCATGGCACTCGCTTGCCGCTGTTCGGCGATTGTGTGGAACGCGTGAAGAATCTTCCTTTTTGGGCCCGGCGCCAGTTCCTCGCCGCTCAGCTCGATCTCGCTGATGCGCTGGGGTGAGAGGCCACATATACGGCTCAGGTCCGGATTTGAGATCCCGTATTTGTGGCGCAGCAATCGCATTTTTCGTACTTGCACGCAGCAATCCTCCTTTCATTCTTCCTCTACATAGTCGATGTAGGGTAGCTTGCACCAGCCTTCCCAGCCGCGCCCTTCCACCTCTGTTTTCACGACGCCCTTTTTCGTTCCCATGGCCTCGACAACATATCCGCCGCCGATATAGACGCCGATATGGCCCTCTTTCCAGACGGCCAGCCCCACGATCTCCGGCATGGTGTCCATATCGCCGTAATCCACGCCGGCTACCCCGGCGTTCTTTGCGGCCTGGTACATCTGATTGGCGCCGTAGTCGGGCATCCCATTGGTGGCATAGCGGATACTCATACTGGATGTATCAAGCCAGCCGTAGCCCTTGATCAGCCCCACGCAGTCTGTGGTTCGGCGGCCAAGCCAATGCTCCTCAATAAAATCTTTGTAATTGCCCACGCCATCGGGATATTGCTCCAGTTTGTATTCAAACAGGGACTGTGTCAGGATATTTCCGTAAGTGCCCCAGACGTAGCCCCAGTTGTTTTCCCAGGCCTGGATGGCATAGGCGGCAAGGTCCAGATTGTTTTTGGTGTCCGGGCTGACAAACCCGGAGATGTCGATCTCATTATCGTAGCCGGAGCCGTATTCGACGCCGCCGGAATAGGAACTGTCTCCGCTGTAATCCGGACGGTACGCCTCAAACTGGTCGGCATATTTCGTCAGCGCGTTGCTCTCCAGGATCGTTTCATATAACGCGCCTGCCCAAGTCCTGGCGTCATCATCAAAGCCCAGCTGATCCATCAGCTTGTCCGGCTCCAGTTTCTTGACGCTCACCTTCAGGGTGGTCACAATAGGGCCTTCGCCTCCAGATGACAACAGCGAGGGTGTGTAGCTCAAACGCGATACGCTGAAGGAACGAATATCCTCGGCGCTCATGGCATCGAGGTTTTGCTGATGGGCCACAGAGTTGACGGCAATGAACCAGAGAAGGTCCTCCTCATCGAAAGAGCTCTCCACCTCGATCCTGTCGATGACCGTACCATCTTCCTCGTAGTCAGCCACGATGCTGGTGACAATGGAGTCAATTTGACTTTTCTCGAAATCCTCCAGGCTCATATAGGCCCCACCAACAGTCATAGCCTGCTGCGTCATATTGGCGATCACGTCCGTTCCAGAACTGCCGTAGCCGAAAAACATATTGGGCAGAGCCGTAAAAATGAGCATTGGGATCAGCAGTATGGCGATCAGGACACCCAAAGCCGCTTTGACAAGTAAGGGCAGTGTTTCTCGGGCTGCAGCAGCGGCGGCGCCCTTGAGCCCCGCCGCCAACGCTGCTTTAACAATGTTGTAGACTGCTTTTGCAAGGCGGGCAAGGTCAGCCGCCGTCTCGGCTGCTGAACGGGAATGATCGTTACTTGCCATCCTTTGCGCCCCCGTTCCTCGGTCTGCGGTCATTTCTCTGGGTACCGGAACGCCCCTTTAACTGCTGTGCCGTGGCAGCGGAAGCAGTCTTTTTTCCGCCCAGCGCACCTGTGCCGGTCGGAATGGACTTGGAGCCAGCTGCCTGATTCCGGGATGTCTGCCGTGCCTGTCCACCCTTATCCGTAAGCGAGGCCATTCCTGCCATGCCGGTTCGGGTTGCCGGGCTTGCCGCTCTGGGTGCGGCCCTGGTACCACTCACCGGCCGTTCCTGCCGTGCCGTAGGTGTATGCCCCTCTGTATAAGAACCACTACCCGTCTGCCGGCCATTCCTGCCGTGCCGTTCACCGCCGGAGGTCTGCCGCACCTCACCGGCAGGCACAGCTGCGCCGGGGGTTGGCCTGGCAGGGACCGTCTTGGCGCCCGTAGTGATGATGGAAGCTGCGCTCTGCCCAGAAGGTGCCGCTGCTGCCGCACCGCTTCGTGCGGTCGGCGCATCTGGGCGGCTCGTATAACGCGTCACGCCGGGAGTACCCGCAGCCGCACTTTTTCCCTGCGCTGCCGGAGGCTGACGACGCTCCGTATGTTTTGACTGGTCTGCTGCACCCGGGCCGCTGCGCGCTTGGCCGGGCTGACCCACGGAAATGCTGTTTTGCTCAGACGCTGTTACACGACTGTCCACGCGGCCCCCGCTTACCCGCTGTGTGGTCACAGAAGTAAACCGGGAGGACTGAGCAGGAGCCGTTCCTGCCGTGCCGTCACCAGAAACCACACCTGTGCGCAACCCGGTGACGCCGGACTTAGGCGAACCCGTTCCTGCCACGCCGATACGCATACCAGCTGCGGCGTCCGAAGGGCGCTCAACATCCGGTGTCCGGCCTGTTCCTGCCGTGCCGTCGTGGGACTGTACCCATGTGGCCCGGGGCCCTGCGCCGGGGGTTTTACTGCCTGCCGCTCCGCTTTGGGTGCCCCTTACAAACGAAGTGCCTCTGCGGGAACCAGCAGCCACGGAGGAGCGACGGGTCGAATTGTTTCTGAATGCGGAGCTGACCGTCGATTGACCGGTCACACCGCTTGTGGTCTGCTGCCGGGCATCTGTCTGCTGCCCGCCAAACTGCACCGTTGGGCCGCCCTGCGTCTGAGCGGATTGTGCGGTACTGGTTTGAGCGGTGTTCGTCTGCTGATTGTTCTGAGCCGCCCCCGCAGAATGTGACGCGGTTCCCGCGGTGCCGCTGAAATGTGCGCCTCCGGCCGCGGGACCGGTCCTGGGACCGGTGGGACCTCCGCCGCGCGGTGTCGCCTGACCGCCTCGGCCTTTGCTGCCGCCGACGGATTTTCCTGCCGACTTGACGACCTGCTGGGCCATCGTGCGGACAACCGCATAGGTCAGCATTCCGGGCAGGCCGTGTCCGCCGAGCCTGTCTCCCGTGATAGCAGGATTCAGACCGATACGCGTGATAATGGCGTCGGCCTTCTTTGCCACTTTCACAATGGCCATGATCAGCACCATCCATGGCAGAACATCGAGACCGCTGGGAACTGTGGACACTACGGAGAGCAGCATCTTGAAAAATATCACATTGGTAACCATGAGCAGGCACATGCTGCCGAACATCCGGCACCAGCCTGTAAAAATCTCTGAAGTATTCTTACTGCCGCCCATGGAAAAGGCCAGCGGCGCTGTGATCGTCAGCATCGCGAGAATCACATACCGCTCCGCGATCTCTAAAATCAGCCCAAAGACCTTGAACATGATAATGATGTCGAAAATGATTACCAACAGCCATGCGGCAGTCAGCGCGCCAAAGACACTTTCATCCACCAGCGCCACATTGACCGCGTCCGGGATCTCCAGCAGGTCAATAATGTTTGACGTGAGATTCAATCCTATCTCGCATATCTGCGGACTGGCGAGCAGCAAAAACGCAAAGACGAAGGTCCTTGCAAACAGGATTTTAGGGTCTTCTCCCTCAAAGCCAAGGCCCGACGCCATGCTTTTGAGCGCCTGGAATACCAGGTTGCCGATCAGCAGCGCCCAGCCCACGGCCAGAAGGATCTGCATAATGTCGCCGATGACGGGGACATGGGTCTTCAAGTAAGCAAAATCCAGGCTCATAATATCCAGCAGAGCCGAGGAGAAGTATTGCCAGCACTCCAGTGTCAGGCCATACGCCCATTCCATGAACCCCTGAAAGATCAGCTCAAGCAAACGCGGACACCTCCTCTCCGCCGGAGCTGTCTTTCATCACGGAGTCAGCGTGGCCAGGCCGCTGAACAGCGGAGCGACATATGCGATAAAGGCGCCGATGCCGTTGATGATGGCCCAGGCGATCCAGATTCGTTTCAGCCAGTCCCAGGCCTGGTCCACTTTGTGCTGGTTGTTGGAGAGTTTGGCTCCGATGACCGCAACAGCGGACATGAGGCCGGCGAGTACCGTGCTGATTCCCACGATCTTCGTGTAGACGTCCACAATGATCCGATTCGCCACCGTCCACATGTCATCCGCGGCAAAGGCAGGAACCGTCAATACAGTTAGGGTGAGAACAACGAGCATGACCCTGACATACAGGCAGGGCATCCGGGAGCCAAGTCGCTCCCAAAACTGTTTCTTCTTCATAAAGCAATTCCTCCTTGGGCAAAGAAAAAGAACGGCTGTACCGTTCTTTTTCCTGCTCATGGAGGGCAAGCCCATCTCAAAGCATAAGCGTACAGCCGCTCCATATCCATTTTGTTGTACGCTGAAAAGGGCGTGAGCTGCCCTAATAGGGCAGCTCACAGCTGAAGGTTCAATAGCCTGTCTTAGGCAGGGTGGGGGTATTGCCGAGCTTACGGATAATTGTCACCCAGTTGGCCTGGGCTGTCTGCCAGGTACCCTGGTATTTGCCGCCCACATCGGCACGGTTGACCATCTGATAGCCGTTGACGGCGGTGCCGTTCACCATCACACTCAAGGTAGGACCGGTCACAGACTGGAAGCCAACCGGCACGGTGCCGAAGTCAAAGTAGATGTCCGTCACCACCTCGCCTGCCTGCATGGGAATCGCATTGAGGGCAAAGCTGTAATTGTTGCTGGTCAGCAGGTTGGATGCCAGCACCTGGTAGTTGGCGGAATAGTTGGTCTTATACAGGATCCGGTAGTTGAGACGGGCGCTGTAAGTACCTGTGGTAAGGACCGTAGCCCGGGCCACATCGGTGGGAATCCGGTCATGCCAGAAGTAGTTTTCCAGAGGCACATTGGAGGTGTTGGCAACCGTGATGTTATAGCGCATCTGACTGCCGGCCAGTACCTCGGCGTTGCCCCGCTTGGTGATGGAAACGCCCAGAGAGGCAGCTTTGTCATAGGCAGACAGCTTGATGATCTGCCCGGCATACTCCAGCGTCACATCATGAACGGTGGAATCCACCTGCCAGTACGCGGGTGCTGTGACCTCCCGGATCTGATAGCGGGTCAGGGGGAGGGGCTTACTGGCAGCGACGCCCCTGGCGTCTGTGGTGATGTAGTCCACCACCTTTCCGGACCGGGCGTTGATGATCTCATAGACGGCGCCCTGCAGCGGCGTACCAGGCGCCGTTCCGGTGACCGTATTGTACTCTGCAGCATACTTGTAAATCTGGATCTGGCCGGTCACAGCAGTATTTTCCCATTCGATCTCCACGGTCTTACCGGGCTTCACATTGACAGTCTTATACTCCTTGTCCAGAATGTAGCCGTCCGCAGCCTCCAGCTCCCGCAGATAAAAACGGCCGCTGAGTCCGCCGGGAATGTCATCGATGTAGATGTATCCCTCATCGTCCGTGGAGTATTCCCCGATGGGCTTTTTGTTGCTGTCATAGAGGACGAACTTGACGCCGTAGATGCCTTCCTCAGTCTGACTGTCGATCTTGTGGATGATAATGCCGCTGAGCCGCTTGTTGGTGATCCGGAGGACTGTGCTTTCCCCATCCTTCATCTCGAAGTAGTGGGGTGTATCGTCCAGCCGGTAGTCGGAATTGGACTTGATCTCTACTGCATAGTAGCTGCCGGCATCCAGGGGGACGGAAAATGTGCCGTTTTTGTCCGTGGTATAGGTGCCTACCAGTCCATCGTCCATACGGCGGATCTCAAAGGTGCAATTGCTGACGCGCTCACCGCTGTCTTCATCAATCTTAATAAGCTGGAACACGCCAACAGGGGTGTTGTAAAAGGTCAGCGTCTGGGTGTCCGCTGCGTTCACCACAACGGTTTGGGTCTGGTATTCCGGGTCAATGGTGTAGCCCTCAATGGGCTTGGTTTCTTTGGCTACAATCGTACCCGTGATGCCGGAAATGCGGATCTCACCGTTACTGTCCGTGGTGTATAGGCCCTTGCTGGACAGATGCCCGTTGGCGTCGTCCACATAGCCGCCCTCGGCGTAAGTTAACTCGAACTCCACGCCGGGCAGCGGCTCCTTGGTCACAGAATCCAGCTTTCGAATCACAAGAGTTCCCTGCTGACGGTTATAAAAGCGGAGCGTCTGCACCTCACCCTCTTTGATGAGGATGCTCTTGGGAGTGCCGTCGAGCACAAACCCCTCTACCGTCCTGGTCTCTCTCGCCGTCACGGTCATACCCGGCTCCAGTCCGGTGATGACGATGCGGCCCGCTTCGTCGGTCACATACTCGCCGTTGCTGGTGCCGACCACCGCGCCGCTGGAATCGGTCACGAGAAAGGTAACGCCTTCCAGCGGCTCATTGTCCGTTCCCTCGATGTATTTTTCGATGACAAGGGTCGTGCTTGGCGTGTTATAGAAGGTCAGTGACTGTGTGTCGTTAGGGCGGACATCGACAGTCTGCGTCTTCGTACCGGGATCGATGGAGTAGCCGGGGATCGTCTTGGTTTCCGTCACGACCACTGTTCCCACCACGCCGTTGATTACGATTTGGCCGTCCTTGTCCGTGACGTAGAGGCCGTTGCTGCTGATCTTTCCATTCTCATCAGGGACATACTCGCCAGTGGAGGTCGTGACCTTGAAGGTGACGCCCTCCAGCGGCTTGCCGGTCAGGGAGTCTTTCTTGTTGATGACCAGGGTGCCGGCTTTGGAGTTTTTGATCACAACGGTCTGGGTATCACCCTTGGAGCCGATGGCAACATTGGTAGAGGGCGTATCCATCACATAGCCGTATGGTGCTTTGACTTCCGTTACTACATAAGCGCCCGGCATCAGATTGGTGATGCGGAACTCACCGTTGGAGTCGGTGGTAAAGATACCGTTTTGGGTCAAGGTGGAGTCGCCGATCACGCCGTCCAGACCCACCTCACAGCCTGCTACAGTTGTCACCCTGAACTCCGCACCGGGAAGTGGCTGCCCGGTGGCGCTGTCTCGTTTCTGGACGATGAGCTGTCCTTTCGGCTGGTTCTTAAAGGTCAGGCTGACGGTGCGCCCCTCCTTGATCTGGATGGTCTGGGACTGGGTATCCAGAATGAAGCCATCGGGTGCCCTGGTTTCCGTTACGATGACGCTCTTGCCGGGTTTCAGGCCGGTGATTCGGATCTCGCCGTTTTCATCGGTGCGGTAGATGCCGTTGGAGTCGCCGATGAACTGACCATCCGCATACATCACCTTAAACTCCGCGTTCTGGAGCGTCACGCTTGGATTGACAGAACAGACCTTGCGAATCAGCAAAATGCCGTCCGGAGCGTTCTCAAAACGGACAGTAATGACAGCCTGTTCACCACTGTCAGCAAGGAACACCGTTTCAGAGGACTGAATGATACTGTAGCCATCCGCAGGGTCTACTTCCTCGACGATATAGGTGCCTGCGCTCAGCCCCGTCCATGTGACCGTGCCAGTCTTTCCAGTGGTCTTCTGACCAATCACGGTGCCTCCGGTACCGCTGGTGCCGCTTAAATAGCGAAGCTGGAAAGTACAGCCTGGAAGAACCTCGCCGGTCACACTGTCGTACTTTTCAACAATAATTGCGTTGAGCGGCACATTGTCTACTGTCACTGTCTTGCTGGTGTTGGCCTCCAGATAAAACTCCATTACGCCATCGCCCTGAATGGAGTAACCATCGGGAGCCGCTTCCTCGACGATCTTGTACCAGCCTCTGTTGACATCGGTGAGCATGATCTTTCCGTCGGCATCACTGTAATAGATGCCCAGATCGTTGATCTCCCCGGTGTCCGTATTATCCGAAGCGTAATAGATATGGAACTTAGCATTTTCGAGGGGTTCAGTCGTCACACTGTTGCGCTTCAGAATGGTCAGCGAGGGCTTGAGCGCATTGAAGAAGGTCACTGTCCTGCTGCAGCCCGCCTCCAGAGAGACGGTCTGCGGGACCTCAGAGAGAATCACATAATCAGGCACATTGACCTCAGTGATCTTGTAACTGCCTACGGGGATGTTTTCGAGATAAATGCGGCCCGTGCTGTCCGTAGTGGCAGAGGTGGAGTAATCTCCGTCGATCTGCTCGATTTTGTAAGTGACGCCCTCGATGGGGTCTCCATTAGCGATATTCTTCTTGAGGATCTCCAGGCCCGGTTTCTGGTAGTCCTGGAAATGGACCTCAGAGGTCTTGCCAGGGCGGAGTGCCACCGTCTGCTCCGTGTTGGAGACAACATAAGGCTCAGGCACGGATTCCTCGCGCACGACATAGACACCAGCGCCCATATCCTCCAGTGTGGCAGTTCCATCCCCTCCCACGGTAACAGAAGTAGAGTAGGAACCGGTAACAGACTTGATGGAGAAGACTGTGCCGGGAACCAGAGCGCCAGTCTGGGCGTCTGTCTTAATGATCTTCATGCTGGGCAACGCATAGTTTTCTGCCGTGACGGTATACTGCTTGTCTCCATCCGTGGTATCCACATACACACTGATCGGCGTATGGTCAGCACAGTAACCGTCAGGGGCGTCCGTTTCCACGAAGCTCCACAGGCCTTTGGTGACGTCGTTGACCTCAATGATGCCCTGGCTGTTTGTCACATCACTGCCGACGATCTGGCCGTCACGGTAAATCAGGAACCTGGCCCCCGCAAGGCCGCGGGTAGTACCTGCCGCAACCTTTTTCAATGTAATATCAGCATCGCCGGCAGGCGGTTCTTCAGGAGTACCTGTCTCAGCCGGAGTAACCACCAGTTTACGGGGAGCGTAGTAGTTGAAGAAAGACTGCCGGCCCTGCACGCTGGATCTGGCATAGACCGCCCACTTCGCACTGTCATCTTCCACAACAGTGGCAACCTTGCCTTGGGCGGCATATTCTTCGATCTGCTTCGCGTAAGCTTCATCTTCATTTGCCTTCTGGCCCAGCATCCAGTCGATATAACCGAGGTAGGTCTCATAGGTGTCGGCGTTCGCGTAGCCGCCGGCGTCAATGTCACCGTCACCGCCACCCTTGTAAGTCTGGTTGTCCCAGATGTACGTCTGGAGCGCCATAAAGAGGCTGCCAGGGATCTCGCCTTTATAATCTACGATGTAGGTCATCATCCACTTGACATTCTCCAGCTGCTGGGCATCCAGTTCACCGAGGCCGCTCAGCGTAAGAGCGTTTTTCAGCACTTCATCCGCATCCGCGCCAGTGGCAGAGGTATAGGTATAGCTGTTGAGGAACGAGTCTGTTCCCCAGCGATACCCATAGCCGCGGTCGCAGCAATAGAGCGTTTTCCCGGCTGCTACGGGAGGCCGGTAGCTGTACGGGGTCCCATCCGTCAGCAGGCGGGTAGTCCAGTAATTACTATTGGTGGTCGCCTTGATGCCAGTTCCTGTGCTGGTTGCGGCCATCGCTGTTGTAGGAAGCAGCGTCAGGACCGTCACCAGCACCAGAAGAACTAATAACAAACGATTCTTGATGTGTTTCATATCAACACTCCTTTCCGGTCATAACAAAGAGACAGCTTGAGCGAATCAAGCTGTCTCCTTCAAAAATATGGGGTTCCGTTTTCAGGGGCAGGTCTGTCTGCCCCCAGGATCTTATGCCGCCGGCGCATCCACGCTTGTCACAGTGTAGCCGCTGCGGAGGAAAAGCTGCACACAGTACCAGCACTCAAGGCCGTTGCTGTCTACGCCCTTTGCGACACCGACGCCAATGCTGCTGTACCGGCTGTCCGTCATGTTCTTCGCGTGTCCCGCGGAGTTAGACCATAGCTCCACGACCGTTTCAGCCAGACCCTGGTTCTGCTGCTTGAGATACAGCAGAGGGATCTGATGGATATTCTCGGCCACATACGGGCAGTCAGTCACCGTTGTATAGTTCCTGCCGTCAGGTCTCGTATGGGAATACACACCGGCTGCCGCCATCTCCTCTGCCCGGACCTGCGCTGCCTCCATCAGCTTATCATTGCCCGTGAGGGGGGAAGCACCCTTTTCTTTGCGAAGCGCATTGGTCAGGTCAACGATTTCCTGCTTCACCGCATCCATGTCGATGTCCGCTTCCTCTGCCGACCGCTCCTCCTTGGGGGAGGATTCTTCAAGCGCCGGGCCAACACCGGTGTAGGGATTTTGACTCTCCACCTGAACGGTACCCGTCTTGGTATCCCAAAACACATTGAAGCCTACCGCCTCACCGATGTCCCTGAGTTTGCAGTAATTATTTCCGTTGATGTTATAAGCTTCGATCTCTACCTCCTTCCCATCGACAAAAATCCTGTGGTTGCTCCGTTCCGCCGTGAGTCCTGCTGCGTAGGCTGCGGTGCCTCCGAACAGGGTCATTCCTACAAGGATACCGGCGATAAAGTACAAACTGCGTTTCATGGTATCACGCTCCCTTCCTATACAGCGTGGTCGTCACGCTTGCTGTCATGCGGCGGCTGTCTTCATCAAAGGTACAATGCTCAAACTCATAGATGCCCAGCCGCTCCAGTTCGTTTGCCATTTCCACAGGAAGGTCAACGGTAATGTCCATGCGGATCTTAACACTGTCATCCTTTTTCCTGCGGTCGAATTGCTGTATCATTGCTGAAACCTTCCTTTCCATTCGATTTTCCCGTTGGGGTATTTTGAGCATAATACAGGAAAGCGTACGCTGTCAAAGGATTATTTGAATTCCCTACGGCGCCAAAAGTTTTGCCGCCTTTAATTCTGCCAAAACCGTTGCGCCGCAATGGATTCAAGGATTGACTTCCACGGCCTGGACACAAACTCTTTTGCTGGGCTGATTGGCAAGGCAGGTAGTCAATGTGATCCTGTTATCGGCAGTTGCCTGCAGATAGGACCAGTCTGTGTTGGAGATGGTGCCGACAAACGAAACGCGGTATGTTCTGGTGCCGAAGATCGTGGTATAGGTGATAGTATTGCCGATCTCCAGATCCTTGATGGAGCCGATCACATATTTGGCGCCCCGGTTGTGGCCGCAGACGCCCACATTTCCATCCCAGGCAGAGGTGGAGCTGTAATGGCCAAGGCCCTTTGCCATGCTGGCGGTCGTTTCGCCCTCCCAGACTTTCATAGAAATATCCAGAGTCGGGATCTTCACAGTCCCGATACTGCCGTCTTTGCGCTCCATGCCATCGGCGCTGGTGTACGCAGGTGTCTGATACTGAACGCCACCGGACACGACCGGCAGGGAAGGCACATACAGTCCATCGCCAACAATGCCATATCCGCCTTGCACCGAGGTACTGACACTTGCCTGCAAACCGGGGAGCAGGATCTTCTCCATCACGCCTGTCTGCGTCGTGCTCATGGTGCCATAAGAAAGCTCGGGCACCTGATAGTCCACCAGGTTCTTGCTGCCGTAATTGTACTGGGAGCCATACACCTCTTCATAGGAGGTAGAGGGATAATACTCCGGGGTCCCGTCAGTCTCAAAGCTATAATCTGCCGCGCTGGCGCTGACAGAAAGCGAAAGCAAGGAGACTGCCGTCAATGCCATGCACAAAAAGCAACGCATTCGCTTCATTCTTTTTCATCCTCCTCATATTCAGCATCTTCCGGCTGGACAGAATCTGAGCGAAGCTGGTTGACCTCCCTGCGGGAACGCAGGAAAAGCACAGCCAGGACGACGACGGCCAGCAGGGCGCCTCCGCCCAAAGCATAGGGCCAGCCTGCCATGACAGTTCTCATCACACCGCCGGCATCGTTACCAGCAGCAGCCTCCTCCCCAAGATAGAGCACCTGATAGGTGATGCTCTCCAATCCGTCCCGGGAGATCTCACCCACATACTCAGCAGTTGTGACATAACCGTCTGCTGCCTTGTAATAGGCTTTTCCGGTATAAGTCGCAACCGCCTGGAAAGACGAAGGTGCAAGCACCTCGCCCACAAGGTCGGTGCCGGTGACCTGCCAATCCACATTTGCCAGGTTCAGCGTGACGCCGTTTTTAACCGCGGTGGCCGGAACATAGGACATGTCGTTCCGATCAAGCTGGCCGATGGTCTTCGTCTCCGATACTGTGTAGCTTTTTGTAGAATAACCGGTCGCCTCTGTATGGAGGCTGGTGTGATCCAGGGCCAGGGTCCCGGAATACTTGCCGTCCGCATACTCCATGGTAGGAGCCAGCTGTTCCAGAATCATTGCGAGATTGTCTTTCGCGGTTTCTACGGTTACAGTTTCCGTGTGGTATTTGCTGTCATCGGCAAAGTTCTCGACCTTTGTGATGTCCGCAAAGCTATACAGATAGCCTTCCAGCTCAAAGGGCTCCTCAATCAGCTCCTGGGGGTCGGTGCCAGGAGCGACGGTAAAGGTCTTGATAACCTGCTGACTCCCGTTGAGGTTCTGCACGACAGTATCCGTCGGCACCTCCAGGGCGAAGGCATTGACCGAAAGGGCCAGTGCCAGCGCCAAACACATCATCACTTTTTTCATTGTACCTGTGTCCTCCATTTCCATAAAAATCCCGCGCCGGCAAAGGCCAGCGCGGCTGCCAGGGTGATGTACAGAATTTGTTTCATCCGGTTTCCTCCTTGATTTTGAATTCTACTGCATACTCCGGGTGTTCCCGGAGGTCCGCCAGTATTCTGATGGACTGCTCCAGCGCCTGCATGGTGTCACGCTTCTGCCGTTTAATAAAGGCGTGAAGGAGCATAACTTCCCCGCTGTCCTGAATCGTAAAAATCACACGCACAAGCACTTTTCCTTTTTCACGCAGTTCATACATGCTGCGATAGCGTTCAATGGAAAAGTGCTTGTAGTGTGGTTCTTTCAATCCAGAGCGGGGGACCTGCGGGAGTTTGACAATATGGAGAAGCAACTTCTCCCGCAGCTTGGGGTCAAGGCTGTCAATAAAGGCTGGGACGGGGGGCATCTGACCCGGTGGCTGATAGGTTTTAACACCTCTCATGAGTTCACCTCCTAACCGCATTCGCAAAGTCTCTTCAGGTTTTGCAGAAAGCCATCGGCAAAGACCTCTGTCAGTTCGGGATTACCGCTGATCCACCAGATGGGGTCAGGCAGCTGACGCCCGATCCCATCGTACTGAAGGCATATCAGCAAGAACCTCTTTTTGACCGTTGCGCCTTCCGCAGCTTCGAGCAGGCGATGCAAAACAGTTGTGACATCTTCATAGTCCTGGTAGAAGTCACACATATCGTCAAATAGCAGTCCTGCATACACGCAGCAAAGCACCGCCATTGACTCCCGATCTGGCTTTCCGCGCTCTTGAATCAGCCCCATTCGCCGCAACCGCTCGGCCGCACCATCATCAAATGGACTGCTGGGACGCCGGGTATCAATCATCCTTTCCATGGGAACACCTCCTTGAAAATGGGCAAAATAAAATGCCTGACGCCTGCGAAAGGCGCCAAGCATTCTATACCGTATGGGGTTTTATTCCGCATCTTCATGATGCTATTTGCAGCAGCTTAACAGACACGCTCCCGCAAGAATTCCAGAAACAGTTCCTCAAGCTCTTTTTCAGACCCCAGCTTATCCAAATATGGGGCAAACTTTTTACGATCAAATGTGATTTTCCTGGGAGGGGCCTTCCTGTGTTGTTCCGCCGCTGCCCGTGCCTCACGCCACGAAGCGTAAATCTTCTGCCTCTGTGCAGATGGGGGAGGGCAGTCATGAACAATTCGCTGCATCGTAGCTTTATTTAGTGCGTAACCCTCAATGGTACACATCTCCACGAATGCCTGCTGTGAATCAGCATCATAATCTGCAATCATTTCGGCACAGCTGAGAGATAGTTTACGAGGACTGCCCTCCAGAATATCAGCCAGCTGGGGGATCAATTCGGCAAGCTTGATTGCTTTCCGAATCTCATACTCCGTAACACCAAAGAACTCTGCAACAATCTCTCTGGTCAGGAACTTCTGGCGATTTTCGCCAGAAGTCGCCATGTCCGTTCTTGCTCCCTGCCGCTTCTTTGCATCCAGCATTGCCTTGTATGCCTTTCCGCGTTCTATGATTGTGAGATCCTGCCGCCGAAGCAAATTGGTCGCTGTTGCAATAATAATGGCCCTTGCGTCGTCTGCATTGACAATTTCAGCCGAAATGGTAGTATTCCCAGTCAATCGCCACGCCGCTGTACGGTTATGACCGGCAAGTATCTCATACGAATCGCTGCCGGCAATACGGCGGACAATGATGCGCTCAAGCAATCCTTCCTCGGCAAGTTGCTTGGAAAAAGCCACCAATTTATCTTTTGGATAGGGGTGAAAACCGATGTCAGCTGTGAAGAAAGGCCGCAGTTTGTCTACCGGTAAATCACGAATCATTGGAGAGGATGCCGGTACAGGCTCGAACAGCTTCTCATAAACCTCGTTTCCAACTTGTAATTCCGACGCCTGCTGGGTTGCCACCATGCGGCGTTTAAGCATAGCGTTCATATCCGGTTTAGGCAAGACGCAGCACCTCCTGGGCGAGGCTCCGATACGAATCGGCGGCAGCATTGCTCGGTGCGTAGTCGAAGATGCTCTTGCCAGCGGCAGGACATTCGGCCACCTTGATGGAATACTCAATCGGGCGCTCAAATACATGGAAGTCGTCTCCGTAAACAGCTCCCACGCTCTCACGAACACTGCGGCACAGCTGTGGCCGAGATTGGTACATGGTCAGCAGGATACCGGCAATCTGGAGCCTGGAATTGAATTTCTGCTGTACTGCTCTGACCATCTCCAGCACATCAGGGATACCTTCACTGGCCAGAAAATGAGATTGGACCGGGATAATACAGTAATCTGACGCGGAAAGCGCGTTGACAGTCAAAAGTTCATGTTTCAACCCGCAATCAATTATGATATAATCATACTGTCCTTTTAGTGGCTCAAGCACAGTATTCATTACTTCTTCGCTGGAACGGTTTGCTTCTCCTGCGGCATTATACTGTGAAAGCTGCATTACCTGAAGTCTCGCCGCAGCGTCAGCAAGGCGCTTATTGGCGGCGATCAGATCCATACCGCACTCAGTGAGCAGTACTGCCCGCTGAAGATGAACGGGAAGATCTTCCGGATAGTCGATGGCCGCCAGCACAAGGTTTGCCAATGTTCGCTTTTGTTCAGCAGGCGTGAAACCCAACGCGGCAGTGAGGTTGCCTTGTGGATCGTTGTCGATCAAAAGGACTTTTTTTCCGGCTGCGTGCAAAGCCGCCCCCAGATTCAGCGCTGTGGTTGTCTTGCCGACGCCGCCCTTTTGGTTGGTGAGAGAAATTACCATTTTGTTTTCCCCTCTCTTACCTCAGACTCATTTTCAACCCATTTCAGAAAAGCTTTTGTTGGAACACGATAACACTGGCCAACTTTGATTACAGGAAAGTCTTTGCTGTGGATGAGGTTATAAGCTGCATTTGTGCCAATTCTCAAGAAATTCCCTACATCCTTAACCGTCAGTATTTCTTTATCAATAATGCTTCTGTTCATTGGGTTCCTCCCTAAAAATTCTCGTAGTTTTGTTAATCGGAAATAATCTTGGCAGTATTAAGGCAAAATCTTCATTTGCTTTTTATTTGCAAAAGGAACAAAAACTGCACATATTTCGTAAAAACAAACAACAAATAGCTGACAGGCATAACTATTTGCAGTAAAGCCAGCAAAGCCTTGAAAACACTAAACAAAACGGAAAAACGACCTCCAGATTAAGAGTTCCTTGGGTTGAAACTCATAACCCGGAGGTCGCAGGTTCAAGTCCTGTCTCCGCAACCATAAACGTCCT
>CAMAZB010000007.1 GCA_945862785.1 uncultured Clostridia bacterium | reverse complement strand
CCCGGACGCAGATGTTCTGGAGCATGGGCTCGTTGTCCAGCAGGAGCTTGACCAGCTCGTTGACTTCGGTGACGCCGAAGATGTGTTGTTCCATGGGATGCCTCCTTCGAGAGGTTGTCCCCCCTTGGGGGAGCGGGGGATTCCTTTCCCCCATATCTGCCAGATATGCAAAAAGACAGAGCCGGACGGGGTCTCTCCCCCTGCCCCGCTCTGTCGTTTTCTTATTCGCCGATCTCCTGCCGCACGAAGCTGCCCAGGATACCGTTGATGAACTTCACCGTCTCCGGCGTCTCGTACTTTTTGGCGATCTCCACAGCCTCGTTGATGGCGGCGCCGTTGGGGATATCCGGCATGTACAGGATCTCATACATGGACACCCGCATGATGGCGGAGGCCACCAGAGGAATACGGGCAAAGCTCCAACCCTTGGCGTACTTGGCGATATAGCCGTCCAGCTCCGCCGCGTGCTCCTCCACGCCCTTCACCAGACGGCGAATGTACTCCGCCTGCTTGGCGTTGGGCGCTTCGGCGTAAATGGCATCCTCCTCCGCCAGCGTGGCAAAGGTGTCCGCCGTCAGCCGCTCATCCAGCAGTTCGTCAACAGTCTTGTCTGTGAAGCTCAACTCATAGGAAAGATGGATCGCGATCTCCCGCGCGGTATTTCTTACCATAAAACCTTACGTCCTTTTCTCTCTCGTTCACACTTTGGGCCGTCACGCCAGGGTCACGCCGCCCACATGGATGTTGACGGTACCCACGGGGCAGCCGGTCATGGCCTCCACGGCGGAGGCGACAGCCTTCTGGGCGTTCTCCGCCACCTCGGGGATGGCATGGCCATACTCCACCGTCAGGTACAGGTCCAGGGTCAGTGCCGTGCCGGTCATGTCGATCTTGACGCCCTTGGTTCCCTTCTGGGCATTCTTGCGGTTGTTCACCAGGTCGGTGACGCTGCCCCCCATGCCGGTCATCATGCCGGAGACGCCCTCCACCTCGCGGACAGCGCCCACGGCGATGGCGGCGATAACTTCCTCCGAGATATTGATGCTCCCGTTTTCCTCCGGCAGCGTCATGTATTCCTTGCTATCAGCCATTGTGATTCTCCTTATCCTTGGTATACAGGATGGTGGTATTTTCATTCTGGTTAGTTATTTTACCATGGTATGTGAAAAAATACAACAGCTAATTTGCCGCCATGATCTTCACATCGGACACGGGCAGCCCGGTCTCCGACACGGCGATATCCGTGATCTTCGCCACATCCTCCTCCGTCAGCTCTCCGCTGTCGGTGGACACCACCACGCTGATACCGTCGTCCCCCATGAACGCTATGCATTCCTTGTAGCCCTTGGCGGTGACCAGGTTTTCCACCTGGGCCTCCTTCATGGTATAGGACGCCAGCACCTGGATGCCCTGGCTGGCCTCATTGGCCACAGACTGGTCAGCGTTCTCCTGCTCGGCGGCCTCCTGGAGCAGGCCGATGGCGTTGTCCCGGGCCTGCTGCCGGGTCAGACGGGCGGAGGCGAAGTAATCGGAGCCTGTATAGACCTCCGTTTCGTTCACGCTCTCTTCCGCGCCGTCCTCCTGGCCGGAGACCAGGGTAGCCTCGCCCAGGATCTTTGTGCCGGCCTCCTCCGCCTTTTGAGCTGCCTCCTGCCCGGAGAATTTCCAGTTCAGCGCCACTGCCGCGCAGACCAGCACCGCCATCGTGGCCACCACCGTGTTCCGCTTCCATTTTGCGTTCATGCTCTTCCTCCTCCAAACGATCACTGCCATTTTGCCACCGCGATGCGGTCGGCGTTCAGGCCGGTCAGCGAGGCGACTGCCTCCGTCACCGCCAGGCGCACATCCGCCCGGTCTCCGCCCTGGCACACCACCAGCGCTCCCCGGTAGGTCGGATACAGCGTCCGGGTCACCACCGTCCCGTCTTCTTCGCCATCCGTCAAGACGATCTCGGACTTGCGTGAGTAATCCTCCGGTGCCTCGGCGCTGCCGCTGTATGTCAGCTCCGTGTCCTGAGCCAGCTGCCGCTCGCCGTCGGAATCCACCGTCAGCATCACTTTCACCTGCCCCACTCCGCTCATGGCGCCAAGAATATCCTCCATCTCCGCCTGGATGTCCCGTATCTCCTCTGTACTGCTCTGCTGCCGCAAGGTCTTCTCCGTACCGCCGTTCCCACTCGGCCATAGCAGCAGCCCTGCGCCGATCAGCACCACCAGTGCCGCGTATTTGTACTTGTCCCATAGCTTTCGCACTCCTTCAGTTTTCCCTTTCATGCCAAACCTGCCTCTCCGCCGGGATACCCAGTTCCCGGGTCATGAAGTCCGCCAGTTCCTGAGAATAGGGCCCCGTCACCTCCGCTTTCACCGGCAGACTGACGCCGGCTTCACCGGGAGCCGTTTCTACCCGGACCTTCACCTCCAACCCCAGAGCGTCCGCTTTGTGCGATATATATGCGGCCGTCCGCTCCTCTATACGTTCCGCCAGCCCGGCATCATAAGAAGCGGACAACTCCTCCCGGACCTGCCGGAGTTCCTGCTCGTAGCCGTCAAAATTCAGCCGCAGCCGCTCCAGGTCCGCGCCCAGCACCGGCCGCAGCATGGTCAGAAGCAGGATGAGTCCCCCGAGGAAGGAGGCCACCCGGCGGATGTTCCCCTCCGGCACCAGCGCCTGGGCAACGGACAGCAGCAGCGTCACCACCACGATGGAGGTGAGCCATTCCCGCAGCGCCCCGATCATGGCACCACCGCCGCCACAGAGGACAGGACCGACACCAGCAGCAGCACTGCGCAGCTTCCGGTCATCCCCAGCACCAGTCCGAAGGCACCGCCCAGGCCGTCGATGAGCTTGCACAGTCCCGGTGCTCCCACCGCGGAGGCCAGATAGGCCGTTAGCTTGTACAGCAGGTACTGGACGCCCAACTGTAAAAAGGGATAGGCGCAGGCCGCCAGAATCGCCAACGTTCCAAACACGCCGATGGTGTTTTTCAGCATCCCCGCCCCCGCCAAAACGGTTTCCGCTGTCTCCGCGATGATACTGCCCACCACCGGTACCGCACCGGAGATCGCCGCCTTCGCCACCTTCACTGTGGCGCCGTCGGCGGCACCGGCGATGACCCGGGCAACGGAAAGGTACACGGTAAAGGCCACCAGGGCCGTTGCCAGAAGCCAGGTAACCGCTTTTTTCAATCCCTCCGCCAATGCCGGCAGACTGCTTTCCGACAAACACGCCGACGCGGTGAGAACGCCGATGTAAAGGTACACCAAAGGCAGCAGCAGTCCGTTGATGAGGTCCATCAGCAAGTCCACCAGAAATACTGTTGTCACCTGCTGGAAGGCGGCGGTACTCACCTGCCCGGAGGCCGCCATAGCTGCCGCCAGGGTAGGCAGGAGGGCTTTTGAAAAGGTGTCCAGCTGTCCGATGGTCTCCGCCCCCAGGCCGATGAGGCTGTCCAGGCTCCCGGCGGTCAGAAGCGTCACGGACAGCGCCCCCGCCATCGGCAGAAACATTGCCGTTTTTCCGCCGTCCGCTCCGATACGGAAGCCCTCCACCGCGCCGCAGAGGATGACCACCAGCAAGATGGACGCCGTGCCCCGTACACGCTGGCGCAGGATAGTACCGATTTGACCGCCCATCCTCTCCAGCAAAGCGGCGATACCGCCGGCGAAGCCCTCTGTGCCGGAGAAGTCCTCGCCCCGCAGCAGTTCCTCCGCGCCGTCCGGCATGGCCCGCGTCAGCTCCTTGGGCAGTTCCGAGGCCCGGGCGCCCACAGTCAGCACCAGCACCGCCGCCAGCAAACAAAGCAGTCGTTTCATCCCATCAGCTCCATCAGCATCTCCAGCACCGCCCGCAGCATGGGCATAGCGGTAAGGAGGGCGCACACAGCCCCCGCTGTCTCCACCACGGATGCCAGGGCCGAGCCTCCCGCGTCCCGGCACAGGTCGCCGCCCACCTTTACCACCAGGCCAATGCCAACCGTCTTGTACAGGGGAATGAACAGCTCCGCCGAAACGCCGCTTCGCTCCCCCAGTTCCCTCAAGAAATCCGTCAGCTCCCCCAGCCCGTCCCCCAGCAGCGCCAACCCCGCCGCAGCGGCGCAAAGGACCAGCAAAAGAGCCTGCTCCGGGCTGGCTTTTTTCAGCACCAGGGCCAGAATCGCCCCCACGACGCACAGCGCCGTCACCCGCGCCGCCAGCTCCATGGCTAAAAACGGAATAGGGTCTTGATGAGCTCGAACAGCTCGCTGATCTGCCGTACCATCATCATCAAAACCACCACAAGCCCCGCCAGTGTCGTCATCATTGCCTGCTCCTCCCGTCCGGAGCGCACCAAAAGCTGGTTCAGCACTGCCACCAGGATGCCGATGGCGGCGATCTTAAAAATCAGATCTACATCCATTATCCGTTCCCTCATATGACCAAATCCCTTATATCAACAGAATGACCAGAAGCGCAGCGCCGGAAAAATACAGCGCCGCCGCCCGCCGGTCCTCCGCTTTCCGGTCCCTGGCGTGTTCCTCCGCGCATTTTGCCAGTTCATAGACAGCAAGGCCAATTGCTTTACAGGTATCCTCTTCATCTCCGCCCAAGGCGCCGCCCAGGTCCTCCAGTGCCCGAAGCGCCTCCGGCGGCAGCGGCAGGCCGGCTGCCTCCCGCCGCCACACATCTCCCGGAAGGTCGCCCCGGCGGAGGGCTTCCGCCACATGCGTAAAAAAGGAGGCGGCATCCGCTCCCCTGTCCTTTGCGAGGCCTTCCAGCAGCACCGGCATGGGAGTTCGGGTCAGGCGGATCTCCTCTTCCATCCGCCGCAGGGCAAACAACAGGTCGGACAGCGTGTCCCACTGACGGCGGCGCTCCGCCAGCCGCGCTCCCTGGGCCAGGACACCGCCCGCCAGGATGCACGCGCTCCCCAGCAGCTTCAGCATGGCAGCTCCTCCATCCGGTAGGTGCGTTTTCCCTCCGACGTGGCAATGCACACCGCCTGCTGAAACACGCCCTCCGCCAGCAGATCCCGGTACAGCGGCCTTTGCAGCAGCTCCGCCGTATCGGCGGCATGTATGGTGGCCAGCAGCCCCACGCCGCAGCCCGCCGCCATCACCACAGCCCGCAGATCCGCCCGGGCGGTGATCTCATCCACGGCGATGACCTGGGGATTCATGGCCCGCAGGACGATGGGGATGCCCAGTGCTTTCGGGCAGGCGTCCAGCACGTCGGTGCGGCTGCCCACATCCATCTGCGGCTGGCCGCGGTACATGACCGCCACCTCGCCCCGCTCATCCACCAGGGATACCCGCAGGGCCGGCGTGCCGCCCACGCCCTCGGAAACGCAGCGCACCAGGTCCCGCAGGAGCGTGGTCTTGCCGCCGCCGGGCGGGGACAGGATGAGCGTGCTCCGAAACACGCCGTCACGGAACAGCCGCGGCGCCAGGTCCGTCCCTACGCCCTTCCGCTCCCGGGCGATGCGGATGGCCGCCGAGGACAGGTTTTTCAGGTTCGTGTTCATGCCGCCCTTCATCACCGCCGTGCCGCACAGCCCCAGCCGGAAACCGCCCCGGACGGGAACAAAGCCCTCCCGCAGAGTCTCTGCCGCCGCGTAGCGGGAAAACTCCGTGGCCAGGTCGCACAGCGTCTCCAGCTCCGCCGGGTCCACCTCAGCCTCCAGCGGCAGCTCCCCCTCCGGAAGCAGCACCGTCATGGGCCGTCCCGCCCGGAGGCGGAACTCCTCCGCCGCCGCCTTTTGTTCCTCCGGCAGGGCCAGAGCCAGCTTTCGCAGGCGGTTTGGCAAAATAGCCGCGGCGGCCTCATATCTGATGACATCCCAATTCTTTTCCAAGGGTGTTCTCCCCCTTTCCTGTTTCCCTACACTCTATGACGGCTCGTCCTCCTCTATGCCGGGTTTGTCCGAAAAAAATTGAACGGGGCTGCTTCCAGCCCCGTCTCAGCTTGTCGAAAAAGTCTTTTCGTCAAGTTGCTTAAGATTTCAGAACTTTCAAAAAGTTCTGAAATCTATTGATTTAAATGGCGCAGGGCACCCTTCCTGGGTTCATCTCCGCGCTAAGAGCCGGGCTACGCCCGGTTGCGCTCCGAAACGTCCTGCGGGCCAGCCCCGCACACCCTTCCTTCCCGTTTTCCTACATTTCCGGGTTTATCGACAGCCTGACAGCCGGCCAGATGGCCGGCTGTCTCAGCTATATACACCTTATCCTTTATTTACCGCAGGCGCAGCAAAATTTTGCGTCCTCATAGTTTTCGGGCAGCTTCACCGTGTTAGGCGGGAAAAATTCGCCCACGGGGAAGCCGATGTTGCGGAAAATCCCGCAGGGATCTTCACTGCCGCTGCCGCAGGAGCATTCCTTTTCTGGCATGCAGTAATCGTACACGGGCACCAGAAGCTGGGTATCCCGCTCCAGGCGGACAATGGAGAACTGGCCCAGGGTGACGTACACCCGGCGATTGTCATCTCCTCTGGACAGCTCGCCGTCAAAGCAGCTGTTGACGAAGGAGGGCACCTCGCACAAGTCGCAGTCGCAGTCCCGCTTGCCGCAGCAGTCCACGATGCGGCTGTCCAGCACAATGGGATCCACGGCCTCCACCACGGCGATGGGGGCGTTGGCGCGCCGCATCATCTGGCTGTCTGGCTCGCCGACACGCAGCTCGGAGGAAAAGATCTTGGCATTTCCCTCGCTGCCGAACAGAATGGCCCGCTTATCAAACACGCACAGGCCTTCCACGGTCACGGGGATGGGGCAGCTCAAATACGCCTGAAGGGTCACGGCGTAGAAAAACCGCATATCCACGGTATAAAAGCCCCGGTTAAAGCTGACAGGCTCCACGTCCACATACACATACAGCAGCTTGGCGCTGCCGCCCTTCACGGACAGCGCCCGGTTGATGACATCCACATACTGCATCTTCGGGTAGAAGCGCAGGTCTTCGATGCAGTCTTTATCTCGGCAGGAATCATAGATCTTCCTGGTATGGATGCAAACCGCCTCTCGGATGCCGCTGGGGTCCTCAATGGGACCGGGCATAACTTTCTCGGGCATTGCAATACCTCCTAATAAGTAACTGGGTGAAAGCGCATTGCTTTCAATCCAGTGTATGCGCGCCCGGCCGGGAGGTGAAAAAACCGGCGGGCCAAACGACCCGCCGGTGATATCCCATTATTCGTAGGTCAGTGTACTGCGCTTGGGACTGACGATACAGACATAGCTGTTGCCCTGTCCCATGGTCAGCGGGGTACCGTCCTGCAACGTGTAGACGAACTGGCTGTTGCGGTCCGCCTTGCTCCACTGGATCGGCACACACTTACCGCCGCAGAAATAGGTGCCGCTGCCGCTGCCGGTGAGCTTCACCGTGAGGCGGCCGTAGGTGTCCCCAGCGATCTCGCTGATGGAGGTCTCCAGCACCAGCACATTGGCGGCGCTGACCTGCTGATTCAAAGCTCCGTCGGTGTGGGGCTTGCCGTATTGGCTGACCAGATACTTTCCGGAAGCGGCGTCATAGTCAAAGACACCCGTCTTGTAATTGGAGAATTTCAGGGTCACATGCTCCGCCGGAGCGCCGCCGGCGGGCGTGCCATCCGCGGCAAATGTCTGGGTATAGGCATAGCCGTCTTTATGTTCCGTGCGGAAATGACCATCCACATACTCCTGGATCTTCTCGCCGGAAGTCACCAGGGTATGCTCGTAGCCCATGGTCTTCTTCCGCTCCGCGTCCCGCCAGAAAATTCTAGCATCGCTGCCGCCGTTGACGCCGTCCATATTGTCCACGCCCCAGGCGGGAATGTCCTTGTAGGCTTCCGGACTGCCGCCGGCGTGGACGTACAGCGCGTCGTGGCCCAGCGCCAGCTCCAGGTAATAGGGCCGGGACGAGCGGATGCTGCCCAGGGTCCCCACGCCCTCCAGGCTCTGGAACACGCCCAGCATCCGGGTGATGCCGCCCTCGGCGGGGACTTCGTAGATAATGTCCGCCCGGCTGATGCCAAGCTGGGGCTGGGCCGCTTTCAGGTTGTTGAACATGACGGCCACCGGGCGGTCATTCTCATACTCCGGCTCCATGGGCAGACCCGTCAGCGGGTTCGTACCCGCCGGGCCAGTCGGTTCCGGCTCAGGTTCGGGTTCCGGCTCAGGAGCCGGTTCTTCAATAGGCTCCGGCTCCGCTGCCGGGACCACAGGCTCCTCTTTTTTTCCGCAGCCTGCCAGGGACAGAAGCATCATCATTGCCAGGAACATCGCCAGGGTCCGCTTTTTCATACAGCCGCCGCCTCTCCTAGTAATAACCATATGATACCAGTGCCGCCCTGCCCCGTCAAGACAGATACCTCCCTTTTCCGATTTGACTCTGTACAAACCGCTACCAGATGCGGTATAATAAAAATCAAAAATAATCTACATCTGGAGGTGTCTCTTATGGAAGGCCGCGGTTTCATCCACGACAAGCTGGAGATCAAATTTCTCATCCTCTATATTGCCGCCCGGGTCATTGAGCCTATCCCCTTTGACACAGTGCTGGACCTGACCATGTGCGACGACGGTGTGGGCTACTTCGACTTCTCCGAGTGTCTGCGGGACCTGGTCAATACCGGGCACCTGACGCTCTCTGACACGGGGCTGTACGCCATCACCGACAAGGGCCTGCGGAACAGCCAGATCTGTGAGTCCTCCATCCCCTACTCCGTGCGGCTGCGGTGCGACAAGAACCTGGCTGCCTGGAATCGGAAGCTTCGGCGGAAGAATCAGGTGAAAACGTCGGTGGACCAGCGTTCCAACGGGACTTTCACCGTGCGGATGAGCCTGGACGACGACATGGGCAACGTCATGGATCTGAAGCTGATGGCGGTACGGCAGGACATCGCAAAGCTGCTGGCGGACCGCTTCCAGAAGGAGCCTGAGCGCATTTACAGCCAGATCATGAAGCTGCTGATGGAAGACAGCGACAAGTAACGCAGATGGAGGTTTTCCCCATGCAAGATCTTCTCGCGGGCTTGACCGCCACTCTCGTCATGTTTTTGCCAAGATACGGTGCCTTTCTGGCTGCGGGTGCCCTGCTGCGCTGGCTGATTCGAAAAGAGCAAAAGCCCTGGTATCTGACTGTGGCCCTGCTGGCCCTGGGCATTCTCTGCTATCTTTTTCTTGGGCAAGATGAGCTGTGGATGGTCCTCATCGTTGCGATGGCCTCCCTGCTGGCGGCCATTGGTTCTGCCCTCTGCGGCATGATCTTGTGGGCTATCCGGGCAATAAAAAGAAAATAAACGAACAGCGCGGGTCACCCTTCCTGGGTTCATCTCCGCGCTAAGAGCCGGGCTACGCCCGGTTGCGCTCCGAAACGTCCCGCGGGCCAGCCGCGCATACCCTTCCTTCCCGTTTTCCTACATTTCCGGGTTTATCGACAGTCTGATGCATCCCGTGTCCGGGCTGGACACGGGATGCATTTTTTGCTTATTTCACCACCACGTTTTCGGCCCCCAGCGTCTCCCGGGCCTCCTCTACCAGTGCCTTGTGGAGCAGCACCCGGGTGGCGTAGACCTTCCGAGTATCTGCCATGACCATCTTCACTTGAGTGGTACCAGGGAACATGTTGAACACCAGCTTCATATGCCGCACGGCCGGATCCTCGATGCTGGGGAATTTCAAATACAGCGTGCTCCCCTGTACCAGTTTCTCCCCTTTGGGCTGGGGCTGCGGCACCGGCGGCAAGCCGCCCTCCGCCGTGGACAGCGGGTAGACGGAATCGCACATGATTTGGGGTGCTTTTTCGTCCCGGACGGACAGCTTCCCCTTAACCACAACGGCTTGATTCTCTTTCAAATAGGCGCCGCAGGTATCCAGTACCCTGGAGAAGCACAGCAGTTCCATGGAAGCCGTGTCGTCCTCCACCGTGACGTAGGCCATTAGGCTGTTGTTTTTGGTGGTCTTGGTCTTGCTGGAGGTCACCACACCGGCGATGGTGATGCGCTGGTTGTCCGCGAACCGCACCGGGCCGCCCTCCTGGGCGAAATCCTCCAGTATGGAGCCGATGGACGGGGCGTTCAGCTTCCGCACGGTGTCCCGGTAAGCGTCCATGGGATGACCGGAGAGGTAGAGACCCGTGGTCTCCTTCTCCATGGTCATCAGTTCCTGGGCGGTATACTCCGGAATATCCGGCAAGGGCGTTTCCTTCACAGTGCTTGTGGAAGCAGTCCCGGCCGCCATGGAGAAGAAGTCCATCTGGCCTTCCAGGTTCTGCCGTTGCTGGGCGGCGATGGAATCCATCACCGACTCAAAGACCTTGATGAGCTGGGAGCGGCGGGCGCCGGTGGAGTCAAAGGCTCCCGCCCGGATGAGGTTCTCCACCGCCCGCTTGTTCATGTCGCTGCCCGACATCCGGCTGCAAAAATCACGGAGGGACGTAAACGGGCCGCTCTCCCGCTCCCGCATGACCGCCTGGATGAAGCCCCGGCCGATGTTCTTGATGGCCACCAGGCCGAAGCGGATGCCGCCCTCCTCCACGGTGAAGCGGTCCTCAGAGCGGTTGATGTCCGGTGGCAGCAGGGCGATGCCGCAGTCCTTGCACTCGTTGATATAGCCCGCCACTTTGTCGGAGTTGTCCAGCACGCTGGTCAGCAGCGCCGCCATGTACTCCTTCGTGTAGTGGCATTTGAAGTACGCCGTCTGGTAGGCCACCACCGCGTAGGAGACGGCGTGGGCCTTGTTGAAGGCGTAGTTGGCGAAATCGTAGATTTCCTGATAGATGGCCTCGGCGGTCTTCTCCGGAATCCCATTGGCCACACAGCCTGTAATGCCCCGCTCCTTGTCACCGTGGATGAATGCGTCCTTCTCCTTTTGAATCTGGGCGGCCTTCTTTTTGGAGATGGCCCGGCGCACCATGTCCGCCTGGCCCAGAGAGTAGCCGCCCAACTGCTGGAAGATCTGGATGACCTGCTCCTGATAGACGATGCAGCCGTAGGTGATGGACAAAATCGGCTCCAGGGACGGGTGCTTATAAGTGATGAGCTTGGGGTTTTGCTTGCAGGCGATAAATCTGGGGATAGAATCCATGGGACCGGGACGGTACAGCGCGATAACGGCGGTAATATCCTCGATGCTCTTGGGCTTGAGGCCCACGCACACGCCGGTCATGCCGGAGGATTCAATCTGGAACACGCCGGAGGTCTTGCCGGCGGAGATCATGTCAAAGGTAGCCTTATCGTCCTCGGGGATATCCTCCAACCGGAAGTCCGGCTGGTGCTCCTGAACCATCTTCACCGCGTCATCCAGCACCGTCAGGTTCCGAAGACCCAGGAAGTCCATTTTCAGCAGCCCCAGCTCCTCCAGGGTGGTCATGACGTACTGGCACACCACGGATTCGTCGTTTTTCGCCAGCGGCACATACTCATACACCGGCCGCTTCGTGATGACCACGCCGGCGGCGTGGGTGGAGGCGTGGCGAGGCATCCCCTCCAGCGCCCGGGCGGTGTCAATGAGCTTTTTTACCCGCTCGTCGGTGTCGTACAGGTCAGATAAGGGCTTGGAGAGCCGCAGGGCGTCGTCCAGGGTGATATGCAGGGTGTTGGGCACCTGCTTGGCGATCTGATCCACTTCGGCGTAGGGGATGTTCATGACCCGCCCCACGTCCCGGATGACGCCCCGGGCCGCCATGGTGCCAAACGTCACGATCTGGGCCACGTGGTCGTTGCCGTACTTCCGTCGGACATAGTCCACCACCTCGCCCCGGCGGGTATCGCCGAAGTCCATATCGATATCGGGCATGCTCACCCGCTCCGGGTTCAGGAAGCGCTCGAAGTACAAGCTGTATTGCATGGGGTCGATGTCCGTGATATGGAGACAGTAAGAAACCATGGAACCGGCGGCGGAGCCGCGGCCCGGGCCCACGGGGATGCCCACGCTCTTGGCGTAGCGCACGAAATCCGACACGATGAGGAAGTAGTCCGTGAAGCCCATCTTCTCGATCATGTCCTGTTCGTATTGTAACTGGCCCCGGTACTGATCGTCCTCGCCGTACCGCTCTTTGTAGCCCTCGTCACACAGCTTTTTCAGGTACGAAAAGCTGTCATAGCCCGGTGGAAGCTGGAATTCCGGCAGATGGTACTTGCCGAAAGTGAATTCCAGGTTACACATCTCCGCGATTTTTTCCGTATTTTCAATGGCGCCCTCATAGTCCCCGAACAGGTCCGCCATCTCCGCCTCGCTGCGGAGGTAGAAATTCCGGGGCTCGTAGCGCATCCGGTTCTCGTCGTCGATGGTTTTTCCGGTCTGGATGCACAGCAGCACATCGTGGGCCTCGGCGTCCTCCTTCCGGAGGTAGTGTGCGTCATTGGTGCACACCATGGGGATGCCCGTCTCCTGATGGAGCCGCAGGATACCCTGGTTCACGATGGCCTGGTCCCGGATACCGTGGTCCTGAAGCTCCAGATAAAAGTGGTCCGGTCCGAAGATTTCGCTCATTTGCAGAGCGTAGTTTTTTGCGTTTTCATACTCCCCGTTCCGCAACATCCGGGGAATTTCGCCCGCCAGACACGCGGACAGGGCGATCAGCCCCTTGCTGTGCTCTTTCAGCAGCGCCAGATCAATGCGGGGCTTGATGTAAAAGCCCTCCGTCCAGGCCATGGACACCATGTAGCTGAGGTTCCGGTAACCCTCCTCGTTCTCACACAGCAGCACCAGATGGCGGCTCTCAGCGTCGAACTCGTGGATCTTCTCAAACCGGGAGCGTCCCTTTGGGGTGACGTAGACCTCGCAGCCGATGATGGGCTTGATGCCCTCCGCCTTACAAGCCCGGTAAAAGTCAATGACGCCGTACATGACGCCGTGGTCCGTGATGGCGCAGGCGGTCTGCCCCAGGTCCTTCACGACCCCGGGCAGGTCCTTGATGCGGCAGGCACCGTCCAACAGGCTGTATTCCGTATGGACATGTAAATGGACGAAGGACATGGCACTCTCCTCTTTCGCTTGTATGCCTGACAGTCCGGGTATTACGCCCGCTCCGCCAGCATTTCCTCCACGATCTCCACGGCGGTGACGATCATAATGTCGCAGTGTCCCGTCAGCCCCATGGCCTTGGCGGCAGGCGTAGTATCATCCGGGGTGAACTTGTTTTGCAGCAGCTCCTGGCAGCGCAGGGCGCCGAACTTCTCAGAAAACCGCTTTTGCAGCTCTTTGCTGAGGGAAACGGTCCGCTTCTTGCTGCCCACCGGATCGGCGGGGTCCACAGGCGTCAGCATCCCCAGGGTCATCACGGCACCGCTGATGGCGCCGCACAGCTCTCCGGTACCGGCGCCGGCGCCGAAGCCGCCGCCAATGTCGAAGCTGGCCTGTTCCGTAAGGCCGGTAATATCGGAAAACGCCGCCAGCACGCTCTGGCAGCAGTTAAAGCCCTGCTTGTGATAGGCATTCGCTTTTTCAAAATGGTCCATATTGATTCCTCTGCTTTCCATGTATGTATGATCTTTTTACAATTTTTTCGCCAGCTCCGACAACTTCCGCAGCCGGTGGTTCAGGCAGGATTTACTCACCGGTGGGTCGAACTCCTCCGCCAGCTCGCTGAGCGTTAGCTCCGGATTCTCCAGCCGCAGGGCTGCCGTCAGCTGCAGCTTGTCCGGAAGCTGCTCCAGCAGCCCCGCCTCCTGAAGCGCGCGGATCGATTCCATCTGCTCCTGAGCGGCCAGAACGGCCTTATCCAGGTTGGCGCTGTCGCAGTTCAGCCGCCGGTTCACGCTGTTCCGCAGGTCCTTTTCCAGCTTGGCGGACATGATCTTCATGGCCGCCACCGGAGCGCCGATGAGGGTCAAAAAATCCTCGATCTGATCACTCTGCTTGAAATAGGTCACAAAGCTGCCGTTCCGGGAAACGCTCTTGGGCGGATAGCCGCACTCCCGCAGCAGCGCGTCCAGCTCCCGGCTGGCCTGGGCGTGGGATGTGGTCAGCTCCAGGTGATAGCGCTTCAGCGGGTCTGTGACGCTGCCGCCCGCAAAAAAGATGCCCCGCAGGAAAGAGGCCCGGCAGCACTCCTCCTCCAGCATGGCGAAATTGATGTGCAGCACCAGGTTCTGCCGGGGATCGTATCCCAGCAGGTTCGTGATGTGGTCCAGTTTTTTCCGCTCCGTGATTTGAAATACCATCTTTCCCTCGGCTCCGGGCTCCGGCTGGCGGTCAAACCGCAGGCCGAAGGCCCGGTGGAACAGCTTGGGAAGTCTCCCCGCAAAGTTGGGATTCTCTGTAATGATGCGAACCTCGGTGGAACTGAACGTATTGCAGTAGAGCAGGATACCGTAGGCCTCCGCCCGGGCGCAGCACAGTTTCTGCACCGGCAGCCTGCACAATTCATTTTTCGTATCGAATGAAAAAGACATGACATTCCTTTCGTGACCGCTTTTATTCCATCCGGTATGTATCGTTTCTGAAGTTTTTACCCGCGATACGGACACTCCGCTCCGCATGGAGCAGCAGCAGCTCTCTGGCCAGTTCCTCCGGCCGGTGGCGGACAAAGCCGTCCTCCACCATGGAAATGGGCCGGCTCACCAACTCCACGCCAAGGGCGGCGCAGCGTCCGGCGTCATAGCGCAGGGGCTCCGCTCCCTCCCGGGCATACCGGGCAGCCACATCGGCGGGGATCGGCGAGGAATTGGTCAGGCACAGGTCAAACAGCCCCGGTACGGAGTGCTGAAAGATGGCCGCGATATGGTCGGAGGCGGTATACCCCTCCGTTTCTCCCTCCTGGGTCATCACATTGGCAACATAGACCTTCAAAGCCCGGGACGCCTGGATGGCTTCCACGATACCGTCCACCAGGAGATTGGGGATGATGCTGGTGTACAGGCTTCCTGGCCCCAGGATGATCATGTCCGCGTCCCGGATGGCCTCCACCGCCTCAGGCAGGGCTTTGGGATGCTCCGGCAGCAGCCGGACCTTTGTGATGCGGCAATCCTCTTTTTTCTTACAGTAAAAAATCTTGGACTCCCCCACCACCGAGGCGCCATTCTCAAATTCCGCCTCCAGCTGCACATCAGCAGTGGTCACCGGCAATACCCGGCCGGTAATGGCCAGAACCTGGCTCATGCGGCTCACCGCCGCGTCAAAGGACGGCGAGATGCCGTTGAGGGCCGCCAGGAACAGATTTCCAAAGCTCTGCCCCGCCAGGGACCCTTCCGTAAACCGGTAGTGCATCAGCTCGCTCATCAGCGGCTCCGTGTTAGCCAGGGCCTCCAGGCAGTTGCGGATGTCCCCCGGCGGGGGCATCCCCAGGTCCTGGCGCAGCATCCCGCTGCCGCCGCCGTCATCCGCCACCGTAACGATGGCCGAAATATTTTCCGTATATCGTTTCAAGCCCCGCAGCATATTGGACAGGCCGTGTCCTCCGCCGATGACGGCGAGCCTGGGCCCCCGGGACTTGGGGGGCAGTCCGTGTTGATATAAATTTTCCATGGGGCTCCTTTCCCTCTCACCCGCCACGGGTCATATCCCGGTGGTTCTCCGCCACCTGATAGCCCTGGCCGGCAATAAACTCCGCCAGGGCGTGGGTCACAGCCACAGAGCGGTGGTGGCCGCCGGTGCAGCCCACGGCAATGACCAGCGAGGTCTTTCCCTCCTCCGCATACAGGGGCAGCGTGAAAGCCAGCAGCTCCTCCAGCCGCTTGAGGAAGTCCTTTGTCTGCTGAAAGGAAAATACATAGTCGCTGACCGCTTTGTCCAGTCCCGTCTGCGGCCGCAGTTCTTCAATATAGAAGGGATTTGGCATAAAGCGCACATCGATGACCAGGTCCGCTTCCAGCGGCAGACCGTACTTGTATCCGAAGGAGGTAACGCTGACCGTCATGCCGGCCTTCTCTCCCACTCCGTCGCCGAACAGCTGCAGAAGCTCTCCGCGAAGCTGGGCAGTGGAGGTCCGGGAGGTATCGATGACGTAGTCCGCCCGCTCCCGCACCGGCTGCATCATCTCCCGCTCCCGACAGACGGCTTCCT
The DNA here is from genome assembly GCA_945862785.1 of uncultured Clostridia bacterium. GTDB lineage: Bacteria > Bacillota > Clostridia > Oscillospirales > Oscillospiraceae > Oscillibacter. The sequence goes on along the minus strand of CAMAZB010000007.1, from coordinate 15,226 downwards.
GCAGAGAGTCCGTCTGGTCCGCCAGGGGATGGCGGCGGCGGGTCTCCTTATAGCGCTTGATGATGACCTCCGGCGCCGCTTCCAGAAACAGCATCCGGCAGTCGGCGCCTTCCATGGTCCGCAGCGTATCCAGCACATCGAACAACTCCGTGAAGGAGCTGGCCGTCCGCACATCGTAGACCAGGGCCACCCGGTCGTACCGGCCATTGCCGCCCGCGCAGAATTCCGCGAATTTCAGGATCATGGCGGCGGGCATATTGTCCACAATATAAAAGCCCATGTCCTCCAGATAGGAGGCGGCTTTACTCTTGCCCGCGCCGGAAAGGCCGGAGATAATCAGGATTTCCATAGGGATGCCTTCTTTCACTCAGTGGATAATACGGACCTCCGGCTCCAGCCGGACGCCTTTTTCAGCGAATACCCGGTCCTGCACCTGGCGGATGACAGACAGGATATCTCCCGCCGTGGCGGTACCGGTATTGATGACGAAGCCCGCGTGCTTTTCACTGACCTGGGCGCCGCCCACAGTCAGGCCCTTCAGTCCGCACTGGTCAATGAGTGTCCCCGCGAAGTAGCCCGTAGGCCGCTTGAAGGTACTGCCTGCACTGGGGTATTCCAGGGGCTGGCTGGCCTTGCGCCGGGCCATCAGTTCCTTCATCTTCTCCCGGATGGCCTCCGGCTCTCTCGGAGAAAGGCGGAACACCGCCCGTAGGACCACCGCGTCAGGATGGTCGGACATCAGGCTGTGGCGGTAACCGAAATCCATCTCTTCACAGGAGAGGGTCTTCACGCCCTCCTCCGGAAACAGTACGGTCACGCACGCAATGACCTGCTTCATCTCCCCGTCATAAGCGCCGGCGTTCATGCACACGCCGCCGCCCACAGTTCCGGGGATGCCGTGGGCAAATTCCAGGCCCGTCAGGCCCTGCTTGCAGGCAAAGTCCGCAAGACGGGCCAGGGATACACCCGCCTCGGCTGTCAGGGTTCCCGGCTCAGTACCTTCCTCCAGCCGGTTCAGGCCCGCGGAAGTGTCAATGACCAGGCGGTCCAGTCCCTCGTCCGGGGCCAGCAGGTTTGTACCGTTGCCGATGACCAACGGCCGCGCTCCGCACGCCCGGGCGTAGTCCAGCAGCAGCACAAGCTGCTCTCCGCTGAACGGAAACGCCATCCGCTTTGCCGGGCCGCCCACCCGGAAGGAGGTATGGCGGCTCATCGGCTCGTCATTTACGATTTTCAAATCCGGCAGATACTCCGCCGCCCATTTGTCAAGCTGTGTCTCCCAAGACATGGAAAGACCTCCCGAAAATCAGATTGCCCGACCCAGCATCGCCGCGCCGATGATGCCGGCGTCGTTGCCCAGTTCGGCCCGCAGAATGCGGGGCACCTGGTCCACATGGCGCGCATAGCACTCCCGTGCCACGATCTCCCGTACAGGGTCCAGCAGCAGGTGCTCCGGTGCGGCGGCAACGCCGCCGCCCAAGGCCACAGCCTCCGGATGCAGGATATTCACCAGGTCCGTCAGGCCGGCAGCCAGATACGCGGCGTAGGCTCCGCACACTGCCTGCGCGGTCTCATCGCCTCTTTCCGCCGCCTGGAAAGCCGTCCGCCCATCCACGGCGCCGTTTTCCGCGGCAACCTGATGGAGCAAGCTTTCAGGGTGGGCCTCCATGGCCTCCCGCACCTGACGGATCAGGCCGGTGGCGGAGGCGTAAGCCTCCCAGCAGCCCCGGCGGCCGCAGTTGCAGGGAACGCCGTCCTTCTGGACAATAATGTGGCCCACCTCACCGCCGGCGCCCATACCCGCGTACAGCTTCCCATTTAAGATCATGCCGCCGCCGACGCCGGTGCCAAGGGTGATGACGATAAAATGCTTCGTTCCCCGACCCACGCCGCAGCTCCACTCGCCCACGGCGGCGCAGTCCGCGTCGTTGCCCAACAGCACCGGCAGGTCCAGATGCTGCCGGAACAGCTTTTCCAGCGGGACATTCTTCATGGGGATATTGGCGGTGTACAGAATATCGCCGCCGCGCACGGCGCCGGGAATGCCCGCGCCCACATATTCCACGTCTTTCTCCGCCACGCCGCCGGAAGCCATGACCGCCTTTGCCAGGGATGCAAGCGTAGCCGCGAAGCTCTCCGGCCCCCGGAAATCAAGGGGCGTGCGCTCCACAGCCAGGATCTTTCCGTTTTCGTCCACCAGGCCGGCTTTCAGGTTGGTGCCGCCTACGTCAATGCCAATGTACATATTCTCTCTCCTCCAAAATCACTGATAGGTCAAACTTTTCCGCTGCCCAGGTCCGCCCGCAGGTCCACTCGCTGCGCCAGATCCCGGGCGGCATTGTAGCCAAACTTGCGGTGGCGGTTGTTCATGGTCGCCACCTCCACGATACTGGCCAGGTTCCGTCCGGGACGGACAGGAATGGTAACAATGGGCACCTGAACGTCCAGAATGTCGGTGAAGTGGTCCTCGATGCCCAGACGGTCGTAGAATTTCGTCTGGTCCCACTGCTCAAAGTTCACCACCAGATCCAGCTGGGACTCCACCTTGATGGCCCGCATCCCGAACAGCTGGCGCACATCGATAACGCCGATGCCGCGCAGCTCGATATAATGCCGGATGACCTCCGGAGCGGTGCCGATGAGCTGATTGGAGATACGCCGAAGCTCCACCGCGTCATCCGCCACCAGGCGGTGGCCGCGCATGATAAGCTCAATGGCGGCCTCGCTCTTGCCCACGCCGGAGTCGCCGGTGATCATGACGCCCTCGCCGTAGATGTCCAGCAACACGCCGTGGCGGGTGACGCAGGGCGCCAGCACACGGTTGAGATACTCAATGGTGTGGCTGGTGAATTCCACCGTGGTCTCCTTGGTCCGCAGCAGCGTCTTTTCATGTTCCCGGGCGCTCTCCAGACACTCCGGGAAGCAGTCCAGTCCCCGGGAGATGACCAGCGCCGGAATATCATAGAGAAACAGGTCATCGAAGCACTTGCGGCGCTGGGTCTCCGTCAGGCTGCCCAGATAGGTGACCTCCGCTTTGCCGATGACCTGAAGGCGCCGGGGATCAAAATAGTCGTAAAAATCATGGAATTGGAGGCCGGGACGGTTCACGTCCGTGATCGTCAGCCTTGCCTGATCGTAGCCGTGTCCTTCATTCAGGACTTCCAAGTCGAATTCCTTGACAAATTCCGTGATCTTCAGTCCGTTTTCACTCATAAAACCATCCCTCGTCTTTCTGGTACGGCCCCTGCCGCACCCATCTTTCCGGCTCCGCGAACACCCGGCCGGGGGGCCAAAAAATCCAGCATTCAAAATTACTCTTATTATATATGAATTTCCCTGATTCCGCAACACTTTCGCTATTTTACCCGCCCTTTAAAATTCTTCGATTTTTTTGAAAATTCTTCTTGCATTTTCAAAATAATTCTGTTATTATATCAAACGTGCCTATGAAACTCGGCATGGAAGTACGCAACAGCAAGGAGGTGCAACGGATGGCAAAGTGCGAGTTCTGCGACAAGGGCGTGACCTTCGGTATTCAGGTTTCTCACTCTCATCGGCGTTCCAATCGTCCCTGGAAGCCCAATGTGAAGCGTGTGAAGGCGATCGTCAACGGTTCCCCCCGCCATGTGTATGTTTGTACCCGGTGTATGCGTTCCGGTAAGGTCACCAGAGCGATCTAACAGTTGGACAAACAAAGATCCCGGACAGTTGTCCGGGATCTCTTTTTTATTGTTGCAGCAAAAAGAATATCAGCGGGAGTGGACCACCACTCCCGCTGTTCTGATTTACGGATGTACGCAGGACGCCAGTTCCTTCAAAAAACGCAGTGCGTCCAGATTGGCGGACGGGAGCTCCGTCCGCAGTGTCCCTCCCGGCAGTTGAAAATCCACCAGGACGCAATCCTCATAGTCTGTACTTTCTGTGACAGAAACGCCCCGCAAAGCCGTCCACGGGACAGAGGTAAACTCGGCGCTGTACTTCTGCTCTCCCTTTTTCTCCGGCTTGCCGCTGCGAAGCAGCAGGAACTCCCGTTCATTGTGAAGATAGAGCGTCCCGGCAAACTCCTCCGGCTTCGTCCAGGGAAAGTGCCGCCCGGTCTTCACGGCGCTCCAGCAGGGCTGGCAGGCATCCAGGTGGAATGCGATCCCCCGCTCCCGCAGGTCACGCATTTGGTTATAGAGCCAGATCTCCGCAGTCTCCTCCCTGGGGCCCGCTCCCTCCGGCAGCCCCGCGGGCGCGGTGGCCTCTGCCGGGTACTCCGCCCGCAGCAGCTCCAGGAACTGCCACAGGACCTCCGAAGAAGCTGTGTTATAGCCGACTGAGGTCTGCCCCGTTTGGCTGTAAACAGTGCAGATACCTTGCAGGAATCGCTGGTACAGACGGACACCTGTGACCTCTCGCAGCGGTATCGCCACCGACTCCACCGACTTCTCTTTACGGGACCATATGCGGATCGTGTCAGCGTCTACGCCCACCACATAGTCGTAGAGGTCCATGTCCGGGGTGGCCTTTCGCCGTTCAATATTCCGGGGGATCTTGAACAGCATCCGGTACGCCTCCGGGTTCTCCACACAGGGCGCAAACAGAGACGGCAGCGGGTGATCCTCGTCGATCATATAGACCCAGGGGCCGAAAGCGTCATACTCCGAAACCCGCATATCCCATTCTCCTTTCGCTGTTTTTACATCCAGGTTGTTTCCAAAAGCTCGTCCTTTTTGGCGCGGGTCATCAATTCCGTCACCACATCCCGGACTGCCTTGCCCTGATACAAGACTTCGTAGGCACAGCGGCAGATGGGCATGTCCACGTGCTCACGCTCCGCCAGCTGGTGGATGCTTTCGGCGGCATAATAGCCCTCCACCACGGCGCCGACCTCCTCCATGGCCTGCTGAACCGTCTTGCCCTGGCCGATGAGGATACCCGCCCGGTTGTTGCGGGAATGCATGGAGGTACAGGTGACGATCAGGTCGCCCATGCCCGCCAGGCCGCCGAAGGTACGGCGGGTGCCGCCCAGCTGTTCGCCCAGGCGGGTCAGTTCCGCCATGGCCCGGGTCATCAGCAGAGCTTTCGTGTTGTCCTGGTATCCCAGGCCCGTGCAGATACCGCAGCTCAGGGCCACCACATTTTTCAGCGCCGCCGCCAGCTCCACGCCCACGATATCATAGCTGGTGTAGATGCGGAAGTAGTCGTTCATAAAGGCGTCCTGGACGAACCGGGCCGCCGCCCGGTCCGGGCAGGCGGACACACAGCCGGTAGGCATCCGAATCCCCACTTCCTCTGCGTGGGAAGGTCCGGAAAGTGCAACTACTTTACAGATATGGCAAGTCTCTTCCTGAAGCACCTGGCTCATGCGGAGGTTGGTATCCCGCTCGATGCCCTTGGAGACCGTCACCAGAATGGTCTCCGGACGCAGCCAGGGCGCTATTTTTTTGCCGATGTCCCGGACAACGAAGGACGGCGGTGCGGACACCACCAGGTCCGCCCCCTCCAGGCAGGCAAGGTCGCTGGTGATGTGCAGGCTGTCCGGGAGTCGGACGCCTTTCAGCAGCGGATTCTCCCGGTTCTCCGCCATCTGGGCAGCCTTATCCGGGCTGTGGGACCAGAGATATGTGTCGTGACCGTTGTCGCAGAGGACCTGGCTCAGGGCCGTGCCCCAGCCGCCGCTGCCTACCACCACTGCTTTCATGGCTGTTCCTCCTATTTCTTATGATGGAAACTGAATTTGTTTTCCGTACCGCTCAAAAGGCGCTTGATATTGGCCCGGTGCTGCCAGACCACCAGTCCGCCGCAGGCAAAGCCCAGGACTACGATGACGGGGTCGGGATAGCAGTACCAGGTAATGAAGGGAAAGCTGGCCCCGGCCCACAGGGAGCCCAGGGATACGTACCGGGTCAGGACAGCCAGGATCAGAAAGCCGCCCCAGACCACCAGGGCAACGCGCCAGTCGATCATCAGGGCGATGGTGCCGCCGGAGAGGATGCCCTTGCCGCCCTTAAAATGGAACATACAGGGGAACATATGGCCCAGCAGGCAGAAGAGACCCGCCCAGTATTTGCCGAAAAGACTCCACATCCCGCTAATATTAAGACTGGCCGCATAGCCCCATCGTCCGCAGAAATAGCCCAGATACCAACTGCCGAATCGCACGGCCACTACCGCTTTCAGCACGTCCGTCAGAATGACCACAGCGGTCAGAGGTCCGCCGAAGGTCCGGTAGAAGTTGGTCAGCCCCGCGTTGCCGCTGCCGTGGCTGCGCACATCATCCCGCAGGATATACTTGGAAACGATGACCGCTCCATTAAAGCAGCCGCAGAAATAGGCCACCGCCGCCAGCACAAGAAGACTCTCCCAGCCCGGCCCTGTGACAGCATAGGGGTCTAAATAGAAAGAACTCAGCACCTCTTACTCCTCCTTATCGCCCTTCTGTCGGATGGACAGGATCACAGGCGTGCCCTCCAGGCCAAAGGTATTGCGGATGCAGTTCTCGATATACCGCTGATAGGAGAAGTGGAACAGCCGGGCGTCGTTGCAGAAAATCACGAAGTGAGGCGGCCGGATGCCCACCTGGGTCATATAGTAGATCTTCAGGCGGCGTCCCTTGTCGGAGGGCGGCTGCACCCGGGTCTGGGCGTCCGCCAGGACGTTGTTCAGCATACCCGTGGTGATGCGGATGCTGGCCTGGTTGGACACATAGTCGATCATGTCGAACAGCTTATCCACCCGCTGGCCGGTCTTGGCGGAGATAAACAGGATGGGCGCGTAGGTCATAAAGGCCAGGTCCTGACGGACCTTCGCCTTCATCTGGTCCATGGTCTTTCCGTCCTTTTCCACCAGGTCCCACTTATTGATGACGATGATGCTGGCCTTGCCCGCCTCATGGGCCAGACCCGCCACCTTGGTATCCTGTTCCGTGACGCCTTCGGTAGCATCGATCATAATGAGGCACACATCCGCCCGCTCAATGGCCATGGTGGCACGGAGAACACTGTACTTCTCGATGTCCTCCTCCACCTTGGACTTCTTCCGGATGCCGGCGGTGTCAATAAACACAAAGCTGCCCTTGTCGTTGGTAAAGCGAGAGTCGATGGCGTCCCGGGTGGTGCCCGCCACGTTGGAGACGATCACCCGCTCCTCCCCCAGGATCTTGTTCACCAGAGAGGATTTGCCGGCATTTGGCTTGCCGATGACGGCTACCTTGATGGCGTCGTCCTCCTCTTCCTCCTCTTCCTCCGGGGGGAAATACTGAACGCAGGCATCCAGCAGGTCGCCGGTGCCGTGGCCGTGGACCGCGGAGACGGCGATGGGATCGCCCAGGCCCAGATTGTAGAACTCGTAGAAATCCGGGTCCACGTTTCCGGTGGAGTCCATCTTGTTCACCGCCAGCACAATGGGCTTTCCGCTGCGCAGCAGCATATTGGCCACCTCATGGTCAGAGGCGGTGAGGCCTGTCTTGATATCCGTCAGGAACACGATGACGTTGGCGTTGTCAATAGCAATCTGGGCCTGGTCCCGCATGAACTCCAGGATCTGGTTGTCAGTGCGGGGCTCGATGCCGCCGGTGTCGATCAGGGTGAACTTCCGGCCGTTCCAGTCCGTCTCTCCGTAAATACGATCCCGGGTCACGCCTGGGGTATCCTCCACGATGGAAAGCCGTTTGCCGATCAGTTTGTTGAACAGCATGGATTTACCGACGTTGGGCCGTCCAACAATGGCGACGATGGGTTTCATCGGCTCTCACTTCCTTTCTGTTGTTTCATAAAATTCCATTGTATATTATACCCGCCAAGCAGCGGGATAGCAAGACAAAAAGTAAGGAGGGAAGAATCCTCTTCCCTCCTAAAGCAAGCTTCCTTATTTTGCGACGACGGACTTGACAACCTTGACCTCGCGGCCATTGTAGTTACCGCACTCCTGGCACATTCTGTGAGGCAGGTGCAGCGCACCGCATTTGGGGCAAGCAACGAGACCGGGAGCCTCCAGCTTCCAAACGGAGCTGCGGCGCTTGTCGCGTCTTGCTTTGGATACTTTTCCCTTAGGTACTGCCATTGTGACACCTCCTTGATCTTTCAAAGGCCAGGAACGGACCCGTCCTTATGATTACTTTATTTTTCCAAAAGCTTGGCAAGGGCTGCCAGGCGGGGATCCGTCTCCTTTTTGCAGGAGCAGGGGCCGAGATTCAAATCGGCGCCGCACCGGGGGCAGAGTCCTTTACAATCTTCTGAACACAGAGTCTTTGTGTCCATGTCGAGAATAAACGCGGTGCGGGCCAAATCGCCCACATCCACCATGCCGTCCTCCAGAAGCACGATCTCATCGTTATCTTCGTTCTGGAGCTCCTCCGCCAGCATACAGGCAAAGGGCACGTCCTTCTTCTGCATGAATTCCCTGCCGCAGCGGTCACACACAGCATCCAGTGTGGTCTGGGCGTTCAGCGTCAGTTCCAGGATGCCGGCGGTGTTCCGGACTTCTCCGCTGACAGCCACCGGGCGGCTGATGGGATACCGGCCGGAAAATTCCATATTGGAAAGGTCCAGTTCAAACTGAAAATCCAGCCGCTTTCCGGGGGTATGCAGAATGGGTTTTACGTTCAAAAGCATAAGCTACCTCGCAATGACACGGTTAGTATTATAATGGATATCCTGTCCGTTGTCAAACAGTTTTTTCAAAATCCTGTGATTTTTTCAGCGGTCTCTGGTTGGGTCCAGGTGTTTGCCGGACAGATCAATGCCCAGAATGCTGTTGCGGAAACCATTTTGCAGAATCTCGAAGGTAGTGATCTGGTAGGCGTCCTTGGGCCAGCGGTCTGCCCAGCCCTGGCGGAGCATCCCCGCCAGCCGCCCGCAAAGCGGGTCCGGCTCCTCCAGCAGCATGGGCGACAGGAAGTCCACAATCATCTGTTTCTCCTCCACCCGAACCGCGGAGCGTTCCCAGAAGCGGCGGCGCTTCCAACCGGCCTCCAGTTCTTCCAGAATGCCATTGGCCAAGTCTTCCAGCTTGGTCAGGTCTCCTTCCGTCTCCTTTACCGCCCGGACATACCCGGGTCCGAAACACTCCCGGTATTCCCGCATGGCCTTGGCATATTCGTTCTTCCGGAACCGGGGCAGCCACGCCTTCGCCTCCCACACGGCGGCGCAAAGTTCTTCAACCCTCATCTTCTTCCTCCGTCTCCGGGTCATCGCTCCAGGTCGAGGGATCGTCCTTATGCTCCAAGGCAAAGCGGTAAGCTTTCCATTCCCTCCAGAGCAAAAAGGCGCCAATAGCCGTAAACACCACGCCGCCGGTGACGCCGATAGCCGGAGAGTCCGACGTACCCTTGAACACATTAAAAAACAACTGGGCCGCCAAATACAGCAAATAGCCCCCGGCCAGCACCCAGACATAATTCACTCTGCCGGTCTGCTTTTTCTCGTTCTTCATTGACAGTTTCTCCTAACCACGCGTAAAAATTCCGGCCTTTACAACCCGCCGGTAAACAGGTATGATGGTGACAGCTTAAACAGCCGATCAGGAGGGGTATCATGCGGGAATTCACCATTGGTAAAAACGACGCGGGGCAGCGGCTGGACCGTTTTGTGTCCAAGAACCTGCCCTTGCTGCCCCCTGCCCTGCTGCAAAAATATATCCGCCTCAAGCGCATCAAGGTCAACGGCAAGGGCGCCAAGCGGGACACGCGGCTTGTGACCGGTGATATTCTTCAATTATATATCAACGACGAGTTCTTTGACAAGCCCAACGAGGAAAATCTCTTTCTGACGGTATTCAAGCCGGTGCTGAATATCGTCTACGAGGACGAGAACCTGTTGCTGGTGGACAAGCGCCCCGGCATGGTCGTCCACGCTGATGAAACGGAGAAGGTCAACACCCTCATCAACCACATCCAGGCGTACCTGTATCAGAAAAAGGAGTGGAATCCCAAGTGGGAAAACGCTTTCACTCCCGCCCTGTGCAACCGCATCGACCGCAACACCGGCGGCATCGTCATCGCCGCCAAAAACGCCGAGACCCTGCGGATCATCAACGAGAAGATCAAGGAACACGAGCTGGAAAAATCCTACCTCTGCGTCACGTTGGGCCATCCCCGGCCCGCGGAGGGGAAAATTGAGGGCTTTTTGCTGAAGGATGAGGCCAAAAAGCTGGTGTCCTTCTACCGCAAGCCCGTCCCCGGCGGCAAAACCGCCGTCACGCTCTATAAAACCCTGGAAAACCGGGGAGAATTATCCCTGGTGGAGTGCCGTCTGCTCACCGGCCGCACCCATCAAATTCGCGTCTCCATGGCGGAAATCGGCTGTCCGCTGCTGGGAGACGGCAAGTATGGAAACGGCGCCGTGAACAAGCGGTATCACGAGACCCGTCAGGCCCTGTATTCCTATAAGCTGCACTTTGATCTGCCCACCGACGCGGGGATGCTGAATTACCTGCGGGGCAAGACTTTCACTGTGGAAAACGTCCCCTTTCGGGAGAAATATTTTTCCCCCGAGAAAAAAGGGTGATTCCCTTGACATTTGGGGGTACTTCCTATATAGTTCAAATTGCTGAATTTCGACGAGAAAGGTTCCCCCTCAACAGAGAAAAGAGGCGCATCGTTTTACAGAAAAAAACACACGAAATGGGGGAGGATACATGTCCAAAGAGTTGATCCGCCTGCGGGATGTCTGCATGGCCTTCGACGACGAGCTGGTTCTCGATCACTTAAATCTGTATTTCAATGACAAAGAATTCCTCACACTGCTAGGGCCCAGTGGGTGCGGTAAAACCACCACACTGCGGATTATCGGCGGCTTCGCGACCCCGACGAGCGGAGACGTCCTCTTTGACGGTGTGAGGATTAATGACGTTCCGCCCTATCAGCGGCAGATCAATACCGTCTTCCAGAAGTACGCCCTGTTCCCCCACCTGAACGTGTTTGAGAACATCGCTTTCGGTCTGCGGATGCAGAAGCGTCCCGACCCCAACGACCCCACCGGCAAACGTATGGCGAAGATTCCCGAGGAGGAGATCCGGGAGCGGGTCATGGAGATGCTGGAAGTCATCAGCCTCAAGGGCTTTGAGCACCGCAAGCCTGACGCCCTCTCCGGCGGTCAGCAGCAGCGTGTGGCCATCGCCCGTGCTCTGGTAAATAAGCCCAAGGTCCTGCTGCTGGACGAGCCTCTGGCAGCCCTGGACCTGAAGCTGCGGAAGGATATGCAGATCGAGCTGAAGCGTATCCAGCAGCAGGTGGGCATTACCTTCATCTACGTCACCCACGACCAGGAGGAGGCCCTGACCATGTCCGATACCATTGTGGTCATGGACAAGGGCACCATCCAGCAGATCGGCACTCCCGAGGACATCTATAACGAGCCGAAGAATGCCTTTGTGGCGGACTTCATCGGCGAGTCCAACATCATCGACGGCGTCATGCTCCGGGACAAGTGCGTAAAAATGTATGGCCGGGAGTTCCCCTGCCTGGACGGCGGCTTCGCCGAAAACGAGCCGGTGGACGTGGTCATTCGTCCCGAGGACATCGATATCGTCCCCGTGGAGCAGGGGCAGCTGGTGGGCACCGTCACCAACGTGACCTTCAAGGGCATGCAGTACGACATCATCGTGGACTTCAAGGGCTTCAAGTGGCTCATTCAGACCACGGACCACTCCCCTGTCGGCTCCCGCATCGGCATCAAGATCGACCCTGACGGTATCCACATCATGAAGAAGAGCCAGTACTCCGGAATGTTCGGCGACTACTCCTCCTTCTCCGAGGAATACGACGAGCTGGACGATGCCAGTCTGGCGCCGGACGAAGAGGAGAGCGGGGATGAAGAATAAGCTCTCCCGCCTCACCATCCCCTATGTGATCTGGATGGCGCTGTTCGTGGTGGCCCCCATCATCATGGTGGTCATCTACGCCTTCTCCTCCGCCGACGGCGGCTTCACCCTGTCCAACTTTGCCAAAATGGGCACTTATGCCGTGGTGTTTACCCGCTCCTTCAAGCTGGCTATCATCGCCACGATCATCTGCCTGCTGATCGGCTACCCCGTGTCCTATATCATGAGCAAAGAGGGTCCCCGGTTCCAGCGCATCGCCATGGTGCTCATTATGCTGCCCATGTGGATGAACTTCCTGCTGCGGACCTACTCCTGGATGTCCATTCTGGAGAACAACGGTCTTTTGAACCAGTTGTTCCAGAAGATCGGCCTGATCGCCCTCTACAACAACATTTTCGGCACAGATATTCAGTTTTTCCGCATGATCAATACCCAGGGCGCCGTGGTGCTGGGCATGGTGTATAACTATCTGCCCTTCATGATCCTGCCCATCTATTCCGTCATCGTGAAGATGGACAACAGTCTCATCGAGGCGGCCCGGGACCTGGGTGCCAATACCTTCAACGTATTCCGCCGGGTCATTCTGCCCCTTTCCCTGCCCGGTGTGCTGTCCGGTATCACCATGGTATTCGTGCCCTCCGTGTCCACCTTTGCCATCAGCAAAATGCTGGGCGGCGGCACGGAGCTGCTGCTGGGCGACCTCATTGAGCAGCAATTCCTGGGCGGTGCCTATAATCCTCAGCTGGGCGCGGCTATCTCTCTGGTGATGATGATCATCGTGGTCATCTGCATGGTTGTCATGAACCGCTTTGGCGAAGGTGAAGAACAGGCGGTGATGATGTGAACAAGAACAATTCTTTCCTGAACCGCTTGTTTATGGTGCTGGTGTTCGTGTTTTTGTACGCGCCCATCGTCCTGCTCATCATTTTTTCCTTCAACGCAGGCAAGAGCAACGTGGTCTGGCAGGGCTTCTCTCTGGAATGGTACGGCAAGCTGCTGAACAACCGGCTCATTATGCAGAGCGTATACACCACCCTGCTGGTGTCTCTGCTGGCCACCGTGATCGCCACCATGGCCGGAACCTTTGCCGCCATCGGCTTCTACGCCATGCGCCGCAAGGTCCGGGAGCCGCTGATGACCGTGAACAACATCCCCATGATGAACGCGGACATCGTCACCGGCGTATCCCTGTGCCTGCTGTTCGTCGCTTTCTTCAACGGCTGGGACAGCTTTGCGTCCTGGTTCAACTCTCTGGGCCTGTTCCGGCTCCCCACCCGGCTGACCATGGGCTTCGGCACCCTGCTGATCGCCCATATCACCTTCAATATTCCCTATGTCATTCTGTCCGTTGGCCCCAAGCTGCGGCAGATGGACAAGAACCTGGTGGATGCCGCCATGGACCTAGGCTGCACCTGGATGCAGGCCTTCTGGAAGGTCATCCTGCCGGAAATCAAGCCCGGCATCGTCTCCGGCGCTCTGACGGCCTTCACCATGAGTATTGACGATTTCGTCATCAGCTACTTCACCGCCGGCTCCTCCGCTTCCACCCTGGCCATGACCATCTACGGCATGACCAAGAAGCGGGTCAGCCCGGAGATCAACGCCATCTCTACTCTGCTGTTCGTGACAGTGCTGGTGCTGCTGGCGATCATCAACATCCGGGAGGCCCGGCAGGAGCGTCTGCGGCAGACGCGGCACTCTTAACGTTTTCACGGCCTGACGGCCCTGAAATAGAACTCAAAGAAGCACTGGAGGAATGATCAATTGAAAAAGACACTTGCCCTTGCCATGATGATGGTGACCATCCTGACCCTTAACGCCTGCGGCGGAAACAGCAGCAAAGACCGGGTCGTCAACGTATGCAGCTGGGGTGAATACATCGATGAATCCCTGATCGACCAATTCGAGGAAGAGACCGGCATCAAGGTCAACTACCAGACCGCCGAAAGCAACGAAGCCCTCTATTCCCTGCTGAAGACCGGCGCTGGTGACTATGATGTCATTGTCCCCTCTGACTATATGATCGGCCGTCTGATCGCCGAGGATATGCTGGCGGAGCTGAACTACGACAACATCCCCAACTATGCTCTGATCGACGACCAGTACAAAAACCTGAGCTACGATCCTGACAGCAAGTACACCGTGCCCTACACCTGGGGCACCCTGGGCATCATCTACAACACCACTATGGTGGACGAGGAGATCACCAGCTGGGACGCCATGTTCGACGAGAAGTACGCCGGACAGGTCCTGATGATCCGCAACTCCCGGGACGCCCTGGCTGCCGCCCTGCTGGACCTGGGCTATGACATCAACACCACCGACGAGGCCCAGATCCGTGAGGCCTATGAGCTGCTGTCCGCCGCCAAGAACAACGGCGTGTACCAGGCCTTCGTCATGGACGAGATCTTCCAGAAGATGGAGGGCGGCAATGCCGCCATCGCCATGTACTACGCCGGCGATTACCTGACCATGCTGGAGACCAATGAGGACCTTCGCTATGTGGTGCCCGACGAGGGCTCCAACTGGTTCGTGGACGCCATGTGCGTGCTAAAGAACGCCCAGCACAAGGAGGAGGCCGAGGAGTGGATCAACTTCATTGCCGGAACCGATGCCAACCTGGCCAACATGGACTACATCTGGTACGCCTCCCCCAACAAAGAGGCCCTGGAGCAGTATCCCGCCTATTATGAGGAGACCTACGGCGAAGAACTGGACCAGGAGAACTTTGAGATCATGGCCGCTCCCGCCGACGTGCTGGACCGCTGCACTCTGTATGAAAACCTGCCCGCCGAGACGCTGATGCTGTACAACGATCTCTGGACGGAGCTGGGTATCTGACACCAAAGCCAAACGGCGCCGGATACGGCGCCGTTTCCCATATTTGAAATCGGAGGTATTTTCACATGATTCTCATCGGAACAAAATGCCGGCTGGAACAGACCGTCACGGAGGAGCTGACCGCCTGCCACATTGGCTCCGGCTCCCTGCCGGTGTTTGGCACGCCCTACATGGCCGCCATGATGGAAAACGCGGCCATGACAGTCCTCCAAAACTTCCTGGAGGAGGATCAGGGCAGCGTGGGAACCCATCTGGACATCACCCACGACGCCCCCACTCCCGTTGGGATGCGGGTCTGGGCGGAGGCCGAGATCACGGGCGTGTCCGAGAACGGCCGGATGGTGGACTTCAAGGTGTCCGCCTGGGACGAAAAGGGCCCGATCGGCTCCGGAATCCACACCCGGGCTATTATCAAAAACGAGAAGTTCCTGGACAAGTGCAACAGCAAGCTGGAGAAATAAAACTGCCATAAAAAAACAGGCTGTCGATAAACCCTCAAACGTAGGAAAACGGGAAGGAAGGGTGTGCGCGGCTGGCCCGCGGGACGTTTCGGAGCGCAACCGGGCGTAGCCCGGCTCTT
>CAMAZB010000006.1 GCA_945862785.1 uncultured Clostridia bacterium | reverse complement strand
AGGAGATGGAGCGGCTCACCGCCCGGATGGCGGAGGGCGACACCGATCCCGCCACGCTGCGGCGGTATGGCGCCCTCAGCGAAAAATTCGAGGTGTTCGGCGGTTACGACACCGACGTGGCGGTGAATAAAATTGCCAACGGCCTGTCCATTTCCGACGAGCAGCGAAAGCAGCTGTTTGACAGCCTGTCCGGCGGTGAAAAGACCCGGGTGAATCTGGGCCGCCTGATCCTGGAGGACACGGACATCCTGCTGCTGGACGAGCCTACCAACCACCTGGACCTCCACGCCACAGAGTGGCTGGAGGAGTACATCCGGGGCTTCCGGGGCACGGTGGTGGCCATCTCCCATGACCGCTATTTTCTGGACCGCATTGTCACGAGAGTCATTGAGATCGAGGACGGTAAGGCGGAGTTTTACAGCGGCAATTACAGCTTTTACGCTGTGGAGAAGGAGCGCCGGTTCCAGGAGCGGATGAAGCAGTACGAGAAGGAACAGGCCAAGATCGACCAACTGGAAAAGGCGGCGGAGCAGCTTCGGATGTGGGCGTTCCAGGGTATGGACAAGACCTACCGCCGGGCCATCTCCATGGAAAAGCGCATCGAGCGGATGCGGACTACCGCCAAGCCCACCAAGGCGCGGAAGATCGACGCCCGGTTTTCCACCGCTGAGTTCCACGGCGACGAGGTGCTGGCCCTGCGGAACCTTGCAAAATCCTATGGGGACAAGCACCTGTTCGACGGCATCAATCTGAAGATCGAGGGGGGCGAGCGCATCGCCCTCATTGGAGATAATGGCACTGGTAAATCTACTTTAATAAAGATGATCATGGGAGAGCTGTACCCGGACGATGGGCGTATCCGCACCGGCCCCCAGGTGAAGGCGGCGTATCTGCCCCAGATCGTCCGCTTCGACCACCCGGACTGGAACATGGTGGAGAACATGATGGCCGCCAAGCGGGGCCTGTCGGCCCAGAGCGCCCGAAATAGGCTGGCGGCCTATGACTTCCGGGGCGAGGATGTATTGAAGCCCGTGTCCGTCCTGTCCGGCGGCGAACAGAGCCGTCTGCGGCTTTGTATGCTGATGGACGACGACATCAACTTCCTGATTCTGGACGAGCCCACCAACCACCTGGACATCGCCTCCCGGGAATGGATCGAGGAGGCGGTGGAGGCCTATGACGGCACACTGCTGTTCGTCAGCCATGACCGCTATTTCATCAATCGCTTCGCCACCCGCATCTGGGAGCTGGCAAACGGCACCATCACCGACTATCCCATGGGCTTTGCTCAATACCGCCAGATGAAGGCCCAGGAGGAAGCGGAGAAGGTGGAGCCGCCCAAGCCCGTGAAGGAAAAGGTGGAGCGGCCCGTCCGGGGCAACAAGGCCCAGCAGGCCGCCCGGCGGCAGCTCACCATCTGTGAGCGGGATATCGCCAAGGCGGAGGAGCGGATCACGGCGCTGGACGCCGACATGGAGGCCGCCGCCTGCGACTATGAGAAACTGAATGCGCTGGTGCAGGAGAAAGAGACTGCCCAGGCGGAGCTGGACGCGCTCTATGAGAAGTGGGAACAACTCAGCGAGGAGGCGGGGGACTGACCCTGCCGGGGAAATATACCAATGAGATCATCTGAAAAGATACAGTGTGTCATCGCGGCCGTCCTGGCCCTGGCGGGCGCCGTCCTGCTGACCGTCCGGGCTTGGGGAATGCGGTTTTCCGGCTTTCTGCTGGTGGGGCTGGCGGCAGTGCTGGTTTTGGAACTGCTGCTGGGCCACTGGGCGAAGGCATCCAAAACGGGCCGCTTGTGCCGGCGGATTTTCCAGACAGCACTGACCCTGGTGCTGGTGCCGCTTATCTGCATAGAAATCTATGTCATCAACGTTGGAAGCTCCGACCCGTCCGCCCTCCCCGCTGACGCGGTGGTGGTGCTGGGCGCGGGCGTCAACGGCACACAGCCGTCCCTGTCCCTGTACACCCGGCTGACCGCGGCGTTGGACTATCTGGAAGAGAACCCGGATGTTCCCGTAGTACTCACCGGGGGACTGGGCTACGGCGAGGAGATCACCGAGGCCCGGTGCATGTATGACTGGCTCACCGCCCGGGGTGTGGACCCGGCGCGGCTGATCATGGAGGAGCAGGCCGGGAATACGGCGGAGAATTTCGCCTTTTCCAAGGAACTGCTGGAGGAACAGGGCATCGACCCGGCGGAGAATTTGGTGGCCGTCGTCACCAACGACTTCCACATCGCCCGGTCCCGGCTGATTGCCGCCCGGCAGGGCTACGGACACGCTTTCGGCGTTCCGGCGAAGCTGCCCTGGCGGCACCTGGAAGTGAATTATTATCTGCGGGAATCCTTTGCCATGGTGAAAACGTGGATATTTGACTGAGGAGAACAATATGAGCGACGTATTATGTATCTATTATTCCCGGACGGGCAGCACCCGTGCCGCCATGGAGGAGATTGCCCGGGAGCTGGGCGCCGAGCTGGTGGAGCTGCGGGACGGCGTGAACCGAAGCGGAGCCCGGGGCTGGCTGCGGTGCGGCATGGACGCCATGCGCCGGACCTGCCCGCAGGCGGAGAAGCCGGAGACGAAGCGGCCTCTGTCCGATTACCGACTGGTCATCATCGGTTCCCCCGTGTGGGCGGGCCGGTGCAGCAGCGTGGCGCGGAGTTTTTTGAAGCAGTACGGCAAGGAACTGCAAAACGCCGCCTATGTCCTGCTGCGGGGCAGCGAGGACAAGAATGAGGAGGTCTACGACCAGATGGACCTGTACACCACCTGCGGTCATCGGGCTGCGGTGTCTCTGCGGAGCGGCTCCGTGGGCTATGCCTTCTGGCAGGAGGAATTCCTGCGCCAGGTCCGGGACTTCCTGAGCGGACAGGAGAAGTAGTGCTTCCGTTCTTTTCAACCTTTTAGACAGGGACTGTCAATCCCCGAAGAGCTTGCACAACGGGAAGGAAGGGCGCGCGGGAAACCCGGGAAGGGTGTCCTGCGCCATTCGAATCATAAATTTTCAGAACTTTTCAAAGTTCTGAAAATTCGCTCGGCTTGCTGAAAAGACTTTTTCGGCAGGCTGAAAGGAGCGGCGGTATGCTGGATAAACTAAAAGAACTGGCTCTGCGGTACGAGGACCTGGAGGCCCAGCTTTCGGACCCTGCTGTCTACGGCGACGCGGCCCGATTGCGGCAGATCAACCGGGAGCGCAAGGAACTGGGGCCGGTGGTGGAGACCTATCTTGCCTATTTACAGGCCGAACAGGACCGGGCAGAGGCGGAGGAACTGCTCCATGACCCGGATTTCCACGAGCTTGCCCAGGAGGAACTGACCTCCGCCAAGCTGGAACTGGAGCGGCTTCGTGAAAAATTGCGGCTCCTCCTGCTGCCCAGGGATCCCAATGATGAACGGAACGTCATCATGGAGCTCCGGGGCGGTGTCGGTGGAGAGGAGGGCGCCCTGTTCGCCCACTCTCTGCTGCGGATGTATACGATGTACGCCCAGTCCAAGGGCTGGAAAATCGACATTGTGAATATGAACGAGACGGAGTTGGGCGGCGTGAAGGAGTGCAGCGTGGTCATCGAGGGCGAGGGCGC
Organism: uncultured Clostridia bacterium; assembly: GCA_945862785.1. Lineage (GTDB taxonomy): Bacteria > Bacillota > Clostridia > Oscillospirales > Oscillospiraceae > Oscillibacter. Next base: position 28,531 of record CAMAZB010000006.1, on the reverse strand, counting down.
CTTCTCCCGGCTGAAATTCGAGAGCGGCGTCCACCGGGTCCAGCGGGTGCCGGAGACAGAGTCCGGCGGCCGCATCCACACCAGCGCCGCCACCGTGGCGGTGCTGCCGGAGGTAGAGGAAGTGGATGTGGAACTGAATCCGGCGGATGTCGAGATGCAGGTGTTCCGTTCCTCCGGCGCCGGTGGCCAGCATGTCAACAAGACGTCCTCCGCAGTCCGGCTTATCCACAAGCCCACCGGAACGGTGGTGGAGTGTCAGCAGGAGCGGAGCCAGTTCCAGAACCGGGACAAGGCCATGCGGATTCTGGCATCCAAACTCTATGAGGCGGAGCAGGAGAAGCGGGACGCCGCCGAGGCAGCGGAACGGAAAAGCCAGGTGGGCAGCGGCGACCGCAGTGAGCGCATCCGGACCTATAATTTCCCTCAGGGCCGGGTGACGGACCACCGCATCGGGTTGACTTTGTATAAGATCGATGCCATCATGGACGGCGACCTGGATGAACTGATCGACGCGCTGGTTACGGCGGACCAGGCGGAAAAGCTAAAGAACGGCGGCGAGGATGCCGACTGATAAAGATAGAGGCGAAGGATATGCAGACGATTTATTATGACCTGCGGGACACCAAGGGCCAGCAGAAGGAAATTGAAGATAAGATTTCCGCTGCCGCCAAGATCCTGCGGGAGGGGGGATTGGTGGGCATCCCCACGGAGACGGTGTACGGTCTGGCCGCCAACGGCCTGGACGAAAAGGCCGTCAAGCGTATTTTCGAGGCCAAGGGCCGGCCTCAGGACAACCCGCTGATCCTGACCATCCCCGGTCAGCAGTGGCTGCCCCGGTATTGCAAGGACATCCCGCCCCTTGCCTATGTGCTGGCCCGGAAATTCTGGCCCGGCCCCCTGACGATGATTTTAAAGTGCCGGACGGATGTGGTGCCCTCCGTTATCACGGCGGGACTGGACACGGTGGCCATGCGCTGTCCCAACCACCCCGTCACCCTGGCCATCATCCGGGAGGCGGGTATCCCCGTGGCGGCGCCCAGCGCCAACACCTCCGGCCGGCCCAGCTGCACCACCGCCCAGGACGTGCTGGAGGATATGGACGGCAAGATCGAGGGCGTGGTGGACGGCGGCCCTTGTACCGTGGGCGTGGAGTCTACCATTCTGGACCTGACCTGCGACCCGCCCCGGCTGCTGCGTCCCGGCGGACTGCCGCTGGAAGCCCTGGAGCAGCTGATTGGCCCCATCGCCGTGGACAAGGCGGTGGTCAGCCCCCTGCAGGCGGGTGAGCAGCCCAAGGCCCCCGGCATGAAGTACCGCCACTACGCGCCCAAGGCGCCGGTAACGGTGTTCACCGGCGCCCCGGAGGCCTCTGCCCGGGAGATTTCCCGGCGGGCGGGCCCTACCACCGGCATCATCTGCTTTGACGAGTTCGCCCATCTGTTTCCCACGCAGGAGGTCCACACGCTGGGCCCCAGCAACGATAAGCTGGCCCAGGCCCAGCGGGTGTTCGACGCCCTGCGGACCTTTGATAACAGCGATGTGACGGAGATCCTGGCCCAGTGCCCCGACAGCCGGGGACTGGGACTGGCTGTGGGCAACCGGCTGAAAAAGGCCGCGGGCTTCCATGTCGTGGAGTCCGACAGCCAGCGCATCGTCCTGGGCCTCACCGGCGGCACCGGCGCGGGAAAGACCAGCGCGCTGAACGCCATTCGGGAGCTGGGCGGCGAGATCATCGACTGCGACGCGGTGTACCATGAGATGCTGGACAACGACCAGGAGCTGCGGAATACCATCAACGCCGCCTTCCCCGGCGTGTTCGGCGCCGATGGGAAGCTGAACCGGCAGAAGCTGGGTCAGGAGGTCTTTGCCAAGAAGGAACGGCTGGACAAGCTGAACGCCATCGTGTTCCGCTTCCTCATTCCCGAGTTGGAGCGGCGGCTGGACAGCGCGCCGGACGGCCTTTACGCCATCGACGCCATCAACCTCATCGAAAGCGGCCTGGACCGTTTGTGTGACCGCACCATCGCGGTGACCGCCCCCACGGAGCTGCGGGTGCGGCGCATCATGGCCCGGGACAACATCTCCGAGCAGTACGCCCGGCTGCGTATCTCCGCCCAGAAGCCCGACGAGTTCTACCGGAGCAAGTGTGACCTGGAACTGAACAACGGCGCGGAGACGGCGGAGACGTTCCAGCGGGAGGCAAGGCTATTCTTTGAGCGGCTGGTGGAATCCCTGCGGGAAGAAAAGCGCCACGGAAACAAATAATACCTGGGAGGGTTACCAATGTCTGACGAAATCAAGGAACTGAAGGAAAAGCTGTTCTCCGGCAGAAAGAACGGCTATGACCGCTTTGACAGCGCGGAGCAGGTGGCAATGGACGCCTATTGCGACGGCTACAAGGCGTTTCTGGACAAGGGAAAGACCGAGCGGCTCTGTGCCGCTGAAGTCCTCCGCCTGGCGGAAAAAAAGGGCTATAAGCCCTTCACCCGGGGCATGGACGTGAAGCCCGGCGACAAGGTGTACCTCTGCAATCGGGGCAAGGCCGTTATGCTGGCCTATATCGGAAAGAAGTCCCTGGCGGACGGCGCCCAGATCGCCGCCGCCCATATCGATTCTCCCCGGTTGGATCTGAAGCCCAATCCCCTGTATGAGGACAGCGAGCTGGCTTTCTTCAAGACCCACTATTATGGCGGTATTCGCAAGTACCAGTGGGTCACCATTCCCCTGGAGCTGCGGGGCGTCATCGCGCTGAAGGACGGCAGCCGGGTGGAGGTGAACATCGGCGCCGATAGCGGCGACCCCAAGCTGGTCATCACCGACCTGCTGCCCCACCTGGGCCAGGAGCAGGCCAAGAAGCCCCTGGCAACAGCCATTCCCGGCGAGACGCTGAACCTGTTGCTGGGCAGCCGTCCCATCGGCGACGAGGACGACACCGGCCGGGTGAAGCTGGCGGTGATGAAGCTGCTGAACGAAAAATACGGCATTACGGAGGATGATTTTACCTCCGCGGAGCTGGAGGCTGTTCCCGCCGCGAACGCCTGCGACATCGGCCTGGACCGCTCCCTCATCGGCGCCTACGGCCACGATGACCGGGTCTGCGGCTACGCCGCCCTCAAGGCCCTGCTGGACCTGGAGGAGACGCCGGAAAAGACCGCCGTCTGCGTGCTGGCGGACAAGGAGGAGATTGGCTCCGACGGCGTGACGGGCATGCAGTCCGCCGCCTTTGATACCTTCATGGAGGACCTGTGTGCCGCCCAGGATGTGCCCGTCCGGGTGTGCTTTGAAAAGTCCTTCTGCCTCAGCGCCGACGTGACGGCGGCCTATGACCCTGATTACGCGGATGTGTACGAAAAGCGCAATTCCGCCTTTGTCAACTACGGCATCGGCCTGTGCAAGTACACCGGCGCCCGGGGCAAGTCCGGCGCCAGCGACGCCGACGCCGAGACGGTGGCCTACGTCCGCCGTCTGTTCGATGACGCGGGCGTCATCTGGCAGATCGCGGAGCTGGGCAAGGTGGACGCCGGCGGCGGCGGCACCGTGGCTATGTATATGGCAAACCGCAACATCACGACCCTGGACGCCGGCGTGCCGGTGCTCAGTATGCACGCACCCTTTGAGGTGGTAGCCAAGCTGGACTGCTGGGAGACCTACAAGGGCATGAAGGCTGTCTATCAGGCGAAGAACTGAACAAATCAGCAGGGGACGCTGCCGTTTGGCGGCGTCCTTTTTTACGCATTTTGTCAAATTGCCTACGTCCGGCGGACATTTGTTCAAAAGATTTTACCGTTTCCGCCAAAAGAAATTTGGGATTTTTAGTTGTGTGGGGGTAAAAAATATGGTAGTATGGTCAACACGAAAAGACATTTGACCGTAGGAGGCGGACGATATGGCAAAAACGATCAAGTATTACATCGTAGCGGCGGACGCCCTGCCCGACATTTTCATCAAGGTGGCGGAGGCCAAGCGCATGATGCAGACCGGCGAAGTGGAGACTGTGGGCGCGGCCACGAAGCTGGCGGGAATCAGCCGCAGTGCTTTTTACAAGTACAAGGACTCTGTGCAGCCCTTCAACGACATGAAGTCTGAACACATCATCACGTTCTACGCCATGCTGAAGGACATTTCCGGTGTGCTGAGCCGGGTGCTGTCGGTGTTTGCCACCTCCGGCGCCAACATCCTGACCATCAATCAGAGCATCCCCACCAACGGCTGCGCCGCTGTCACCATTTCCGCCGAGACCAGCGAGATGGCGGAATCCCTGGAGCAGTTGATCGCTGATGTGTCCGGGCTGGACGGTGTGGTGAAGTTCGAAATTCTGGCGGGCTGAGCGGAAAGGGAGAGAGCGGATGATACAAATTGCGATCATGGGCCTGGGTACTGTCGGCACCGGCGTTGCCAAGGTCGTGGCGGAAAACGCCAAGCAGATCGAACACAAGCTGGGGGAACCCCTGCAGGTCAAGACCATTCTGGTCCGGCACTTCAAGGACGGCCCGTACCGCCAGCTGATGACCGACGATTTCAAGAAGATCGAAGAGGACGACGACATCCGCGTGGTGGTGGAGACCATCGGCGGCGTGGAGGCGGCCTACGAATACACGAAGCGGGCGCTGATGGCGGGCAAGCACGTCGTCACCGCCAACAAGCAGCTGGTGGCGGAGCATGGCTGTGAGCTGCTGGCACTGGCGAAGAAGAAAAACGTCAACTACCTGTTTGAGGCCAGCGTGGGCGGCGGCATCCCCATCCTGCACCCCTTGACCCAGTGTATGGCCGCCAACCGTATCGACGAGGTGTACGGCATTCTGAACGGTACTACCAATTATATCCTGACCCGCATGGTCCGTACCGGCGCCTTCTTTTCCGACGCCCTGCGGGAGGCCCAGGCCAAGGGCTACGCCGAGGCGGATCCCACCGCCGATGTGGAGGGCATCGACGCCGGACGCAAGATCTGCATTCTGGCAGACCTGGCCTTCGGCCATCAGGTGGACCCTGCCTCCGTACCCATGGAGGGCATCACCAAGCTGTCCCTCCGCGATGTGAAGATTGCCCAGCGGGCAGGCTACCGCATCAAGCTGCTGGGCCGTGCCGTCCGGCTGCCCGGCGGCGGCCGCACCGCTTACGTCGCCCCCCACCTCATCCCGGAGGAGAATCCCATCTCCAACGTGGAGGACGTGTTCAACGCCGTGGTGGTCCGGGGCAATGCCACCGGCGAGGTCATGTTCTACGGCAAGGGTGCGGGCGAAATGCCCACCGCCTCCGCCTGCGTGGCGGATGTGATGGAGTGCCTCCAGGCCAGTCCCAAGCGGGAGGAGATCGGCTGGTCTGCCGATACCAACGGCTTTGAGGACCCCATGGAGCTCCACACCCGGTATTACTTCCGTATCGAGGGCAGCCTTACCGACGCGGCTCTGGCCTTCGGCCAGGTGGAGGTCCTCAGCGAGGACGGCGAGACTGCTTTCCTCACTGACCGTATCAGCGGCCAGGATGCCCAGCAGCAGTCCAAGTGCCTGAACGTGCTGGCCTGTATGCGGGTGCTGGCATGACTGCCAAAGAGACCGCCCTCCGCGTATAATGGGGCGGAAGGCTCTATCCCAATCTGAAGCAAAGAAGGAAACGAAATGAGTTTGATCGTACAGAAATTCGGCGGCACCTCCGTGAAGGACGCCCAGCGCATCCGAAATGTCGCCGGTATCATCTCGGAGACTTACTTAGCCGGCAATGACGTGATCGTGGTGCTGTCCGCCCAGGGCGACACCACGGACGACCTCATCGCCAAGGCGAAGGAGATCAATCCCCGCGCCTCCAAGCGGGAGATGGATATGCTGCTGTCCACCGGCGAGCAGATCTCCGTGGCCCTGTGCGCTATGGCGCTGGAGTCCATGGGCCTGCCCTGCGTGTCCCTGGCGGCCTGGCAGGTGGGTATCCAGTCCACCAGCGTCCACTCCGACGCCCGCATTAAGAAAATCAATTCCGAGCGCATCCAGTCCGAGCTGGACCAGCACCGCATCGTCATCGTCACCGGCTTTCAGGGCGTGGACCGCAACGGCGACGTGACCACCCTGGGCCGCGGCGGCTCCGATACCAGCGCCGTTGCCTTGGCCGCCGCCTTCCGGGCGGACCTGTGCCAGATTTACACCGATGTGGATGGCGTGTACACCACCGATCCCCGCATTGTCCCCACTGCCCGGAAGCTGGAAGAAATCACCTACGACGAGATGCTGGAGCTGGCATCTCAGGGCGCCCAGGTGCTCCACAACCGCAGCGTGGAGCTGGCAAAGAAGTTCAGAGTGAATTTGGAAGTCGTGTCCAGCTTGGAGCGCAAGCCCGGCACGAAAGTTAAGGAGGTCACCAAAGTGGAAAAAACCAACATCGCCGGCGTCGCAAAGGACACCAGCATCGCCCGCGTCGCCCTGATCGGATTGCAGCATAATCCCGGCGTTGCCTTCCAGGTCTTTGACCTGCTGAGCAAGCACAACATCAACGTGGACGTCATCCTGCAGTCCATCGGCCGTGAGGCTACCAAGGACATCACCTTCACTGTCCACAAGAAGGACCTGACAGAGGCGGAGGATATCCTCAACGAGCACAAGGAGGCTTTGAAGTTCGACCACATTGAGGCCGATGAGCACATCGGCAAGGTCTCCATCGTGGGCGTGGGCCTGATGAGCAACTGCGGCGTGGCCGCCAAGATGTTCGAGGCCCTGTATGAGTCCGGTATCAACATCCAGATGATCAACACATCTGAGATCCGTGTTTCCGTCCTGCTGGACGAGGCCGACGTGAACCGCGCCGTCAAGGCTATCCATGCCAAATTTTTCGACGAGATCTGAGACTATGACAGAGGGGCGTACCGAAATGTACGCCCCTCAGGCTGTCGATAAACCCGGAAACGTAGGAAAACGGGAAGGAAGGGTGTGCGCGGGGAACCCAGGAAGGGTGCCCTGCGCCATTCCAATCAATAGATTTCAGAACTTTTTGAAAGTTCTGAAATCTTAAGCAGCTTGTCGAAAAGACTTTTTCGACAAGCTGAGAGGGGCGTACCGAAATGTACGCCCCTTTGTGCATCCTTCGAGTTTACTTTTTTGCGTCTGATATGTTAGAATAATGTCTACTGAATAAACCATTCAACAGAGACACCGTCTCGTCAGGAGGAAAATATATGAACGCCATCGTCACCGTTGTCGGCAAGGACAAGGTAGGCATCATCGCCGCCGTCTGCGCCCTGCTGGCCGAAAACAACGTCAATATCCTGGATATCTCTCAGACCATCCTGCAGGGTTCCTTCACCATGGTCATGGCCGTGGATGTGGAGAAGGCTAAGGTCCCCGTAGGGGACCTGCGGGACCTGCTGGAGGAGCTGGGCCGCAAGATGGAAATCTCCATCCGCATCCAGAGAGAAGAAATCTTCGACGCCATGCACCGCATCTGATTTTCGAGGGGAGCAGGCGTACACCGTTGCGGCATAACGATTGGCGGGCACGTTGTGCCCGCCAATCGTGCCGCTGTCTCGAAAGCGGCTCGCTTCGTCCGCCGCTGGCGGCGCTTCGCTGCTTTCCCCTCGACCTCCCCCTCACCAGTCTGTGGACTGGTGAGTGCGCCCCAAGGGCGCATAGGCCGGGGAATTTTCACCACGTACATGCCGCGGCGAAAATGATTAGAAAGATTCATCCGCCTTTGGCGGATGAACTATGGAGGCAAGTTTATGCTCAATCAAAAGGACATCCTCTCCACCATCGAGATGATCGACCAGCAGCATCTGGACATCCGCACCATCACCATGGGCATCTCTCTCCTGAGCTGCTGCGACCCGGACCCCAAGCGGGCCTGCGAAAAGATTTATGAAAAGATCACCCGCTACGCCGAAAAGCTGGTCAAGACCGGCGAGGACATCGAGCGGGAGTTCGGCATCCCCATCGTCAATAAGCGCATTTCCGTCACCCCCATGGCTCTGGTGGCCGGCGCCAGCGAGACGGAGGACTATGTGCCCTTTGCCCTGGCCCTGGACCGGGCGGCCCACACCTGCGGCGTCAACTTCATCGGCGGCTACTCCGCTCTGGTACAGAAGGGCATGACGAATGCCGATGAAAAGCTGATCCGCTCCATCCCCGAGGCCTTGGCCCGGACGGAACTGGTGTGTTCCTCCATCAATGTCGGCTCCACCAAGGCGGGCATCAACATGGACGCGGTGGCCCTCATGGGCCGCATCATCAAGGACACCGCCAAGGCCACAGAGGCTCAGGACGGCCTGGGATGCGCCAAGCTGGTGGTGTTCTGCAATGCCGTGGAGGACAACCCCTTCATGGCCGGCGCCTTCCACGGCGTGGGCGAGGCGGAGAAGGTCATCAACGTAGGCGTTTCCGGCCCCGGCGTGGTCCACCACGCCTTGCAGGCCGTCAAGGGCCAGCCCTTCGACGTGGTGGCGGAGACAGTGAAAAAGACCGCTTTCCGGGTCACCCGTATGGGCCAGCTGGTGGCCCAGGAGGCCAGCCGCCGGCTGGACACCCCTTTCGGCATCGTGGACCTGTCCCTGGCTCCCACCCCCGCCATTGGCGACTCCGTGGCCCGCATCCTGGAGGAAATGGGCCTGGAGACCTGCGGCACCCACGGCACCACGGCGGCTCTGGCCCTGCTGAACGACGCCGTGAAGAAGGGCGGCGTCATGGCGTCCTCCAGTGTGGGCGGCCTGTCCGGCGCCTTTATCCCCGTCAGTGAGGACGAGGGCATGATCGCCGCCGCCCGCCAGGGCACGTTGTGCCTGGACAAGCTGGAGGCCATGACCTGTGTGTGCTCCGTGGGCCTGGACATGATCGCCGTCCCCGGCGACACCCCGGCGGAGACTATCTCCGCCATCATCGCTGACGAGGCGGCCATCGGCATGGTGAACTGCAAGACCACCGCCGTCCGCCTGCTGCCCGCCCCCGGCAAGAAGGTGGGGGACACCATCGAGATGGGCGGTCTGCTTGGCAGCGCCCCGGTGATGCCGGTGCACCCGGAGTCCAGCGCGGACTTCATCGCAAGAGGCGGGCGGATTCCGGCCCCTATGCACAGTCTGAAGAACTGAGGGTGGATGTGGATATCCACACCTATGTACCCATAGAAAAAAGGACCCTGAAGGATGTTCCTCCAGGGTCCTTTTTCTATTAAAAATATCTAATATAGCATTTTTACGACGCTTTCAATAAAATCATTGTCAGGAAAAACAATTTTACTAGCGTTTGGTAGTAAATTTTACAACTCATAAGGATTTGCGTTAACGTAGAAGCGAGGTGATAATATGAAAACATACCGCTTACAAGATGAAGTCCCCTGGAAAGAGGTTACAAGAATCCTTTACTGGTATTTGTGTATGGATGTCCGCCACATCCGGAACCAGCAGGAGTGGGGAGACCAGCGGGTGGTACAACTCTTGCTGCCCCTGCTTCGGCGGGACTGTGAGACCGTCCGCAGCCTGAGACGGTTTCTGGGCTATCCCGGAACGACGAAGTGAGAGCGGGAAGCAGCCAAACTGCTGGAAAGTGAAACGCAGGAGCCGTAGGCTCCTGCGTTTGATTTATTCCGCGAATTTTGCCTTGTCCCGGTCAATCTGCTTCTGGTAGCGGTCCTGTTCGGAGAACACGCAGCCGCAGTATTTCTGCATATAGAACCCCAGTTCCCGGGCCTTTTGATTTCCCGCCCGGAAATTGGGACGGAAATCCCGGTAGAGAAATTCCACGCCGTACTGTTTGGCGTACTTCTCCGCCGCCCGGACGATGCCGTCGTGGTCCTGGTAAAGGCTGGCCAGCAGGGTGGAGGTAAAGGCGGTAAAGCCGTGCTCCGCGGCGTATTTGGCCGTGCCCTCGATGCGGTGCTCATAGCAGTAGACACAGCGGTGCTCGATGTCATCCGCCACATGGCGGACAAAATCCTTCAGGCCGTAGTCCTCCTGCACGCGCACCTCCATGTTGATGGTGGGGGCGTACTCCAGCAGGCAGTCCCGCCGGGCCTGGTATTCCTTCCAGGGGTGGATGTTGGGATTGTACCAAAACGCCACCGGCTCAATGCCCTCGGCCCGGAGGGGGTCGATACAGGAGAGGGAGCAGGGGGCGCAGCAGGTGTGCATCAGGACGGTATCCATGAAAAAGACCTCGCTTCGCTTCTAGTTGGGACAAGTATATCATAAAATCAAACAGAGGGAAAGTATAAAGATTTTTAACAGATTTTTTACAGCTTTCGGTTGGTTTCCCGATTGCGTATTTTGTCGGAAAAGAGTATGATACCAACTAATGTGGTATCTTTTGATTGTTGTCGGTTTTGGCGCGGCAATCGTTTTCCTGCAAGGAGGAAAGAGCTTTGAAGGTAGGACTTGACGTGGGCTCCACCACCATTAAATGCGTGGTGCTGGATAACACGGACAACATCATTTACAGTACATACGAACGTCATTTCAGCCACATCCTGGAAAAAACTGAGGAGCTGCTGCGCCGGGTGGCGGAGCAGTACATCCCCGGCGGCCGGGCCGACCTGGCCATCTCCGGCTCTGCCGGTATGGGTATGGCTGAGAGCGTGGGGGTGCCCTTTGTCCAGGAGGTGTTCGCCACCCGGGTGGCCGCGGGAAAGCTGACGCCGGGGACGGACGTCATCATCGAGCTGGGCGGGGAGGACGCCAAGATCCTCTTTCTGACCAATGGAACGGAGGTTCGGATGAACGGCTCCTGTGCCGGCGGTACCGGTGCGTTCATCGACCAGATGGCGACCCTTTTGAAAATGACCGCCGACGAGATGGACGCCGCCGCGCAAAGGGCGGAGAAGACGTATACCATCGCCTCCCGCTGCGGCGTGTTTGCCAAGAGCGACGTTCAGCCCCTTATCAACCAGGGTGCCAAGGCGGAGGACATCGCCGCCAGCATTTACCAGGCGGTGGTGAACCAGACCATCGCGGGCCTGGCCCAGGGACGGCCTATCCGCGGCAATGTCCTGTATTTAGGCGGACCGTTGACCTTCTCCCGCTGCCTGCGGAGCAGCTTTGACAAGACCCTGGGTGTCAAGGGTACCTGCCCGGAGAACAGCTTACTGTTCGTGGCTCTGGGCGCGGCGTTTTACTCCGACCGGGAATTTGATCTGAAAGAGGTGGCCGACCGGCTCCAGGAGCACGGCGCCTCCGAGACCTACCGTTCCCAGCCGCCCCTGTTCGAGAGCCAGGAGGAGTACGAGACTTTCAAAGCCCGCCACGCCAAGGCGGCGGTGCCCCGGGTGCCCTTCGGATCGGACTATGCAGCCCCGGTACATATCGGCATCGACTCCGGATCTACCACTGTCAAGATGACGGTCATTGACCAGGATGCCCGCATCCTGTTTACGGATTACCGTCCCAATCTGGGCAATCCTGTGCCCCTCATCCGGGAGGTTTTGCAGCAGCTTTATGACGAGCACCCCGCTCTCCATGTGGCCTCCGTCACCACCACCGGCTACGGTGAGGACCTGGCGAAAAATGCCTTCCACGCCGACTACGGCGTGGTGGAGACCGTGGCCCACTTCACCGCCGCCCGGCATTTTCTGCCCAATGTGGATTTTATTATCGACATCGGCGGTCAGGACATGAAGTGCTTTAAGATTGAGGACGGCGCTATCAGCAACATCTTCCTGAACGAGGCCTGCTCCTCCGGCTGCGGCAGCTTCCTCCAGACCTTCGCCCAGGCGCTGGGGTACGATGTCAAAGAGTTTGCCAAGCTGGGCCTGTTTGCGGACAGGCCTGTGGATCTGGGCAGCCGCTGCACCGTGTTTATGAACTCCAGTGTCAAGCAGGCGCAGAAGGACGGCGCCACCGTTGAGAATATCTCCGCGGGGCTTTCCATCTCCGTGGTGAAGAACGCCATTTACAAGGTCATCCGGGCCGCCTCACCCGAGGAGCTGGGCCGGAACATCGTGGTCCAGGGCGGCACGTTCTACAACGAAGCCGTCCTCCGGGCCTTTGAGAAGGAGATGGGTGTGGAGGTCATCCGCCCCGACATCGCGGGCCTCATGGGCGCCTACGGTGCGGCCCTGTATGGCCGGGGCAAGGCGGCCAGCGGCCAGACCAGTACCCTGCTGGACCGGGAGGCCCTGGCGGCCTTCCACCAGGAGACCCGCAGCGAGGTCTGCGGACGCTGCGGCAACAACTGCCAGCTCACCATCAATACCTTCGCCGACGGCGATACCTTCATCAGCGGCAACCGCTGCGACCGACCCGTCACCGGCAAGGCGGACACCGGCGAGCGGAACCTGTATGCCTACAAGCGGAAACTGATTCTGGGCTACAAGCCCGTTCCCGGCAAGCGGGGCAAGATCGGCATCCCCCTGTGTCTGAATATGTGGGAGCTGCTGCCCTTCTGGCACACTTTCTTCACGAAGCTGGGCTTCGCGGTCTATCACAGCCCCCTCTCCAGCCGGGATCTGTATCTGAAAGGGCAGGGGACCATCCCCAGCGACACTGCCTGCTTCCCAGCCAAGCTGGCCCACGGCCACATCCAGTTCCTCTCCAAGCTGGGATTGGACGCCATCTTCTACCCCTGCATGACCTACAACATCGACGAGGGCCTGGGCCAGAACCACTACAACTGCCCTGTGGTGGCCTACTACCCGGAGGTCATTGCCGGAAACTGCCCGGAAATCAAGGATATCAAGTTCATCTACGACTATGTGGGCCTCCACCGGCCCAAGGACTTCACGAAGAAGATCCATGATATCCTGCGCCGCTTCTTCCCGGACATCACGAAGAACGAGGTGAAGGAGGCCGCTGACGCGTCCTATGCCGAGTACGCCCACCACATGTCCCTGATTCGGAAAGAGGGCGAGCGCATCATCGAACAGGCCCGGGCGGAGGGCCGCCGCATCATTGTGCTGGCGGGCCGGCCCTATCATGTGGACCCGGAGGTCAACCACGGCATCGACACCCTCATTACCCGGTCCGGCGCGGCGGTGGTGACGGAGGACTCCATCTCCAATCGGGTGGACAAGTTCCCCACTACGGTGCTGAACCAGTGGACGTACCACTCCCGCCTGTACGCCGCCGCCAAATACTGCTGCTCTCAGCCGGACATGGATCTGGTGCAGTTGGTCAGCTTCGGCTGCGGCGTGGACGCCATCACGTCCGACGAGACGAGGGAGATTTTGCAGGCCGGTGGTAAGCTGTACACCCAGCTGAAGATCGACGAGATCACGAACCTTGGCGCGGTGCGTATCCGCCTGCGGAGCCTGTTCGCCGCCCTGGACGAGCAGGATGAAAAACGAGAGGAGGCATAACGGCATGGAGATGCACTATCCCGTTTTCACCGAGGATATGAAGAAGACCCACACCATCCTCATCCCTAACATGGCCCCCGTGCAGTTCCGCATCCTGGCGGCGGCTATGGAGCACAAGGGCTACAAGGTGGAGCTGCTGGGCAACTGCGGCAGCCAGGTCAGCGAGCTGGGCTTGAAATATGTCCATAACGACACCTGCTATCCCGCCCTGCTGGTCATCGGCCAGTTTCTGGATGCCCTGCAGTCCGGCAAATATGACCTGGACCACACTGCCCTCATCATCACCCAGACCGGCGGCGGCTGCCGGGCCTCCAACTATATCTTCCTGCTGCGCAAGGCACTGGAAAAGGCGGGCTACGGCAATATCCCCGTGCTGAGCCTGAACTTCTCCGGCCTGGAGAAGGGCAACAGCCTGCCCATGGACCTGACCTTTATCCGCATGGCCCTGGCTGCCATCTACTACGGCGACCTGCTGGTGACGCTGAAGGCCCAGACCGCCCCCTACGAGATCCATCCCGGTGACGCGGCGGCATTGCAGGAGAAGTGGCTGGACACCATCTGCGGGTGGGGCCATGAGGGCAAGGGATTCTCTCAGCAAGAGATGAAGGCTACCATGCCGAAGATCGCGGCGGAATTCGCCGCCATCCCCGTCCACCGGGTGCCCAAGGTCAAGGTGGGCGTGGTCGGTGAGATTTATGTGAAATACTCCCCCTTAGGCAACAACGACCTGGAGAACTTCCTGGCTACCCAGGACTGCGAGGTGAACCTGCCGGGCCTCATGGGCTTTGTGCAGTACTGTGCATACAACCCCAGTGAGACCGCCCGTCTCTACGGCGGTTCCTTCCTGGAAAAGCACATCTCCGACCTGATTTTGGGTTACATCGCCCAGATGGAGAAGGTCATCATCCACGCTTTGAAGGATAACGGCTATCACGCACCCCTGCCCTTCAGTGAGCTGACGGAGCTGACCGAGGGCCTGATCAGCAAGGGCGACAAGATGGGCGAGGGCTGGCTCCTTACCGCCGAGATGGCGGAGCTGATCCGCTCCGGCTACGAGAACATCATCTGTGCCCAGCCCTTCGGCTGCCTGCCCAACCACATCTGCGGCAAGGGCATGATCAACAAGCTCCGGGAGCTGTATCCCCAGGCCAACATCACCCCCATCGACTACGACCCCAGCGCTACCCGCGTCAACCAGGAGAACCGCATCAAGCTGATGCTGGCGGTGGCCCGGGAGCGGCTGGCGGAAAAAGCGGAGGCCCAGGAGAGCAAGACCCGTGCCGGAGAGCAGGAGCCTGTGCTGGTATAACAAATTCTGCATGATTGGAAGCGGTCCAAAAGGGCCGCTTCCTTTTTGCGGGTAACAGAACCGCAAATCTGATTGACGAATGGCTTGCTTTGGCGGTATAATAACATGATTTACTATGTACACGGAGGAAGCACCTATGTGGATCGCGGACAAGTGGCAGGACTATGAACTTCTGGATTGCGGCGGGGGAGAGAAGCTGGAACGCTGGGACAAGCAGTTCCTGGTGCGCCCGGACCCCCAGGCCATCTGGGAGACGCCCCATCAGAACCCCGCCTGGAAGCGGGCAAACGCCCGGTATCTCCGCAGCCAGACCGGCGGCGGACACTGGGAGAAAAAGGCCCTGCCGGAGAGCTGGAAGGTCCACTACGGCGAGCTGACCTTCCAGGTGAAGCCCATGAACTTCAAGCACACGGGCCTGTTCCCGGAGCAGGCGGTGAACTGGGACTTCGTCATGGATAAGATCCGGAACGCGGGCAGACCCATCCGGGTGCTGAACCTGTTTGCCTACACCGGCGGCGCCACGGTGGCCTGCGCCAAGGCGGGCGCCAGCGTGTGCCATGTGGACGCGGCCAAGGGCATGGTGGCCTGGGCCCGGGAGAACGCCAAGCTCTCCGGTCTGGAGGACGCTCCCATTCGCTGGATCATCGACGACTGCGCCAAATTTGTGGAGCGGGAAATTCGCCGGGGCAAGACCTACGACGCCATCATCATGGATCCGCCCAGCTACGGCCGCGGGCCCGGCGGCGAGGTGTGGAAGCTGGAGGAGAACCTGTATCCCTTCGTGAAGCTGTGCGCCGGGGTGCTGTCGGACAAACCTTTGTTTGTGCTTATCAATTCCTACACCACGGGCCTTGCCCCCTCGGTGCTGGGGTATCTGCTGAACATCCTGGTGGCGAGCAAGTACGGCGGCAAGTGCACCTGGGACGAACTGGGCCTGCCTGTCACCGAGACTGGCCTGGCTCTGCCCTGTGGAGCTACGGGAAGATGGTTTTCTGAGTGATGCGCTATGTTTGGATGACATGGCGTTATCTTGTCAGGATGCTTCCCGGCGTTCTGGCGGCGCTGGCACTGTATGTCTGCCTGCATCCCTGGCGGAAACGTCGGTTAAAAGCGACCGGATTGGTAAGCTCCCGGCGGAGGGAAGCCGTGCTGGCGCTGTTCTGGATGTTCTGCGGCGGCATGGCGATGGGGACGCTGACGCCCTGGGGATTCAGTTTGTTTGATGCGCTGCGTTGGGGATGGCCGGAGCCGTTTTTCCAGATGGGGGATGTAAACCTCATCCCATTCCAGACTTTTAGTCTGGGCGGTATTCTTTTGTATACCCTGCTGGGCAACATCATTATGTTCCTGCCCTTCGGCTTTTTTCCAGCCTTGCTGTGGCAGGGATACGGATGGAAACGGGTTCTCGTCACGGGCCTGTGCGTTACGGGCTTCATCGAGTGTTGGCAGCTGCTTGTGGGACGGGCCTTTGACATTGATGATCTGTTGCTGAACACCCTGGGTGCCCTCTGCGGCTTTTGGCTGTGGCGGGGCCTGGACACCTTGGCACCGCGCGGACTGCGGCTGCACTGCAAAGAAACGGAAAGAGAGACCTGATCATGTCTGCGATCATTGAAACAAAAGAGCTCCGCTTCGCCTACCCGGCGGACGAGGGCGGCCAGCCGGTGTTCGCTCTGCGGGGCGTGGATTTGGAAATCGAAAAGGGCAGCTTCGTGGTGGTGCTGGGACATAACGGCTCCGGCAAGTCCACCCTGGCCAAAACCTTCAACGCCGTTCTGCTGCCCGCCGGCGGCAAGGTGTATGTGGAGGGCATGGACACCCTGGACGAAAAGCTGCTGCTGGCCATCCGCCAGCGGGTAGGCATGGTGTTTCAGAACCCGGATAACCAGATCGTTGCCAATGTGGTGGAGGAGGACGTGGCCTTCGCCCCGGAGAACCTGGGCGTGCCTACTGAGGAAATTCGCCGCCGTGTGGACGACGCCCTGAAGGCTGTGGGCATGTATGAGTTCGTGACCCACGCGCCCCACCTGCTCTCCGGCGGCCAGAAACAGCGCATCGCCATCGCTGGCGTTATCGCCATGGAGCCGGAGTGTATCGTACTGGACGAGGCCACCGCCATGCTGGACCCTGTGGGACGGCGGGAGGTGCTGTCTACGGTCCACCGGCTCAACCAGGAAAAAGGCATCACCGTCATCCTCATTACCCACCATATGAACGAGGCGGAGGAGGCAGACCGGGTCATTGTCATGGACGATGGGCTTGTCGCCATGGACGGTACCCCCAAAGAGGTGTTCGCCCGCATTGACGAATTGCGCTCCATGGGACTGACTGCCCCGGACACGGTGGACCTGCTGGACCGCCTGAAAAAAGACGGCTGGAACGTGCCCCTGGATGCTCTGACGGTAGAGGAATGCGCCGATGCTATCGCGGCGGCAGCCAAAAACTGACTGGAAGGAAGAAGCGATTTGGAACCCATTTTGCAAATCAAAAATCTGACCCACACCTACGGCGTGGGCACGCCCTTCCAGCGCAGCGCGGTGGAGGATATGAGCTTTGACGTTTACGAGGGGGAGTTTCTCGGCATCATCGGCCATACCGGCTCCGGGAAATCCACCCTCATCCAGCACCTCAACGGCCTGCTGAAGCCCACATCGGGACAGGTCCTGCTGGGGGGCAAGGATATCTGGGCGGAGCCGAAAAAGATTCGGGACGTCCGCTTCCGGGTGGGCCTGGTGTTCCAGTACCCGGAGTACCAGCTTTTCGAGGAGACGGTCTATAAGGACATCGCCTTCGGTCCCACCAACCAGGGTAAGACCGGGGATGAACTGGACAGCTGCGTCCGGGAGGCCGCCCGTCTGGTGGGCATCCGGGACGACCAGTTGGAGAAGTCCCCCTTTGAGCTCTCCGGCGGTCAGAAGCGCCGGGTGGCCCTGGCGGGCGTGCTGGCCATGCAGCCGGAGGTGCTGGTGCTGGACGAGCCCACCGCGGGCTTGGACCCGGCCGGCCGGGAGAACCTGATGGCAAACATCCGGGACTTCCACCGGAATCGGCACACGACCGTTATTCTGGTGAGCCACAGCATGGACGAGATCGCTCAGAATGTGGACCGCATCCTGGTGCTGAAAAGCGCCCATGTCCTGATGAGCGGCACCCCGGCGGAGGTGTTCGCCCGGGCGGATGAATTGCTCACCGCCGGACTGGATGTGCCCCAGGTGACCCGCATCGCCATGGCCCTGAAAGCGCGGGGAGTAGATATCGACCCGGCGGTCTATACCGTGGAGGCACTGGAAAAGCAGCTTCTGGCGCTGCGGAAGGGCGGTGCCGTATGCTGAAGGACATTACCCTGGGCCAGTATTTCCCGGGAAATACGGTGGCCCACAAGCTGGACCCCCGGACGAAGATTTTACTGGTGCTCCTGTATATCGTGGCCCTGTTCTGCGCCAAGGGCGTGGTGGGCTATGCCCTGATGGCCCTGTGTCTGGCTGTCTGCGTCCGCATCTCCAAGGTCGGCATCAAGCAGCTGGTACGGGGATTGAAGCCGGTGCTGTTCATCATCATCTTCACCGGCCTGCTGAACCTGTTTTTCGTTCCCGGTGAGACCTATCTTTTCCAGTGGGGTTTCCTCCGCATCTCGGAGGAGGGCCTGCGGAACGCCGTTTTCATGGTGCTGCGCATCATGCTGCTCATCATGGGCACCTTCCTGATGACCTACACCACCAGTCCCATCAGCCTGACTGACGGCCTGGAGCGGCTGTTGAACGGCTTAAAGCGGTTCCATGTGCCGGTTCATGAGCTGGCCATGATGATGTCCATTGCCCTGCGGTTCATTCCCACCCTGATCGAGGAGACGGACAAGATCATGTCCGCCCAGAAGGCCCGGGGCGCGGATTTTGAGAGCGGCAACATTATCCAGAAGGCCAAGGCCCTCATCCCCATCCTGGTGCCGTTGTTCATCAGTGCCTTCCGTCGGGCGGACGAGCTGGCCACCGCCATGGAGTGCCGCTGCTACCACGGCGGCGAGGGACGCACCAAGCTGCACGTTCTGAAATACGAGCGCCGGGACGATATTGCCCTGACTATCGGCGGCTTGGTACTGGCAGCCGTACTGGTGCTGCGGCGGTTTGGCATTTGACAGTAAGATGTTAAAAGCCGGAACTTTCACGCCATCAAACAGTCGGGAGGTCTTGCCATGACATTCTGGAAAAAGAATGGGTTACAGCTTCTGACGCTGGTCCTGTGCGCCGTACTGCTGGGACTGAACCTCTCCCAGCGCGCTGCCCTATCGGAAGTGAAAAGTCAGCTGGACAACGCGAAGCATCAGTTGGGAGACCTGAATAACAGCATGAATAGGATCTCCGACCGGGTAGCACGGGAAATGGCGGAGTCTGTCCGTTTGGTCACTGCTCACGACTTGCAGGTCACCGGCGTGGACAGCGACAGCCGTTCCCTGCTGACCTGGGTCTCCGTGACACTGCGGCAGTGGGGGACGGACACCGGAGCTATCCTGCTGGTGAACGCGGCGGGAGAGACGACGGAATTTCCCATGACCGGGCGCGGTGACGGTGCCTTTACTGCTGATGTGTCTATTCCGGCAGAGAAGAACGGAGACCTTACGCTGTCTGTGCTCGCGGACACCGACGGCACCATCACCCGCGAGGATCTTGGCAGCTGGTCCGATGTTGCCATGCTGCTGCCTCTCCGGGCCAACGGCTGGGGCGGCGGGGGCGATGCGTATGATGGAGAGAAAGGCTTGCTGACCCTGGGAGATGGTTACAATTTTAACCTGCAGAACAGGGAAGGAGACGGCGCAGAGATCCAGAACCCTGTATTCCGGGTGTACGTCAACGGTATCCTGACAGCGGAGCAGCCCGCCGCACTGGATCGGGAACTGGTGCAATACGGCGAATATACATATGCCGTCGAAGACTGGCAGCCGGTCATCTCCTGCAAGGAAGGGGATGAAGTGCTGCTGGCTTACGCCTGCACCGATGAAAACGGCCTGACTTATGAGTTCACCCACACCCGCTGGACCATCACCGAAAGCGGTTCGGAGGAGACCTGGCAAGAGGACGATGACGGCTATCCTCGCCTCACCTGGCCGGAATAAGGAGAGACTATGCGCAACATTGCCTTAAAACTGATGTATAACGGCACCGCCTATCACGGCTGGCAGGTGCAGAAGAATGCCGTCACGGTCTGCGAGACCCTGCAGAAGGCTCTGGAGAAGATCACCGGAGCTCCGGTGCACCTCACCGGCTGCGGACGCACCGACGCCGGCGTCCATGCGGAGCACTATATCGCCAATTTTCGCACGGAAAGCCGTATCCCCGTGGACCGGCTACCCTTTGCCGTCAATACCCACACCCCGGAGGATATCATGGTGAAGGAAGCCCTGGAGGTGGCTGAGGATTTCAATGCCATCGGCTCGTGCATCAAAAAGGAGTATACCTACCGCATTTATAACTCCCGGTTCAAGAATCCGTTTTATGTGGACCGGGCCTATTTCTATCCCAAGAAGCTGGACGAGGAATTCCTGAACCGGGCGGCCCACCAGTTTGTGGGGACCCACGATTTCCGGGCAGTCCGCTCCGTGGGGACGGAGACGAAGTCTACCGTCCGCACGATCTACTGGTGCGATGTGACCCGGAACGGCGACCTGCTGGAACTGAAGGTCTGCGCCAACGGTTTTTTGTATAATATGGTCCGTGCCATTACCGGTACCGTTCTGTACGCGGCGGAGGGCAAATTTGCTCCGGAGGATATCCCCGTCATCCTGGAGAGCGGGGACCGGCGCCTGGCAGGTCCCACTGTGCCGCCGGGAGGACTGTACCTGACAAGACTTTGGTATGAGGATGAGCGACTCAATGGCTGATACGACGAAAGATATTTGGAATGACAACGACGGCGAGGAGGAGCAGAAGCCCCGGAAAAAGCTGCGGGGATTCCTTGTTTTCTTCCTGACGCTGGTAGCCGTTCTGGCGGTGGTGGTGTTTGCCGCCTACCGGGACGGCACCGGCTTTGACGCGCTGCGCCGCTATCTGAACTATGGCAGCACGGAAAAGGCCGGCAGCGGCTCTGTCTACGACTACGATGCCTCCGCCAGCAACCGCTTCGCTGTGCTGGGAGACCGGCTGGTGGTGCTGTCCGACACCCGGCTGCGGGTGTTGGACGCCAGCGGCGGCGAAGTGTGGTCTACGGCGGTCAACATGGCCGCTCCGGCGCTGCACAGCGGCGGCGAACGGGCGGTAGCCTACGATGTGGGCGGCACGGCGCTGTATGTGGTGGACCGGAACGGCGAGGTGCTGTCGCTGACCGCCGCGGAGGAAGAACCCTTCCTCTCCGCCACCCTGAACGAGAAGGGCTGGATGGCGGTGACTGCCAAAAAGAAGAACTACAAGGGCTGCGTCAACGTTTATGACGACGGTATGGAGCTGGTGTTCGCTTTTAATTCCTCCCGCCGCTTCGTGACAGACGCCTGGGTGGCAGGCGAGGGCAACGCCCTGGCGGCTGTGACCCTGGGGCAGGAGAACGGCACCTTTGTCAGCAATGTGGTGCTGTACGATCTGAGCGAGACGGAGCCGGCGGCGGATTATGATGTGGCGGACGGTCTGGTGGCTGCCATTGGCTGCGTGGACGGCAAGTTGGCAACGGTGTCCGATACCTGTCTGACCTTTGCGGACACCAAGGGGAATGTAGAGGGGAGCTACGACTATAACGGGGCCCATCTCCGGGAATACGACCTGAACGGCGAAAGCTTTGCCGCGGTACTGCTGAACCGCTATCAGTCCGGCAGCGTGGGGCGGCTGGTCACCGTCGCTGCCGACGGTACGGAACTGGGGAGCCTGGATGTATCTGAGGAGGTCCAGGACATCTCCGCCTGCGGCAAGTATCTGGCGGTGCTGTATCTGGACCGGCTGGTTATTTACAACCAGGCGCTGGAGACCTACGCATCCCTGGCGGGTACGGAGTCTATCCGGGACGTCCTGGTGCGGTCGGACGGGTCGGCGCTGCTGCTGTCCTCTGAGTACGCAAAGCTGTTCCTTCCATGATTTGGCGCCCAAATTCACAAAACGTTTACAGGAGAGAAGGTAGGCATTTTTGACGGCACCTGTTATAATAGACGCGGTCGTTGTGCTGATTTTAGTAGGCTTTACTATTTTCGGCGTCAAGCGGGGCCTGCTGCAAACGCTGGCGGGACTGGTGATCGCGGTCGTGGCACTGGTTGGCGCGGGCATGATCGCCGCCACCTTTTCGGGTCCGCTGGCCCGGCTGGCCGCACCGCTCATTGAGCACCGCATCGAGCAGAAGGTAGACGCGGCCATAGAGAAGCAAACGGCGCAAATGCCGGAAGCTGAAACGGAACTTGAGATCGAGCCGTTGCTGGCCCTGCTGGGGCTGGATAAGGATGTGCGGGGCTCCCTGGTGAAGAAAACAGAGGAGACCGTGCGGGACACCGGCGTGTCCGTTGCCACCGCGGTAGTGACCAGCATCGCCCAGTCCATGATCTACGGCGTGCTGTATATTCTCTCTTTTCTGGCGCTGCTGGTGCTGCTCCATGTGCTGTTCAAAGCCATGGATCTGCTGGTCAGGCTGCCGGGACTGCGGGGGCTGAACGCCCTTGGCGGCGGCTTGCTGGGGCTGATCGAGGGCGCACTGTTGCTGTTCCTGGCGGTGTGGGCGGCCCGGCGTCTGGGTGTCTCCTTTGAGAAGGAGATGTTTGCACAAGCCCATATCCTGCGCGTATTCACGACCTATACGCCGTTGAGCGTGCTTTCTTTTTTACAGTGAACCGTGATATTTTTGTTTGAGCGCCCCCGGGCGCGTTGGAGGTCAACATGCAGCCGACACTTTGTTCAAGATGTAAGAAAAACGTCGCCGTGGTATTTATTTCACGGCTGGACGGTGATAAGACCGTTAACGAGGGCCTGTGCCTGAAATGCGCCAAGGACCTGGGCCTGCCTCAGGTGGATGACATGATGAAGCGCATGGGTATCTCTGATGAGGACCTGGAAACCATCAGCAATGAGATGATGCAGGCCATGAGCGGCGTGGAAAATATTGAGGACCTGCCCGGCGGAGACGAGGACAGCGACGAGGAAGATGGCAAGACCGCCACCTTCCCCTTCCTGAACCGCCTGTTCTCTGGCGGTGACGTGCCCAAGAGTGAGAGCGCCGACGAGGGCGGCGCTTCCGGCCGGGGCCGGGAGAAGAAGGAACCCAAGAACGGAAAGCGGAAGTATCTGGAGAGCTACTGCATCTCCCTGACCCAGCGGGCCAAGGACGGCAAGCTGGACCCGGTCATCGGCCGGGAGCAGGAGATCGAGCGGGTGGTCCAGATCTTGAACCGCCGCCAGAAGAACAACCCCTGCCTCATTGGTGAACCCGGCGTTGGCAAAACCGCCATCGCCGAGGGCCTGGCCCAACGCATCGCCAAGGGCGACGTGCCCTTCAAGCTGCGGGAAAAGGAGGTCTACCTCCTGGACCTGACAGCCCTGGTGGCAGGCACTCAGTTCCGGGGCCAGTTTGAGAGCCGTATGAAGGGCCTTATCGACGAGGTGAAACGCCTTGGCAATATCATTTTAATGATCGACGAGGTCCATACCATCGTCGGCGCCGGCGATGCCGAGGGCAGCATGAACGCCGCCAACATCCTGAAACCTGCCCTTTCCCGGGGCGAGATCCAGGTCATCGGCGCCACCACCTTCAACGAATACCGCAAGTCCATCGAAAAGGACACCGCTCTGGAGCGGCGCTTCCAGCCCGTCACCGTCAACGAGCCTTCCATTGAGGACTCTATTCAGATCCTGAAGGGTCTGGCGCCCAACTATGAAAAGTTCCACGGCGTCAAAATTTCCGATGGCATTATCCGCCAGGCGGTGGTGCTCTCCGAGCGGTATATCACCGACCGCTTCCTGCCGGACAAGGCCATCGACCTCATCGACGAGGCCTGCTCCGACCTAAACTTGAAGGACCCGGACATCTCCCGGCGGATGCAGGTCCAGCGGGAACTGGATGACTACGAGAAAGAGCGGGTCATGCTGGAGGAAAAAGAGGAGAAGGAAGAGGGCGACTATGCCCGTATGGCGGAGCTGAAAAGCCGGGAGCTCCAGCTTCACACCGAGCTGGATGTGCTGCTGGAAAAGGGCGACCCTCAGCTCTCCATGGAGAATCTCGCCCACGTTATTGAGTTGTGGACCAAGATCCCCGCCGCTAAGATCCGGGAGCAGGAGTTCCAGCGTCTCAGCCAGCTGGAGACCCGGCTCAAGAGCCATATTATCGGCCAGGACGAGGCCGTGGAGGCTGTGTCCGCCGCCGTTCGCCGCAACCGGGTGGGGATTTCTCCCAAGCACAAGCCCGTCAGCTTCATTTTCGTCGGCCCCACTGGTGTCGGCAAGACCGAGCTGGTGAAGCAGCTTGCCACGGACTTGTTCAACACCCCGGACGCCCTGATTCGGCTGGATATGTCCGAATTTATGGAGAAGCACTCCGTTTCCCGTATTGTCGGTTCTCCTCCGGGCTATGTGGGCTATGACGAAGCGGGTCAGCTGACGGAGAAAATTCGCCGCAAACCCTACGCCGTCATCCTGTTCGACGAGATCGAAAAGGCCCATCCCGATGTGCTGAACGTGCTGCTGCAGATTCTGGACGACGGCGAGATCACCGATTCTCATGGCCGCAAGGTCAATTTCGAGAACACCATCATCGTCATGACCTCCAACGCCGGCAGTGCCACCAAGGAGGGTACTGTGGGCTTTGGCCGCACCCAGCAGGAGCAGGATGCCGATCGGGCCATGAAGGCTCTCCAGCAGTTCCTGCGTCCCGAATTTATTAACCGGGTGGACGCTGTTATTACCTTCAACCGCCTGACTGAGGAGCATTTCCAGTCCATCGCCCGCATCATGCTGGGTGAGCTGGTGGACTCCCTGAAGGATAAGGCCATCGCGTTCACCTACGATGACGCCCTGGTGACGTTCCTGACGAAGAAGTCCTATTCCCGGACCTACGGTGCCCGGAACCTGCGGCGGACCATCCAGAAGGAGTTGGAGGACCCCATGGCGACGAAGATCATCGACAGCTACGAGCATCCCATCACCCAGGTGAGAGCCACGGTGGAGGATGATGCCGTCAAGCTGTACACCTTGTAACGAAACGGAGGGGGAAACGTGAAACTGTTTCGCAAGGATATTGACCCCCGCTGCGCCTACTGCCAGCGGGGCCAGCAGATCAACGAGCGGGAGGTGGCCTGCATGAAGCGGGGCATTGTGCCTGTGGAACACCACTGCCGGGCGTTCAAGTACGACCCCTTGAAGCGGGTGCCGCCCCGCCCGGCCAGCCTGGACACCCATCAACTGAACGAATCAGATTTTTCATTATAAACCAGAAGGACATCCGCAGGGGCGGCCTCTGGCCGTCCACGGACGGTCGGAGACCGTCCCTGCGTTTTTCAGAAAGGAGTGCCATATGAACATCGAAAGGGTCTGGGCGGTTTGGTACAGTGCTACCGGTAATACGGACAAGGCTGTGAATACCGTCGCCGGGGAACTGTCGGCGAAACTGGGATTGCCTCTGGAACAGGTGAATTTCACCAAGCCTGCTGAACGTGAAAAGGAGTATTCCTTTACAGAAAAAGACCTGGTGGTGATGGGGACACCTACCTACGCGGGGAAGATGCCCAACAAACTCCTACCGGATTTTCAGAGCCGTTTCCACGGCAATGGTGCCCTGGCAGTAGCAATCGTGACCTTCGGAAACCGAAATTACGACAATTCCCTGGCGGAATTGTGCGCGGTTTTGGAAGGAGACAGGTTCCACACTGTCGCCGCCGGCGCCTTTGTGGGGCAGCACGCATTTACCGATGAGCTGGCCTATGGGCGTCCCGGCTGGAGCGACCAGTTCGAGATGAAGGAATTTGCCAGACGGATATCTGTAAAGGTAAAGAGCTTAACGGACACCCCGGCGCCTGTCAAAGTCCCCGGTGACCCGGGCGCCCCCTACTATATCCCCATGGGCACTGACGGTCAGCCCGCCAAGTTTCTGAAGGCAAAGCCCAAGACTTATCTGTCCAGGTGTACCAACTGCGGTGCCTGTGCCCGACTGTGTCCCATGGGCGCCATCGACCCGAAGAACGTGTCCAATGTGCCCGGCACCTGCATCAAGTGCCAGCGGTGCGTCCGCAAATGCACCAAGGGCGCCAAGTATTTTGACGACGAGGCGTTTTTGTCCCATGTGAAGATGCTGGAGCAGAACTTTGCCGAGCCGAAGGACAACGAGGTATTTCTGTGATCCACGCAGCCCATATAAACGATAAAGAGGAGGCATCCGGGATGCCTCCTCTTCCTTTCAGAAAGCCATTTAATTGCAGTAAGTCTTGTAAAGTGCCACATGATCATAGATGGCACGCCAGGAGCTGTATGCGTTGCCGGTGACGCAGATATACTCATTTCCGTCTCTGTCACGGCCGCAGCTGGCGGCACAGTTGCCGGACTGCATCACATAGCCAGTCTTGGCGCCGATGACCTCCACATCGCCGGTATCCTTGTCCTCAATGCGGCGCAGGAACCAGTTGGAGAGGATTTGGCCCTCGGGGTGCTCCTGGGTGGGAGCGGTCTCATAGGTGCGGGCGTCCAGCACCTCCCGGCACAGCTCGTTTTCCATGGCCGCGTTGAGGATGACCGCCATGTCCCGGACGGTGCAGTGATGGGCCTCGTTGTACAATCCCACGCAGTTGGTGAAATGCGTGGTGTCCGCAATACCGAGCTCCTCCGCTTTTTGATTCATCAATTCCACGAAAGCTTCGTGGGACCCGGCGACATAGATAGCCAGAGCCAGGGCGGCATCCGCTCCGGAGGGGAGGATGGTACCATACAGCAGCTCCCGGACTGTGACGGACTCGCCCAGCTCATAGCCTACCACGCTGCAATCGTTGACAAAGCAGTAGTCCGTGATATCGATGGTGATGGTAACGGTATCATCCAGGCTTTTCAGGTTTTCAGCAGCCACCAGAATCGTCATGATTTTTGTCATGGAGGCGGGGCTGATGACAGCTTCGGAATCTTTCTGCGCCAGAATGGTGCCGTCAGCCCGGTCAATGACTACGGCGTAGGCGCTGGGAAAAGTGTCGTCCAGACGGGCGGTATCCGCCGTTTCCGCCGGAGTCCAGAGGGGGGGCGGCTCGGGAGGGGGACTTTCCGCCAATACGGCGGCGGCAACGGGGGTAATCGGCTCCGATTCAAGCTCCTCCTTTGTGCGGCGAGAGGCCCAGACGGCCAACAGGCAGGTCAAGACCAGCAAAAGAACGCCTGCGGGCAACAGCTGCCGAAGCTGCCTGCGGCGGCGGGCCTGCCGGGCGGCCTTCCGCCGTTCCGCCCGCTGGGCGCGAAGAACTGCCCGCTCCTCATCGGAGAGAATGGGGGTATACTGTTCGTCCATGGATTGCTCCTTGCAGATATTTTTTTCATTATAGCATGACCAACGGAAGATTTCACCAACAATTCACTTATTGGATAAATTTTCTTTTCTCCGCTTTTTCACAATAAAATAGGGACCTTCCGCTGTCAGGCCAAGTTCGCCCGGCATAGGCTGGAATGAATTTGGAACTGGAGGGAAATTTATGGCTCAGGCGACGAACTTTTTTGCGGGCGCCAACAGCGGCGACGGTTTTCAAAATCTGTTCGGTGAACTGGTAGACCTGGAGGATACATATGACTTCATGGTTTTGAAGGGTGGCCCAGGCGTGGGGAAAAACACCTTCATGCGGATGATCGGACAGACCATGGAGCAGGCAGGTGCGGCGGTGGAGTACCTTTGGTGCTCAGGAGACCCGGATTCCCTGGACGGTGTGGTGCTGCCGGAGCTGCGCTGCGCCATTGCGGACGGGACCAGCCCCCACGTTTTGGAGCCGAAGTATCCGGCGGCGGTGGATCGGTATGTGGACCTGGGACGGTTCTATGACCTGACCTCCGCCAAGGCTGCCGTGGAGGAGGTAAAAGCCCACACCCATGCATACAAAGCCGCCTATGTCCGGGCCTACCACAGCCTGAAGGCCGCCCGGCAGGTGGAACTGGATACTTTGGCGGCAGTGGCCGGGACCTTTGACTCCGACCGGGCGGAGCGGCGGGTTCAGGGGATCATTGCCCGGGAGCTGCGGGGGCGAAAAGGCACCAGGGGAAAGACCGTTCGCCGTTTTCTGGGCAGTATCACTCATAAGGGTTATCTTTGGCGCTTTGACAGTGTGGATGCCCTGTGTCCGAAGGTCTACGAATTCGCGGACAGCTGGGAGCTGGCCGCGCCGTACCTGGCTGAGCTCCACGCCGCCGCTGTGGAACAGGGTTGGGACACCATCCTCTGTGTGTCCCCCGAGGATCCACGGCGGGCGGAGCATCTGCTGATCCCCGGTCTGGGGCTGGCTTTTGTCACTTCCCGTCCCGGGATGGATTACGGGAAGAAACCCTACCGGCGTATTCGTCTGGACGCCATGACGGAACCGGAGGGTAAGGCCCGCCTGCGGTTCCAGGGACGAATGACGGCCCTGCTGCGGGAAGAGGGCGTATCTGCGCTGAAAGACGCGAAGGCCAACCACGATAAGCTGGAGGCGGTATACAATCCCTATGTGGACTTTGACGGTGTTCGGGCTTTAGCGGCTCTGGAAGCGGGGCGGCTGTTGAGCTATCGGGGCTGAGGTGTGCCTGTATCATTGGCTACGGTATAAAAAAGCTGCGTGAAACTCTCTGTTTCACGCAGCTTTTTACTTAACATACACCGCTGGTCAGTTCAAAAAGTCCTTCAGCTTCTTGCTCCGGCTGGGATGCCGCAGCTTTCTCAAAGCCTTTGCTTCGATCTGGCGGATGCGTTCACGGGTGACGTTGAATTCCTTGCCTACTTCCTCCAGGGTACGGGTACGGCCGTCCTCAATACCGAAGCGCAGCTTCAGCACCTTTTCCTCACGGGGGGTCAGGGTGGAGAGAACGT
>CAMAZB010000005.1 GCA_945862785.1 uncultured Clostridia bacterium | reverse complement strand
TGATTTCCACCCACCTCATTTCCGATGTGGAAAAGGTGCTGGACGACGTCATCTTCATCAACCAGGGCCGCATGGTGCTCCAGTCCTCCGTGGATGAGATCCGGGAGGAAAAGGGCATGAGTGTGGACGCTCTGTTCCGGGAGGTGTTCAAATGCTGAGAAAACTGATGAAGCACGAATTCCGTGCCACGGGCCGCATCATGCTGCCCCTGTTTCTGATCCTGCTGGTGACTGCCGTGGGTGCCAACTTCTCCGTCCGGGGGATGCTGGATACGGGCAGCAGGTTCCTGAACGTCCTGGGCGCCCTGCTGGTCATGGCATTCGTCATTGCCATCATGGGTGTATGTGTCATGAGCATGGTGGTCATGGTCCAGCGGTTCTACAAGAACCTGCTCCAGGACGAGGGCTATGTGATGATGACCCTGCCCGTCTCCGTCCACCAGCACATCTGGAGCAAGCTTATCGTCTCCGCCGTCTGGTTCGCTCTGACCCTGGTGGTGGTTTGCCTGGCCTGCCTGATCATGGCCTTTGATGTGGAACTGGTCCAGCAGATCGCAGCGGGCTTCCGGGAGCTGTTCCAGGAGATCTACCGCAACCTTTCCACCTATTACGCCATCAACGGCACCGCCATCGTGGCGGAGTTCCTGGTGCTGTGCTTTGTGGGTTGCTGTGCCATGTGCCTGCAGTTCTACGCCGCCCTGGCCATCGGCCACAGCTTCCCCAACCACAAGATGGCCTGGTCCGTGCTGTGGTTCTTCCTGATCCAGTTCATCATGCAGTTCCTGGGCGGCATGGGCATCATGCTGCTGGACGAATCCTGGTTCCACCACCTGCTGCTGGGCTGGACGGACAACATCTCCGCCATGGCCTCTGTGCACCTGGGAATGGTCACGGTGATCCTGGGCGAAGTGGTGTACGGCGCCGTCTTCTATATCTTAACAACTTACTTCTTGAAAAAGCGCCTGAACCTGGAGTAAACTATCCTTAACACTTCCACGGGCCGCGGGGGAGTTTCCTCCGCGGCCCGAGACCTGTTTTGGAGGACTTTATGCCCTTTTTGGAAACTGTATTCGGAAAATTGCTGATGACCTTCGGTACGGCCATGATCCCGGTCATCGAGCTGCGTGGGGCCATTCCCGTGGGTATCGCCGCCGGGCTGCCGCCTGCCGTGGCCTGCGTGATTGCAATCTTGGGGAACCTGTTGCCGGTGCCGTTTATCATGCTGCTGACGCGGCGGGTGTTCAACTGGCTGCGGGACACCCGGTTTTTCGGACCGAAAATCGTCTGGCTGGAGCGCCGGGCCCACCTGAAGGGCCGCATCGTGCGGAAATACCGCCTGGCGGGGCTGTTCGTTCTGGTGGCCATCCCCCTGCCGGGGACCGGGGCCTGGACCGGGGCGCTGGTGGCGTCCCTGCTGGACATCCGCCTGCGGACCGCCCTGCCCGCTATTTTGCTGGGGCTTGTCGTCGCCGGGGGCATTACCACGGCGGTCACCATGGGGGTCGTGCATTTGTTCTGAACAAAAAAGAGAGCCTTTCGGCTCTCTTTTTTGCGTTTATTCGGCGGTATAGACTTTTCTGCCGGCGCTCCAGACTGCCTGAATCGCACCGGGCTGCCGCAGGTACACGCACCGCTCCAGCCGTTCGGCGGGGGTCAGAGGGTGGGGCTGGGGCAGGGCATCATCTGCCAGGACGATGGCGTGGAGGGGATTCCCGGCGGCGAAGCCGGGCTGCTCCCCGAAGTAGGCCGCACCGGCGGAGGTACCCAGGTACCAGCCCTCGGGGACGGTGAGAAAATCCGTCTGCCAGTTGTCCAGTACCCGGCGGGCCTTGGAGGCCCGGATGGCGGAGGCCACCACGTCGAACATATCCAGATGGTCGCCGCCGGCGATGTCGCTGCCCAGGGCCACCTTCAGCCCTTCGTTCAGCATCACCCGCACCGGCGCCACGCCGGAGCAGATGTTCTGGTTGGAGTCGGCACAGTGGACCACGGTGACGCCTGCGTCACGCATGGCCTCCCGCTCCCGTTCATCGGACCAGACGCAGTGGGCCATGACGGTGCGGTCATTCCACAGACCGTATTTGGCGTAAGTCTCCCAATACTGCCGGCAGTCGGGGTGGAGCTGCCGGACCCACTCCATCTCCGCACTGTTTTCCGACAGATGGGACTGGACGGGCAGGTCCCGCTCCGCCGCCAAATTCCCCAGGAAAGCCATCAGCTCGTTGGTGCAAGAGGGGGTGAACCGGGGGGTCAGCATGGGCTTGATGTGGGCAAAATCCCCGCAGGCGTCCAGCCAGCGGAGGGTCTCCCGCTGGGATTCCTCGGTGGTCTCCTCCAGCACGCCGGGGGCGGCGTTGCGGTCCATGTTCACCTTGCCCACATAGCCGGTGACGCCCGCCTTTTCCAGCTCGTCCATCAGGATGAGAGTGGCGTCGGTGTGGAGGGAGGAGAACATGCACACCCGGGTGGTACCGTGGGACACCAGCTCATGGGCCAGCTTGCGGTAAATCTCCCGGGCGTAATCCGGGTCCGCGAACCGGGCCTCCGTGGGGAAGGCGTAGGCGTTCAGCCAGTCCAGCAGGGGCAGGTCCATGCCCATGCCCAGCATGGGGTACTGGGGGGCGTGGAGGTGCAGGTCCGCGAAGGACTGCAGAATCAGGGCGTCGCCGTAGTCCTCCACGGGCGCGCCCGCGTACTGCTCCGGCAGGGCGGGGAATACCCCCTGAATGACGCCGCTTTCGGCTACCAGGTAGCCGTTCTCTGTGATATCCAGCTTGCCCAGCGACCGCGCGGAGACGATGGTTCCTTTCAAGATCGTGATAGCCATACAAAACACCTCTCATACGAAATGTCGGCAAAAACTTCATGCGCAATATAGTACACCCAAAACCGGAAAATTCGGCGCGCATGAAGTTTTCGTGCGTCATTTCCAGCTGCCCCGCAGGCGCGAGGAAATGACACATTCAATTATTTTTGCTATGCCTTGCATAACAAAAAAAGGAGCGCCTGACCGGATAGACCCTACCCGACAGACACTCATAGCAGAGCCTTTCGGCGGCCCCGTAGAAACTTTCGCGCCATTGCACAGCGAAATTATATGAGTCCTTTTGCATTGTATGCCGTTATTTATAAAATAGCACGGAATGGACGGAAAAGCAAGACGGGAGTTGTGGGAAAGAGGCGGATGTGATAGGATATGGAAAAAGGAGGCGGGGCGGATGAGGATTTACAGCCGGAAGCATTTTGGGTGCGGACTGTTCACGGGAGCGCTGGGGGCCTTGAAGCTATGGCGCGGTCTGCGGGCGGATTTTGATAACAGCTTTGTGATGGGGATTTGCTGCATTGTGATGTCGGCTCGGTGCCTGTACGTGGCGCTGAATGAGGATGCCTACGAAAAAGACAAGGCCGAAAGCGCGGAGTTCCGGAATGTTTCCCGCCGTATGTTCGGCAAGTGGGCGGCAGTCGTTTCAAATATTGGCTGGGCCGTTGCGATTGGAGCGCTGCTCCTGGTTCTGCTGAATCCAAATTTAGTGGGTGTCGCGCTGCTTCTCATGCTGGTTGGCATGGGATATGAGATAATCGTGAACGAAATGGTCAAAAAGCGAATGAATAAGAGCGTATAAATACCTTATGACCGGGCGGCGGGAACCGCCCGGTTTTTGCATCCCCGCACCCCCGGCGTGGACTTCGCTTATACTGGCATACGGGCGGGCTTCCGCCTGAATCCAGATAAAGGCGTTGATGCGTATGCTGCAAGCGATTGGCTGGGCCGCACTGGGCACCGGCTTTACCTTTTTGATGACCACTCTGGGCGCCGCCATGGTGTTTTTCTTTTCGGGAGAGCCAAGACCGAAATTTCAGCGGGCCATGCTGGGCTTTGCCGCCGGGGTGATGACGGCGGCGTCGGTGTGGAGCTTACTCCTGCCCGCTATCGACCAGGCGGTGGAGGAGAGGCACTTCCCCGGCTGGCTGCCCGCGGCGGCGGGGATGCTGCTGGGGGTGGTGTTCCTGGCGGCGCTGGACAGCATTTTGCCCCGGCTGCGAAAACGGCCTGTGGAGGGCATCTGGCGGCAGAACGCTCTGCTGATGACCGCCATTACCCTACATAACGTACCGGAGGGTATGGCCGTGGGGCTGGCCTTTGCCCTGGCGGCAAACGGTGAAAATCTGGCGGGGGCGGCGGCCCTGGCCATGGGTATCGGCATCCAGAACTTCCCCGAGGGCGCCGCCATCGCTCTACCGCTGCGGCAGGAGGGAAAGTCCCGGCGCCGGGCGTTCCTGGGCGGGATGCTGTCCGGCGTGGTGGAGCCGCTGTTCGGCGTGCTGGTGGTGCTGATCGCCGCCTGGGCAAAGCCCCTGATGCCCTGGCTTCTGAGCTTCGCGGCGGGAGCTATGCTGTACGTGGTGGTGGAGGAGCTGGTGCCCCAGGCCCACAGCCGGGCGGGGACCTGCGGCTTCGTGGGGGGCTTTCTCATCATGATGGTGCTGGATGTGGCACTGGGTTAAAAAAATTCCCGCCGGAGGTATCCGGCGGGAAAAAGGTTGTTATTCCGCGGCGGGGGGCTCGATCAGCGTGTAATTCCCGGAGCGGATCAGGGCTGCCAGTTCAAAGGTATCGGCAGGCAGGGTGTCGGACAGGATGCCGCTGCGGGCGATGTCCGGCGTCTGGTGGCAGTCGGAGCCAGCCAGTTGAATGAGGCCGAACTGCTCGGCATACTCCTTGGCCCAGGCATTGTGGCTGTCGTGCCGGGGATGGGCGTTAATGACTTCCACGCCGTCCAGATAGCAGGCGATGGCGGGGGTGCACTTCTTGCGGTAGGGGTGAGCCTGGATCAGCAGGGCGCCGTCCTCCCGGGCCAGCTTGGAGAACTCCACCACGCTCATCTTCAGGTTCCGGGGCATATCCCGCAGCAGCTCGTCGTGCCAGCCGAAGAGCAGGTAGTCGTTGTCGCACTCGTCAAAGCGCAGCTCCGCGCCCTTGTAGACCCGGATGCCCAGCTCGCCGCAGGCGTCCTCCATCCGGTGGAAGCCGTCCAGGAACTTTTCCAGCAGGCCGTCGGGAGAGCTCAGGTCCAGGTTCAGGTACTTCACCGTGTCCCGGTTGTAGTGGTCAGTGACGGCGATGGCGTCGTAGCCGGCTTCCTTGTAGGCCTTGGCCAGGACGGGCGCGGTCAGGTGGCCACACTTGCTGGTATGGGTGGTATGGAGATGAGTTTCAATCTTGTACATTGCAAACACACTTCTTTCCAATATCTGAAATGAAAAGCGTAAACGTTTTCGATATAGGAATACACGAAAAAATCCCGGCTGTCAAGAGGACAGACGGGATTTTTTGAACTTTTCAGGAAAGCGTGACAGGCAAACCGGCCAGATACCGCCGCACCACATCCAGCGCGTGATTGCTGGAGAGGTCCTGGATGCGGTCCCGGCGGCGCTTACCCAGGTCCAAAGGACGGCAAAAGATGCCGTCCGGGGTGGCAAGGCCGATGAACACGATGCCCACGGGCACACCCCGCTCGTCGGGGTCGGGACCTGCCACGCCGGTGACGGATACGGCAATGTCCGCTCCTGTGATGCGGCGGGCGCCCTCCGCCATGGCCCGGGCCGTCTCCTCCGACACGGCGCCGTGGGCGTCCAGAGTTTCCTTGGGCACGCCCAGCACATCCGCCTTGACGGAGGTCCAGTAGCTGACCACGCCGCCACGGTAGACGGCGGAGACACCGGGCAGGGCAGTCATCCGCTCCGCCACCCGGCCACCGGTGCAGCTCTCGGCGGTGGCGAGGGTCATGCCCTTTTCCTTCAAAAGGCGGAAACAGGTTTCTTCCAGGCTGGAAACATCCACGCCGTAGACGTAATCCCCCAGGAAATCGGTGACGTCCTTTACCACCGGGGCCAGCATGGCCTCCGCCTCCTCGATGCTGGCGGCTTTGGCGGTGGCCCGGAGACGGACCTCACTGGGCTTGGCATAGGTGGCGAGGGAGGGATTCTCCATGCGGCTCATCTTCTCCCGCATCAGTTCTTCCATGGGGCTTTCGCCCAGGCCGAAGGTCATGATGTCGTGGGAGACGATGACCTCGCTGGAAAGGTTCCGGAGATAGGGCACCACGTGGCCTTTCAGCATGGTCAGCATCTCAAAGGGCGGGCCGGGGAGCATCAGGACATGGACGCCGTCGGCCTCAAAAGCGCAGCCGGGTGCGGTGCCCACCGGATTGTCGAATACGGTACAGCCATCCGGCAGCTCCGCCTGCTGGAGGTTGTTGGAGGGCATCTTCATGTGGACGTTTTTCTCGAAAAAGACTTTCAGGTCGTCAAGAATGTCCTGGTGCAGTACCAAGGGCTTGCCGAAGGCTTCGCAGATAGTCTGCTTGGTCAGGTCGTCATAGGTGGGGCCCAGGCCGCCGGTGGTGATGATGATGTCGGCCCGCTTCCGGGCGACGTCCAGAGCGTCTTTCAGGCGCTGGGGGTTGTCGCCCACGACGGTGTGCCAGAAGACGTTGACGCCGACGGCGGACAGGGCCTGGGAGATGTCCCGGGCGTTGGTGTTGACGATGTTGCCGAGGAGCAGCTCCGTGCCCACGGCGATGATTTCGGCAGTATGTGACATGGCGTGTACCTTCTTTGATAGGGGAGATCAGTACTTGACTCTTACCCAGCTCTCGCCCGCCAGCGCCTTGGCCACCAGACCGTCCACATCCAGAGCGGCCTCCGCCTTGCGGACTTCCTCAATGTCGGGCCGGGTGGCGGGGTGACGGGGCGTGAACACGGTGCAGCAGTCCTCATAAGGGAGGATGGAGGTCTCATAGGTACCGATCTCCCGGGCAATGCGGATGATCTCCACCTTATCCATGCCGATGAGGGGCCGCAGGACAGGCATGGAGGTCACATCCTCCGTGACGCCCAGAGCCATCATGGTCTGGCTGGCTACCTGGCCCAGAGATTCGCCGGTAATGAGGGCCTTGGCCCCGGCCTTTTTCGCCACGGCCTCGGCCAGCCGCATCATGAAGCGGCGCATGATGAGGGTGAAATACTCCTCCGGACAGTTTTTACGGATCTCTTCCTGAATTTCCGTAAAGGGCACAATGTGGACGATCATCCGGCCGCAGTAAGCCGTCAGCAGACGGGCCAGCTCCAGTACCTTGTCCTGGGCCTGCTGGGAGGTGTAGGGGGGAGAGACAAAGTGGACCATCTCCAGCTCCACGCCGCGGCGGGCCATCATCCAGGAGGAAACGGGGGAGTCCAGGCCGCCGGACAGCAGGCTGACGGCGTGGCCGCCCATACCCACAGGCAGGCCGCCGGCACCGGGCAGGGCGGGAGCGTGGACGTAGGCGGCCTTCTCCCGAATCTCCACATAGACCGTCAGATCGGGCTTGTGAACGTCCACGGTGATGTGGGGAAATGCCTCGGCCAGATCGCCGCCCACCGCCTGGGAGATCTGAATGGAGTTCAGATAGAACTGCTTGTCCGCCCGCTTGCTCTCCACCTTGAAGCTCCTGGCGGCGGCGAACTCGTCCGCCAGATACCGCTTGGCGGTTTCCGCAATGGCCTCCACCGTTTTTTCGCAGGGAACGGCCCGGGCCACCGCCACTACGCCGAACACCTGCCGGCAGGCGGCGTAGGCCGCCTCCATGTCGCAGTTGTCCGTGGTGGGTTCCACATAAATGGTGCTCTGGCGGATATAGACCTGGAAGCTGCCGCAGCTTTTCAGCCGTCGCCGGACGTTGTTCACCAGCTTGTCCTCAAAGGAACGCCGGTTCAGGCCCTTCAGGACCACCTCGCCCAGCTTCAGCAAAAACATTTCGTTGTTGTTGATCATGAATGGTTCCTCCGCAATTCGTACTGGCGTACATTATATCCCATTTTCCTCCGGAGGAAAAGCCTATTTTTACAGAGGCGTCCCGCAGGCCGTGGGGCGCTGTTTTTACGCCCGTGATTGTCTGGCGGCGAAAAGAACGGTGGGGCCCTTTCCGCCGGTTCGGCGATTATTTCCCGTATGGTCTGGCCGATTTCTCTGCTGCCGTAACCGCTGGCCAACGGCAATGCGCTCCTGCTTCGCCATGTGTATCACGCTCCTTGGTTTCAGTCTAGCGTGAGAGGAGGTAGTCCAAAATATGCCGAAAGATATTGATTTTTGTTATCTTTTGGTGTATTTTCCAATTAATAGAAACCTTGAAACCATTGCAGCGCAATGGTTTCAACGATTTTTGGGAATATATGTGATTTCGGCATACAAACGTAACAATAAGGCGCAAAAGAACATGGTCGTCCCTCGGTTGAACAGAGGAAACGGGAATATTATGGAAGCTATTTATTTGATACATAAGTGTAACATAATTTAAGGAGTCAGTATGCAGGAGTATGTCGTCAACCGCCCGGATGGGCGGGCCATGGACCGTGTTTTGGAAAAAAATTTTGATAATGCCGCAGGGGTGATTCTGCGTCTGGCATGGCAGGCGGGATTGCTGCGGGAGGAGATCCAGTACCTGACCTGGGCGCAGATCGACTTCCTGGACCGCTGCCTGGTTCTGCCGGATCGGCGGGTGCCGATTTCCGGGGAGTTGGCGTCGTGGCTGGCCGGCTTGCGGGACAAGCGCAACCGCGTGTCAGAGACCGTGGTGCTGTCGGACCGGGATCAAAAACCCCTGACGCCCCAGTCCATTTCCCGGCTGGCCAGGCGTGCCCTGGACGAGGAGGGCCAGACCTCCGTGCGGCTGGTGGATCTGCGGAACGATTATATTCTCCGCCAGCTGGAGGAGCACGATTGGCAATACGTCTCCCGAGCGACGGGCGTGGAGGCGGCGGGCCTGAAGGTCCATTTCGGCGAGTATTTGAAAGAAAAGACGGTCTCTACCCGTATCCACCGGGAGGAGTCGGCCCAGATCGACGAATTCGCCCTGTGGAAGCTGCTCCAGACGGAGCGGACTACCCCGGCGGGCGTAACGCTCTGGCTGACGTGGCAGCTCGCCCTGCGGCTGGAGGAGATCGTTGCCCTGCGCTGGGAGCAGGTGGACCTGGACGGCGAGCGGCTGCACCTGCCGGGGCGGACGGTGGCCCTGACCAGCGGCGTGCTGGCCATTCTGCGGGAGCTGCGGGCGACAGCGCCGGAGGCGGGATTCGTGCTGACGGCACCCCGGAGCGGCCAGCCCTATGACCGCACCCGGCTTTCCCGGATGGCGCGGGCGGCGCTGGTGCGGGGCGGACTGGACAACGTGACCCTCCGGGACCTGCGGGTGGACTGCGACATCCGCATGGGCGGCGAAAACCAGGTGACGGCGTACCTCCGCCGCAGCCACTCCATCACCCGGAACGAGGCGGCGGCGCTGATGGGCGTGTCCCAGAACGCGGCGTATAACCGGCTGAAGCAGATGGTCCGCCGGGGCAAGGTGGTGCAGGTGGGCGCGCGCTACTATTTAAAAGAGTCCGTGGTGCCGCCGGAGCAGCAGGAAGCGGTGATCCTGGAGTATCTTGGCCGCGAGGGCTTCGCCTACCGGCAGGACATCGCCCGCATCCTGCGGATCGACGCGAACCAGTGCCGGCCCATCCTGAAAAAGATGGTCGCCGAGGGGCGGATCGTCCAGCAGCGGCAGCGGTACATATTGAAAATAGAGGCGTAGGGGCCGCCGGGGACGGAGAAATGTTACAAGTATTTGTAACGGAAATGCCATAAAAACACGCCGTTTATCATTCAAATTACAAGTCCGGCGAATTTATAGACAAATAACGGCGGGGCTGGTAAATTGAACCTGCGAACGTCGGAGAGGCGTCCCGGACGGCTGTTTCCAGGCTTGGTGTAGGCCAACAGGTTTGGTTCGGCTAGCCCCGACACGAGACCCGGAACCGGGCGAACGGGGCAAGGCTGCGGCGGATCGCAAAAATTTTAAAGGAGGAAAACACCACATGAAGAAGTTCCTTTCTCTGGTTCTGGCTCTGGTTATGACCATGTCTCTGGTCACCATCAGCGCCGGCGCCAAGGACTTCACGGATGCTGACAAAGTCAACTATGACGAAGCCATCGCCGTGCTGTCCGCTGTGAAGGTCATCGACGGTTATACCGACGGTTCCTTCAAGCCCCAGACTCCCCTGAACCGTGGTCAGGCTGCCAAGATCATCTGCAACCTGGTCCTCGGCCCCAC
This sequence comes from uncultured Clostridia bacterium, assembly GCA_945862785.1. GTDB lineage: Bacteria > Bacillota > Clostridia > Oscillospirales > Oscillospiraceae > Oscillibacter. The sequence continues at coordinate 23,275 of CAMAZB010000005.1, read as the reverse complement.
CACTGCCGCTGAGCTGAGCGCCACTGTCGCTCCCTTCAGCGACGTTCCCGCCAACAACATTTTTGCTGGCTACATCACCTACTGCGCCAACGAGGGCATCATCTGCGGCTACGGCGACGGCACCTTCCGTCCCACCGGTTCTCTGACCGGCTATGCCTTCATGAAGATGCTGCTGGGCGCTCTGGGCTATGACGCCGAGATCGAGGGCTACAACAACCCCGGCTCCTTCGGCATCCAGGTCGCTAAGCAGGCCATCGGCATCGGCCTGAACAAGGGCCTGAAGGACACCTTCAACGGCAACAAGACTGTTACCCGTGAAGAGGCTTGCCTGTACGCCCTGAACACCCTGAAGGCCACCATGGTGGAGTATGATCAGAAGATCATCGCCAACGTGAACGGCGCTCAGGTCACCGTCGGCACTTCCCTGGCCAAGGAGGTCAAGTGGAACATTGCCGAGAAGAAGAACGACGGCAACATCAGACTCGACGGCTACGTCCAGTTCGCCGAGAAGTACTTCCCCAAGCTGGAGCTGGAGACCGGCCACGGCATCTATGGCCGTCCCACCAACGTTTGGAAGAACAAGAAGTCCGAGATCGGCGCCTTCACTTCCATCGAGCCCACCTATGTCTACACCGACAAGACCGAGCAGAAGGACGTGTACAAGGATCTGGGCAAGGATGTTGTTGAGGATTACACCTGGGAAGCCTATATCAACGGCGAGCTGCAGGTGGATAACCAGAACAATCTGAAGCTGGAAATGCCCAAGAAGAACAGCACTGATAAGTGGGAATACACCGGCAAGGGCGCTGTCGTTGAGGTCTATGTGGAAGATTATCCCGCGGCTGACAAGGACGATCCCGAGGGTGCCGTCACTGTCTGCGAGATCAACTACTACCTGGGCCAGGTCACCGGTGTTAAGACCGATGACGATGGTGAGTACATCAATGTGAAGGCTCTGTCTTCCGAGCCCAAGCTGGATGACCGTACCTTCTATGTTGAGGGCTACGAGAAGGACGACTATGTTGTCTTCACCGTTGACTACAACGACGACAAGGACTTCGTCATCGGCGAAGTCATGGAGCCCGAGACCGTTACCGGCGAGGTCTCCCGCGTCCAGAACGACTCCAGCAATAAGACTAGCGGCAATACCGATGCTTACGTGCAGTTGAATGGCGAGAGCGACAAGTATTACTACACCATGCTCGGCACTCACATGGTCTATGATGTGAGCGACACCACCTGGAACAAGCATCCCGAGCTGAACAAGGAGTACATCCTGTACATGACTCCCGAGGGCTATGTCCTGGGCTTTGAGCCTGCTGAGGATGTCGTTGACCAGTACCTGTATGTTCAGGACTCCGACGAGGAGCTGCGTGACTGGGTCGCCAAGGTTGTTCTGGCTGACGCCACCAATCCCAAGGTCGACCTGAAGGACGGCCTGAAGAAGGTTCCCGGCAATGCCACCATTCCCGGCACCAATACCAAGATTGGCGACAAGATTCGGTGGATTGATTTGACCGAGAACAAGGATGAGGCCACCAATATTGACAAACTGATTTGGAAGTACACTGTCAACGACAAGGGCGTGTACACCCTGACCTATGTCGATGCCGCGTATCCCACCGAACTGTTCGAGATCAACAACGGCAAGTCCTACATCAACGCTGTTGATGACAGCACCGATGTTCTGGTCGATCAGAAGACCGTGTTCGTGGACGTGAAGGGCGAGAAGGCCTACACCGGCTACGATGAGGTCCCCAACATCTCCAACGCTGAGATCGTTTATGTTAAGAGCAAGGGCGTTGCCAAGATCGTCTTCGTCCTGGACGGCGACATCTATGACAAGGATTCCACCTACTTCATGCTGACCAGCGATAGCCGTAAGAGCCTGAAGTACACCGTTGACGGCGAGGAGTACTGGGAGTATGAGGACGCCTTTGTCAACGGCCATAAGGAGACCCTGACCATCGGCTATGATGCCGTTGAGAAGCTGCTGGGCGATGCTCAGGCCCGTCTGTCCGTGGGCGTCCTGTACAAGGCTGTTAAGACCATCGATGAGAAGTATATCACCGAGCTGGAGAAAGTTGCTCTCGATAACTTCGACGTGGTCGCCGTGGGCGCTGAGGCCTTCCGTATCCAGAACGGCCAGACTGTCAACAAGCAGAAGTTCGACACCGATGACGAGACCGTGTTCGTCCTGGTGGAGCTGCTGCCCGAGGACATGAAGGCCTACCGTGCCGCTGTGAAGGCTCATACCAACTACACCGGCAAGTGGGAGTATACCATCTCCGAGGGCGACATTGATGATATGTTCGTTGATAAGGATGACGAGGGCTTCAAGACCTATGTTACCGTTGTTGAGCAGAGCAAGCAGAACGCTGATCTGGTCTACATCGTGTACACAGCTGACGGCAAGCTGACCGCCAAGGAGCCCGGTGTGCGTACCATCACCGTGGACAACGTCAATGTCACCGCTGATACCACTAAGGCTGCTGCCGATAAGGATGTCACCGTGACCGTGACCGCTAAGCCCGGCTACACCATCACCGACATCGAGTGCGCTCAGGCCTCCAAGATCAACGTCACCACTGGCGAGGTCACCATCCCCGCTGGTGATAAGAACATTGTCATCAATGTCGAGACTGTTGGCCATGAGTATACTCTGGACACCGACTCTCACTATTGGAACATTAAGGTGACGGATGCTAAGGGCAATGCTGTAAATGGCAAGGTTACCGTTGGCGAGACCTACACTGTTGTCGCCACCGCTAAGTATAAGGACGATGACCACAATGGTGCTCGTGCCTTCTTCCTGGATGGCAAGAAGGCTTCCGATGCTACCCTGAAGACCGAGGGCAAGTATCCTGTTAAAGAGACCATTACCATCAACAATGCGACCGAGCTGAAGCTCTGCCAGAAGCTGGCTGCTGACGGCAAGGTGTATCAGCCGGATAGCAACTCTGAGCTGCACGCAACGGATATTCCGGCGACCAGTCCCGTTCCTAACTGCTGGTATTACACCGACCTGGGTACTGCCGCTGTTCTGACTGGCAGCTTCACCGTGGCTTATGATGCCGACGGCGCTCTGCGGCTCGGTATTAATACTGTTGCTTGATTCTTTGGTTCCTATAAACTGAATAAGCAAGCATAACAAAACCACCCCTGGGGCGAAAGCCCTGGGGGTGGTTTTTGCGCTCATTCGCCGTGTGCCCTAATAATACGTTGTTCGGCTGCTGTCATGCGTTGTTCCAGGGAAGCAATCCTTTTGTCATACTGATCGAACATTGTCATGAGAAGATCGCCGTTGATGATAATGTCTCGAAGCTCTTTTAGTGCGGCGTCAATTTTGGCGTTGTCCGCATTGAAATCTTCCATTAAGATCTGGTCGGGCTTGTCCCACTGGTTCAGTTTGTAATTACTCGTTTCGCGCATAGAAATTCCTCCTTTGTTATAAATGAACTACAAATAGCGCGAACGTACGGAAATGTTGCACTTGCGTTTGCATCCGCCCAACGGAAATATTGCCAACGCCCGCATCTTCCGGTATAATAAGAAAAACTCAACTTAAGGAGGTCCTTCCTATGAAGATCGTCGCCATCAACGGCAGCCCCCGCAAAAACGGCAACACCGCCCTGCTCCTGGACGCCGTCCGCCAGGAGGTGGAAGCCGCCGGCGTGGAGTTCCAGGCGTTCCAGCCCGGACCCAACGTCCACCCCTGCATGGCCTGCTACAACTGCCTGGACACCGGGAGCCTGCGCTGCGTCCGCAATGACGACGGCGTCAACGATATCATCGCCGCCTGCATCGAGGCCGACGGTATCCTGCTGGCCTCCCCTGTGTACCACGCCGGAATGTCCGGCAGCATGAAGTGCGTCGTCGACCGGCTGATGCTGGCCGCCGGCTGCGGCGTCAACCAGCTCCACCACAAGGTGGGCGGCGCCCTGTGCACCCTGCGCCGCTCCGGCGGCAGCGAGACCTACCACCAGCTCCTGGCCGCCATGGACTGCATGGAGATGGTGCTGGTCACCTCCGACTACTGGGGCATCGCCCACGGCGCCGAGCCCGGCGAGGTCCTCCGGGACGAGGAGGGCGTGGAGGTCGCCAAGCGCCTGGGCCGCGACATGGCCTGGATGGTCAAGGTGCTCAGCGCCACCAAGGAGACTCTGCCGCCGCCCCCCGCCGGTCAGCGCCCCATGACCAACTTCATCCGATGAAGAAATTTTCCCGGAGATGTCACCTTTTTCCCCGCGGGAGCATCTTAATATATGACCGGTCATTCGGGAGCGGCGAAAACGCCGCTCCCGCTATTTCCAGGAAAGGAGACGCAGCCGAGCGATGATGGATAAAGAAACATTCTGCGCCGGGATCGTGGACTGTCAGGAGACTATGTTCCGCGCCGCCAAGGCCATCCTGCAGAACGACCAGGACGCCGAGGACGCCGTGCAGGAGGCCATCTGTACCGCTTTCGCCCGCCGGGATTCCCTGCGGGAGATGGACAAGTTCCGGCCCTGGGTGCTGCGGATCCTGACCAACAAGTGCTACGACGCCTGCCGCAAGCGGCGGAACACCGTGGACCTGGAGGCGGCGGGGGAGGTCCCGGCTGCCACGGGACTGGACACCGCCGAACGGCTGTCCCTCTGGCAGGCAGTCATGTCCCTGAGCGACGACCTGCGGGCCACCGTGACGCTGTTTTATTACGACGGGATGTCCGTCCGGGAGATCGGCGGCATCCTGGGTATCAGCGAGGCGGCGGTCAAGACCCGCCTGCGGCGGGGACGGGAGCGGCTGCGGCTGCTCCTGGACGAGAAATGAGGTGAGATCATGGATCAGTTTGACGAAATGCTGAGGCAGCGGGCGAAGGCGGAGCCCTTCCCCATTCCGGCGGATTACGCCGGGCGGGTCTTCCAGACCTGCGCCGTCCTGGAAGAGACGAAACCGAAGAGACATTCCTACCGCTGGACGGCCTGGGCCGCGGCGGCCCTGGCGCTGTTCATCGCGGTGCCCAACGTGTCCCCCACGGCGGCCGCCGCCATGGCGGAGGTGCCGGTGCTGGGCGCCATCGTGCGGGTGGTGACCTTCCGGAACTATACCTACGACGACGGTTATCACAGCGCCGATATCTCCGTGGCGGAGCTGGAGGGCGGCGATGCCGCCCAGGCCGTCAACGAGCAGGTGCGGGACTACACCGACCGCCTTCTCGGGCAATTCCAGGCGGACTGCGAGACCATGGGCGAGAGCTATGAGAGCCTGGATGTCACCAGTTCCGTGGTGACGGATACGGACCAGTGGTTCACGCTCCGGGTGGACGCGGTGGAGATTCGGGCCAGCGGCTACCAGTTCAGCCGCTTCTACCACATCGATAAGGCCACCGACCGGGTGGTGACGCTGAAGGACCTGTTCCGGGAAGATGCCGACTATGTGACGGCTCTCTCCGGCGAGGTGCGGCGGCAGATGGAGGAGCGGATGGCGGAGAACGCGGAAGTCTCCTACTTCCCGGAGGAGTTCACCGCCATCGACCCCGCGCAGAACTTCTATTTTAACGGGGCGGGAGAACTGGTGCTGGTGTTCGACGAGTACACCATCGCCTCCGGGGCTACGGGGATGCCGGAGTTTGCTATCCCGGCGGATGCGTATGAAACATTATTAAAATAAGAAGGCGAGAAGCGATGAAACGTATTTTTGTGTGTCTGCTGGCGGCCGTGCTGCTGCTGGCCTGCGCCGGCTGCGGCGCGAAGAAGTCCGAAGAAAGCGTGGAAGAAAAGACGCTGACCGGGACTCTGGACGAGGTCAAGGACTTCATGTTCGTGGTCACCGACGACAACGGCGACAGCTATGCCCTGACCTTTGAGGGCAACGCGCCGGAGGGACTGTCGGAGCGGGAAGTGGGCGACCGGGTGACGGTGACGTACACCGGCGAGCTGTCCGTGGTGGACGCCTTTACCGGCCAGGTCCTCTCCGTGGAAGCGGCGGAATAAAAAACAAGGCCCGGGGATCGTGAACCGCACCCCGGGCCTCGTTTTATCCTTTTAAAATGTCGGTATTCCGGTATTGGATGGCTTCGGCTAAGTGCTGGGGGCCGATGTCCTGGTCACCGTCCAGGTCCGCGATGGTCCGGGCTACCCGGAGAATGCGGTCATGGGACCGGGCCGTCAGTCCCATGCGGTCGAAGGCCGTCTTCATCAGAGCGTCGCAGGCAGCGTCCAGCGGGCAGAAGGCGGCGATCTGGGCGGGGGTCATGCGGGCGTTGCAGGCGGTATCCGTTCCCGCAAAGCGGGCGGACTGGATGGCCCGGGCAGCGTCTACCCGCTTCTTGACGTCGGCGGAGGACTCGGGCGTCCCCTTGCGGCGCATGGCCTCGTATTCCACGGAGGGGACGTTCACATGGAGGTCGATGCGGTCCAGCAGGGGACCGGAGATCTTCTCCACGTATTTTTCAACCTCCCGGTCGGAACAGGTGCATTTCCCGGAGGGATGGCCCCGCCAGCCGCAGCGGCAGGGGTTCATGGCGCACACCAGCTGGAACCGGGCGGGCAGGTGCAGCGTACCGCCGGCCCGGGCCACGGTGACTTCACCGTCCTCCAGGGGCTGGCGCATGGCCTCAAGCACGTCCCGGTGGAACTCCGGCAGTTCGTCCAGAAACAGCACGCCGTTATGGGCCAGGGAGATCTCTCCGGGCCGCATGGCGGGGCCGCCGCCTGCCAGCGCCGCGGCGGAGGTGGTGTGGTGGGGGCTGCGGAAGGGCCGGCGGGTCAGCAGAGGATGCTTCGGGTCCGCCAGACCCGCTACGGACCAGATGCCGGAGACCTCCAACGCCTCGGCGCGGGACAGGTCCGGCAAAATGGAGGGCAGGCGCTTGGCCAGCATGGACTTACCGGCGCCGGGAGAGCCGATGAGCAGCAGGTTATGGCCGCCCGCCGCGGCGATCTCCAGCGCCCGCTTGACGTTTTCCTGGCCCATGACGTCCCGCAGGTCGGGAAGGGGACTGTCATCCTCCTCCGGTTCCCATGGGGGAGCGGGGGCGAGACGGGCTTCGCCCCGGAGATGGGCCACCAGGGCATTCACATCCGGGACGCCGTAGACGGTCAGGCCGTCGGCCAGAGTGGCCTCGGCGGCGTTTTCGGCGGGGACGAAGAGCTGGCTGATGCCAGCCTGCTTTGCCGCCATGGCCATGGGCAATACGCCGCTGACGCCCCGCAGGGCACCGGTGAGGGACAGCTCGCCGATGAAGGCGGCGTCCGGGGGCAGGGGAGGCAGGTCGCCGTTTGCCGCCAGAATACCGACGAAGATGGGCAGGTCGTAGACCGTGCCCGCTTTTTTCTGCCCAGCGGGGGCCAGATTGACCGTGATACGGCTGACGGGAAATTTGGCGCCGCAGTTTTTCACCGCGGCCCGGACTCGCTCCCGGGCCTCCCGCACGGCGGCGTCCGGCAGGCCCACCACGTCGAAGGCCGGCAGGCCGCCGGAGAGGAAGCACTCCGCGCTGACCTCGTAGCCGGAGATGCCCGAAAGCCCCAGGGAACGTACCGTGACTACCATATTTTCGTGCCTCCCGCATAGAATGATATACCGGCGGACAGGCCGCCGGAGGAACAGCTATCCAAAATATAACACAAAATGGGGCGGAATAAAAGGTATCTGTTGGAAAATGTTGAAAATAACAGAACGGTTTTGCCTCGTTCGCAAAAAAGAGCAAATTTTGTGCAAAAAATAACAAAGTACCCGTTTACAGGCGGAAAGGGAAGTGATATAATGACACTGCATGAGAATTTGGGGGAGAGAGCCCGAGTTTCGTGTCTTGGTAAGCTTGCTGCCTGCTGGCAGCGATTTATAGGAGGTAAGAGTTTATGGCAAGAAAGTTCAAGTCCATGGACGGTAACAACGCGGCCGCATATGTCAGCTACGCATTTACCGAAGTGGCGGGCATCTATCCGATCACCCCGTCCTCTCCCATGGCAGACTTGGTTGACCAGTGGTCCGCTGCTGGTCAGAAAAACATCTTCGGCACCACGGTGAAGGTGTGCGAGATGCAGTCCGAGGCCGGCGCTTCCGGTACCGTCCACGGCTCTCTGGCCGCCGGTGCGCTGACCACCACCTACACCGCCTCTCAGGGCCTGCTGCTGATGATCCCCAATATGTACAAGATCGCCGGCGAGCTGCTGCCCTGCGTGTTCCATGTCTCCGCCCGTACCGTTTCCACCCACGCCCTGAACATCTTTGGTGACCACTCCGACGTCATGGCCTGCCGCCAGACCGGCTTCGCCATGCTGTGCGAGAACGATCCCCAGGAGATCATGGATCTGGCTCCCGTGGCCCATCTGGCCGCTATCGAGGGCCGTGTTCCCTTCATCAACTTCTTCGACGGTTTCCGTACCTCTCACGAGATCCAGAAGGTCGCCGTGTGGGATTACGAGGACCTGAAGGAGATGTGCGACATGGACGCTGTCGAGGCGTTCCGCAAGCACGCCCTGAATCCTGAGCGCCCCAACATGCGTGGCTCTCACGAGAACGGCGATATCTTCTTCCAGCATCGTGAGGCCTGCAACCCCTACTACGACGCTCTGCCCGCCGTGGTCGAGAAGTACATGGACAAGATCAATGCCAAGCTGGGCACTGATTACAAGCTGTTCAACTACTATGGCGCTCCCGACGCCGAGCGCGTCATCATCGCCATGGGCTCCATCTGCAACGTCGCCGAGGAGGTCATCGACTACATGACCGCTCAGGGCGAGAAGGTCGGCCTGGTGAAGGTCCACCTGTATCGTCCCTTCAAGGCGGACAAGCTGATCGAGGCCATCCCCGCCACCTGCAAGTCCATCGCCGTGCTGGACCGCACCAAGGAGCCCGGCTCCCTGGGCGAGCCCCTGTACATGGATGTTGTCACTGCTCTGGCCAACGCCGGCAAGCACGACATCAAGGTCATCGGCGGCCGTTACGGCCTGGGCTCCAAGGATACGCCTCCCCGCAGCGTGTTCGCTGTGTTTGAGGAGCTGACCAAGGCCGAGCCCAAGCGTCAGTTCACCATCGGCATCGTGGATGACGTCACCAACCTCAGCCTGGAAGAGAAGCCCGCTCCCCTGGTCGCTCCTGCCGGCACCATCGCCTGCAAGTTCTGGGGCCTGGGCGGCGACGGCACCGTCGGCGCCAACAAGAACTCCATCAAGATCATCGGCGACCATACCGACAAGTATGTTCAGGCCTACTTCCAGTATGACTCCAAGAAGACCGGCGGCGTGACCATCAGCCACCTGCGCTTCGGCGACAAGCCCATCAAGTCTTCTTACTACATCAACAAGGCTGACTTCGTGGCCTGCCACGTGCCCGCCTACATCACCAAGGGCTTCCCCATCGTCCGCGACGTAAAGCCCGGCGGCGTGTTCCTGATCAACTGCCAGTGGAGCGACGAGGAGCTGAACCATCACCTCGATGCCGCTTCCAAGCGCTACATTGCCAAGAACAACATCCAGGTCTACACCATCAACGCGATTGACCTGGCCAAGGAAATCGGCATGGGCAAGCGCACCAACACCATCCTGCAGTCCGCCTTCTTCTCCCTGGCGAAGGTCATGCCCGAGTCCGAGGCCATCCAGTACATGAAGGACGCCGCCACCCATTCTTACCTGAAGAAGGGTCAGGACGTCGTCGACATGAACCACAAGGCCATCGACGCCGGTGCTACCGCCTACAAGAAGTTTGACGTTCCCGCTGACTGGGCTGACGCTCAGGACGTGACCGAGGATGTGAAGCTGTCCGGCAAGCCCGAGCTGGTGGAGCAGGTCAAGACCATCCTGAACCCCGTGGGCAAGATGGACGGCGACAGCCTGCCCGTCTCCGCTTTCGCCAAGCATGTGGATGGCCAGTTCGAGCTGGGCGCCGCCGCTTACGAGAAGCGCGGTGTGGCCGTTAGCGTGCCCACCTGGGATGCCGCCAAGTGCATCCAGTGCAACAACTGCGCTTATGTCTGCCCCCATGCCACCATCCGTCCTTACGCTCTGACTGAGGAGGAGGCCGCCAAGGCTCCCGCCGCCGCCAAGATCGTGGACATCAAGGCCGGCAAGGGCAAGGGCGTTTACAAGTATACCATGGCCGTGTCTCCTCTGGACTGCATGGGCTGCGCCGTCTGCGTCGGCCAGTGCCCCGTGGGCGCTCTGACCATGGTTCCCCAGGAGCAGGAAGCCGCTCAGCAGGATGTGTTCAACTACTGCGTGACTGAGGTTGCCGAGAAGAAGGATATGCAGGACGACACCGTCAAGGGCAGCCAGTTCAAGCAGCCCATGCTGGAGTTCTCCGGCTCCTGCGCCGGCTGCGCCGAGACCAGCTATGCCCGCCTGATCACCCAGCTGTTCGGCGATCATATGTACATCTCCAACGCCACCGGCTGCTCCTCCATCTGGGGCGGTCCTGCCGCTACCTCTCCTTACTGCACCAATAAGGAAGGCCACGGTCCCGCTTGGTCCAACTCCCTGTTCGAGGATAACGCCGAGCACGGCCTGGGTATGTTCCTGGGTCAGCAGGCCATCCGCAACAGCCTGATCGACAAGCTGACCGCCATGGAGGCTGACGACGCCACCCATGCTGATGCTAAGGCTGCCATCCAGGCCTTCCTGGATACCAAGGACGACGGTGCCGCCAACGGCCCCGCTACCGAGGCTCTGATCACTGTCCTGGAGAAGGGCGCTGCCGCTGGCTGCCCCACCTGCAAGGACATCCTGGCCAATAAGGAGTACCTGCGGAAGAAGTCCATGTGGATCTTCGGCGGTGACGGCTGGGCTTACGATATCGGCTTCGGCGGTGTGGATCACGTCCTGGCTTCCGGTAACGACGTGAACATCTTTGTCTTCGATACCGAGGTCTACTCCAACACCGGCGGACAGGCTTCCAAGGCTTCCAACATCGGCCAGGTCGCTCAGTTCGCGGCTGCCGGTAAGGAGATCAAGAAGAAGTCCCTGGCTGAGATCGCCATGTCCTACGGCTACATCTACGTGGCTCAGGTGGCCATGGGCGCCAACCCCGCTCAGACCCTGAAGGCCATCAAGGAGGCCGAGGCTTATCATGGTCCTTCCCTGATCATCGGCTACGCTCCCTGCGAGATGCACAGCATCAAGGGCGGCATGATGAACTGCCAGAAGGAAATGAAGAAGGCTGTTGAGTGCGGTTACTGGAACCTGTTCCGGTTCAACCCCGCTGCCGAGGGCGCCAAGTTCACCCTGGATTCCAAGGAGCCCGCTGGCGGCTATCAGGAGTTCCTGATGAACGAGGCCCGTTACAGCCGTCTGACCCGCGAGTTCCCCGAGCGCGCTGACGTTCTGTTTGAGCGCAACGAGAAGGCTGCCATGGACCGCTATGAGCACCTGCTCAAGCTGAAGGCCATGTACGAGGGCTGATCCCTAAGTTAACAGGCTTTCAAGAGGCCACGGGAGAAATCCCGTGGCCTCTTTTTGTATAAATAAATCGTATGGCCAAATAAGAGAATCGAACCATTCAAAGTCTCCAAAAATATTTTAGATTTTGACAAGAGAATCTGCAAAAACACTACTGGAACACTATGGACGGAAAGGCTATAATCAGGGACTTGAAAGAAGGAGATCCTCTTGAAATATTCAGAAAAAGCCCTGAATACCGGGGCCCGGCGGGAATTCCGTATTTTCCTGTATCTTGTCCTCCTTGCCCTTGCGGTGACGTTGACGGTGGAGGCATTCAACCATAAAGCCTTCACCGACGGCCCGGCGGCCCTGCTGCGGTATATGACCCGCTCACCTATGGCATTTCTGACCAATGCCGCCATTTTGCTGGCGGTACTGGCTCCAGCCATGTTTTTGCGGCGGCGGTTGTTCTGGTGCGGTGTTGTATCGATTATCTGGCTGGCGGGCGGCGCGGTCAATGGCTTTATTCTTATCAACCGCATGACGCCTTTCACCGTGGCGGATCTGACGGTGTTCAACACAGGGCTGGACACTTTGCCCAATTATCTCTCCAAACCGTACCTTATCCTGTTGGGAGCGGGGGTGGTGCTGGCGGCTGTAAGCCTGGGACTGCTGTTTTGGAAGGGACCCCGGAACCGCCGGAGTGGACGGCAGCGGCTGTTGGCGGGGCTGGCGGCAGTGCTGGTTTCCGGTGAGGCCCTGGCCGGAAGCTGGGCGCTGGCGTTTCAACTTGACCAGCTCTCTATGGTGTTTTCCAACCTGGCTTTCGCCTATGAAGATTACGGCTTTTCTTACTGCTTTTTCCAGACCTGGCTGAACCGGGGTATTCGGCGTCCCGCCGGATACGACGCCGGAGAGGTGGCCCGCATTCGGGAACTCATCGCAAAAGACGCCCAGGAAGCGGAGCCGCAGGAAGATGTGAATGTGGTAATTGTCCAACTGGAGTCTTTCATTGACCCCAAGGAAATTCAGGGACTGGTGATGTCCAAAGACCCCGTTCCCAACTGGACGGCGCTGAAGGAGAACTACTCCAGCGGCTATCTCACGATGCCGGTGGTGGGCGCGGGCACTGCCAACAGCGAGTGCGAGGTGCTGACTGGCATGAGCACCCGCCTGTTTGGCCCCGGAGAATATCCCTACCAGACTTGTTTGATGGACGGTACGGTGGAGAGCGTGGCATACGACCTGAAGGAGCATGGGTATACCACCCACGCCATCCACAACCACCAGGCGGCCTTTTACAGCAGGAATAAGGTCTATGCCAATCTGGGCTTTGACGACTTCACGGCGCTGGAGTATATGCCAAAGGTCTCTGTGACTATGAAAAACTGGGCCAAGGACAGAATATTGACCTCTCAAATTGAAAAAGCTCTGAACGCCACGGCGGACGAGCCGGACCTGGTGTTTACCGTGACGGTCCAGAGTCATGGAAAGTATCCCAGAGAACAGGCCCTGGAAAATCCGGCGGTTCGGGTTTTGACCTGCCCTGACGCGGAATACCGGTATGCTTTAGAATACTATGTGGACCAGGTGCGGCAGGTAGACCAGTTCATAGGGAAACTGACGGAGATGCTCTCCCGGCGGCAGGAGCGGACGATCCTGGTCCTCTACGGTGACCACTTGCCCGCCCTAGGCCTGCAAGGCAAGGACATGGCCTCCGGCAGCCTTTACAAAACGGAGTATGTCATCTGGGACAACTTCGACTTGAAGCGGGAGGATAATAACCTGTACGCCTATCAGCTTTCCGCCGCCGCTTTGGGGCGTATCGGTATTACCAACGGCGTTATGAACGAATTTCAGCAGTTCTGCCGGGAGGAGCCCTCCTACCGGAGAGATTTGAAGCTGCTGCAATACGACGTGCTGTATGGAAAGAACTACCTGTACGGCGGGAAAACGCCCTATCAGCCCACGGAGCTGCGAATGGGCATGGAGCCTATCACCATCACAGGACTGTGGGAGAAGGACGGCGCCTGGTATGTGGGAGGTGAGAATTTCAGCCCCTATTGTCAGGTGGTCCGAGACGGTGACCGGCTTGAGACAGAATACCTTTCGCCTTATCTGCTGCGTCTGACAGAAGACCCGGAGACCACGGAAGCCGGGGAGCTGGAAATTCAGGTGGTGGATAAGCACAATAAGGTCCTCAGCGAGACGGGGACAGAATAAAAAGAGAAGGACTGCGGCGCAGTCCTTCTTCATTTCTTATACGCTATTTGCTTTCACTGCGGAGCTTCAGCTGCTCTGCCGTGATAAGATAACCGTCCTCGGCCCAATGGTCCGTGGGGCGCTCCGCCGGAAGGGACTCACCCCGGTGGCGGTAGATGGCATCCACCACCGCGTCCAGCATCCGGGGATTCTTCACCAGCAGCGGCCCGGTGAGCTGGGAGGCGAACACGTTGTTCCGGTGGAAGCCCTCGGGGGTCTTTTCACCGTTGTTGCCATAGCCCAGGGCCAATTCGGCCAGAAGGGGCGTTTCCACGCCCGAGATGGTGGAGCACTTGTTCATAAAGCCCACCACGGCTTCGGGATACAGGTCCGTGTGACCGTATACGTCCTCCACGAACCGCTTGCTCCCCTGAACGGCAGTAAAGTCCGCCAGGCCGATGCCATCGTGGACATTGCCGTCGGCGTCGGTGATGGTTTTGCCCAGCAGCTCCATGGCGGTGCCCGCGAAGAGCATCGCCACGCCGCTTTCAGCAGCGGCCTTCACGGTCTCGCCATACCGGGCGAAGTCCGCCAGGGCGGCTTTCTGGGCGTGCTCCGTGCCGGCACCCATGTACAGGAAGTCGGCGCTGCTGAGGTCGGCCTCCTGGCCGGGGAGGATGGGCTTCACCGTGACGGTGTTTCCCATTTGCTCCAGACGGCGCTTCAGCACGGACACGTTGGCATAGCTGCCGTACAGGCTCATCAGGTCGGGATAGAAGTGAATGATTTTGATCTCCATGGCTCAGCCCTCCTTTTCCACATGGGCCAGCAGCTTGTCCCGGTCGGAGAAGCAGGTGACCACATACAGGTCCTCACTGCCCTCCGCTTTCAGCTCCGCGGCAGCGGCGGCGATGTCCGGCTGGACGGTCCAGTTGGTCATGCCGGTGAAGCTGAACCGCTCCGCCAGGTCATTGCAGTAGCGGCCGGAGAGCACGATTCGCTTCACATGGGGCTTGTCCAACTGGTCAAAATCGATGTCCCAAAGCCAGCTTGTCTCGCTGGTGAAGTATTTGCGGGAAACGGCGTCCACGATGATGAGCACCGCGCAGTCCTCTTTCGTGGAGGCCACATACCGCAGGTTCGTGTCGTAGGCGATGGAGTTTTCATGCTTGCTGGTCAGCAGCGTGCCGTGGTGCTGGCCCAGGGTAAACTTCTGCATCCGGCCGTTTTTCAGGATGTAGTTGTTGATGACGCTCCGGGCGGTCTCCGCGCCCACGCCGCACTCCCGGCATGCGGCGTAGGCAGCCAGGATGTTGTAGACGTTGTAGATGCTGCGGAAAGCCAGGTGAATGTCCACGGCGCCGTCGACGGTCAGGGCGCCGCTTTCCAGGTCCACCGCCGTGGCGGTGTAATCCGTGACGGGCTTGGCGTGGCCGCACTTTGTACAGCGGTAGGCACCGATGTGGTTGTAGTGGACGTAGTCGTAGGTCATGGGGGCGTGGCAGATGGGACAGTAGGCGCCGTCGTGATACACACCGGAGGGGGCGGGCAGGTCGATGGAGCAGTGGTCCAGACCGAACCACTTCACCTTTTCGTGGCCCTGGGCGAAGCAGGCGGACAGGGGATCGTCGGCGTTCAGAATCAGCTCCGTGTCCGGATGGATGGCGGGCAGGATGGCGTCGTAGACCCACTCCGGATGGCCGTTGCGGGTGAGCTGGTCCCGATAGAGGTTGGTGATGACGAACTCTGTGGGGTGGAAGAACTTGAAGCTGAATTTGGCGTACCGCTCGTCGCTCTCCAGCAGCAGCACGTCGGCCTTGACCTTGCCGCCGAAGGTGGCGTGGGTCAGCACCAGGGTGGTAACGCCCTCGATCTGGTTGGAACCCTCCTCGTTGTAGACGACGTGCTTGCCGTCGGCCCGTAGGATAGCGGCGATCATCTCCACGGTGGAGGTCTTGCCGTTGGAGCCGGTGACGGCGATGATATGGGGCGGCAGCTGCACCCGGCGCAGGATGTCCGGACAGATTTTCAAGGCAAATTTGCCGGGCATGGAACTGCCCTTGCCTACCAGCTTGCCGACGAACCGGCCCAGCTTGCAGACCAGAATGGCGAGAAACATTCTCATAGTTGTTGCATCTCCTTTTTGGAAAGTCGCGGAAGTGCCGCGGGCCCTGTAAGGGCGTTGGGGGAAAGGGGGGCTTTTACCGCCGCTCCAGCCAGATCATCAGTGCCGTCACATCCGCCGGGGACACGCCGCTGATGCGGCTGGCCTGTCCCAGGTCCAGGGGGCGGATGGCCGCCAGCTTTTCCCGGGCCTCCAGCCGAAGGCCCTGGATGGCACTGTAATCCAGGTCGGTGGGCAGCTTGTGACGCTCCATTTTCCGGAAGTCCTCCACCTGCTTCTGCTGGCGCTGGATGTAGCCCTCGTACTTGACAGAAATCTCCACCTGTTCCGCCACATCCGCCGGAAGGTCCGGGCGGGTGGGATCAAAGGGCGCCAGCTCGTCATAGTGGAGCTGGGGGCGACGGAGGAGGGCGATGAGGGAGCAGCCATCGGTGACGTCCGCTGTGCCCTTTCCCGCCAGGAAGGCGGACAGGGCGGGGGAGGGGGCGGCGCCGGTATGGGTCAGACGCCTGATTTCCCTCTCCACAGCCGCGTATTTTTCCTCCACGGCCCGGAGACGCTCTTCGGAAACGAGACCGATCTCGTAACCCCGCTTTGTCAGCCGCTGGTCGGCGTTGTCCTGCCGGAGCAGCAAGCGGTACTCGCTGCGGGAGGTCATGATACGGTAGGGCTCGCCCGTGCCTTTGGTCACCAGGTCGTCGATAAGGGTGCCGATGTAGCTCTCCGACCGGGAGAGAATGAACTCCCCTTCGCCCCGCAGCTTTCGGGCGGCGTTGACGCCTGCCACGAAGCCCTGAACGGCGGCCTCCTCATAGCCGGAGGAGCCGTTGAATTGGCCCGCACCGTACAGGCCGGGGACGGATTTTACCTCCAGCGTGGCGTTCAGGGCCAGGGGGTCGATGCAGTCGTATTCGATGGCGTAGGCGGGCCGGGTCATGACGGCATGACGCAATCCCGGCACGCTGTGGAGCATTTGGAGCTGGATCTCCTCCGGCATGGAGGAGGAGAAACCCTGGATGTACAGCTCCTCCGTGTTCAGCCCCATGGGCTCCACGAAGAGCTGGTGACGGAGCTTGTCCGGAAATCGGACGATTTTCGTTTCAAAAGACGGGCAGTACCGGGGGCCGACGCCCTCAATGAGGCCGGAGTACATGGGGGCACGGTCCAGGTTCTCCCGGACGATGCGCTTCGTCTCCTCCGTGGTCCAGGTCAGCCAGCAGACAGCGCGGTTCTCGGGCTGGTGGTCTGTGGAATAGGAAAACGGCACGGGGAGGGTATCTCCCGGCTGAATCTCCATTTCGTCAAAGTCCACCGTCGCCGCGTGTACCCGGGGCGGCGTGCCGGTCTTGAACCGCCGTAGGGGCAGGCCCAGCTTCAGGAGGGAATCCGTCAGCCGCAATGCGGCGTGCATGCCGTCGGGGCCGGAGTCCTCCACGCACTCGCCGATGATGGTTCGGCCCGCCAAATAGGTTCCGGTGGCCAGAATGACGGCTTTGACGTCGAATACCGCTCCGGTGGACAGCACCACGGCGGAAACGGCACCGTTTTCCGCGCGGACCTCCACCACCTCGCCCTGGCGGACAGTCAGATGTGCCTGCCGCTCCAGCGTGTACTTCATCCGTTCCTGGTATTTCCGGCGGTCCGCCTGGGCCCGCAGGGACCAGACGGCGGGGCCTTTGCCCTTGTTCAGCAGCCGGTACTGGATGCAGCACTCGTCGGCAGCTTTTGCCATCTCGCCGCCCAGGGCGTCCAGCTCCCGGACCAGATGGCCCTTGCCGGTGCCGCCGATGGCGGGGTTGCAGGGCATATTGCCCACGGCGTCTAGATTGATGGTAAATACCACCGTCTCCAGCCCCAGCCGGGCGGCGGCCAGCGCCGCCTCGATGCCCGCGTGCCCGGCGCCGATGACGGCGATATCAAATTGTCCGGCGTGAAATTCAGTCATATCAAATCATCCTTTATGAAGGGTCAGCACCGCCACCTCCGGGCGGTTGAACAGGCGGAAAGTGGGGCCGGAATTGCCCAGACCCCGGGTGACGAACAGGCAGGAGCCGTTTTCTTCATATAGCCCCGCCGTATAGGAGGGAAAAAAGGTCCGGTCAACGGACAGCAGGCCATCGGTGAAGGGCAGGCGGATGATGCCGCCGTGGCCGTGACCGGAGATGACCAGGTCGGCGCCCAGCAGGCTGTACTGCGGGGCGAACAGGTTGTTCCGGTGGGCCAGCAGTACCCAGAAGGGGTCGCCGCAAGCGGCATAGATCTCAGCGGCCAGCTCCTCAGGAGTCTTCTGGTCGGCGTAGCCGTTGGGGTCGTCGATGCCCGCCAGAACCATAGTATCTCCGTTCCGATCCAGAGCCAGGAACTGGTTGGAGAGAACAGTGACCCCGTTGGCCGTCAGGGTGTCTTTCAGCTCCGGCACGCCGCCGTCGGCCCATTCGTGGTTGCCGGTGACGTAGTAGGTGGGCGCGATGGCGGCAAGGCCGCCTGCCGTCTGGAAAATATAGTTTTCGGGGATGTCCCGGTAGGCGTCCAGAAGGTCACCCACCAGAAAAATGTAATCCGGCTCCGCTTCCCGGACGGCTTTCAGCAGGCGGCTGTTGCCTTTGCCGAAGTCCGTGGAGTGCAGGTCGCCCAGTACGGCGATACGGCAGCCGTCAAAGCCTTCAGGCAGGGCGGTGAAAACCGAATCAAAGTATGTGGTTTGCAGCGAAGTGTTGCTCCAGCGCAGAAACAGGGCGATCAGTGCCGCAAGGACCACCAGGGTCAGGACCCTGGACAGCGGCCGCCGCTTTTGTGCGTGTTTTGCCATATATGCGGCCCCCTTTGCCGCCGGATCACGAAGACCTTTTAAGGTCCCAATCATTTGAAAAACGGACTGACCGAACCGCGCCGGCCATTTCGCGGCTATTATATCATAGTAGTATGGTCGTGGCGAGAGAAAAAATATACAAAGAAAGGGCTTTATCGGCCCCAAAAGGCGGATTCCTCCGGCAAATTTGCTTCTCAAACAGAAAAGTGGTCGAAATGCACAAAAAAGAGAAAAATTATTTATGAGAAATGTGCAAACAAGCTCTTGCGGGAACGGGGAAGGACGGTTATAATCATCCAAGACCAAACGGAAAGGAGGTGCGAGACATGAGCTTTCTGGATGTGCTCCTGATGGAGGACGTGGATGATCTGGTGTTCCTGAGCGATAGCTGGACCTGGAGCGACCGCTGAAAAGTCAGCGCAAAAAAGAGCAGGACCACGCCGAAGGGCGTGGGCTTTCTTTTTTTGCCCGCATTTTTGCGTAAAAAGGCGAAAAAAGTTGAAATCAGCATGGAATTTTTCGGCTTGATATGATACTTTATAAATACAGAGAGAACTTTTGGGATGAGCGGCCTGTAAAGTGTGTGTACGGGCGGCCGACCCTGAAAGGGGAGAAAACACATGAAGAAAACCATGTGGGTGGCATTGGTCCTGGCGCTGCTGCTGACAGGCTGCGGCAGCAAGGAGGCTGTCCGGGAGGTACCGGCGCCGTCCGTGCAGAAAACGGAGACGGCGCCCGCAGCACCGGTGGCTCAAGAGTCCCCGGCGGCAGAGGAGACTACCTTAGAGGCGTTTCAGGTGGAAGCGGATGCCAGGGTCCCCCTGGAGGAGGAGATCCTGGGGGATTATAACCGGGCGGTGAGGATTTACGCCTGGTTTGAACTGACGCCGCTGGCGGACGATGGAACGACCATAGTGGAAGACGGCGACGTGTACCGCCATGTCAGCTCCGCGGAGGTCCAGACCTTGGAGGAGCTTCGCATGAACCTGCGGAGCGTGTTTTCCGAGGAACTGACGCAGCGGCTGCTGTCCGGGCAAGAGGATGGGATCCGCTACCGGGAGTTTGACGGCGACCTGTACGTCACCGGGTCCGGCCGGGAGCGGGAACCGGGAAAGGGCACTGTATTTACCGAGGTGGAGCAGACCGGCGAGAACACATATTGTGTCAATGTGACCGTGGACTTGGTGGATGAGACCGACGGGGTCGTCACCGGCATGGAGTGCTGGTCCTTTCCTTACGGGCTGGAGGACGGGCGCTGGGGCTTTACGGAGTTCAGACTGGTATATTGATTAACGCAAAAAAATGCAAAAAAGTTGTCGATTTCAACGCAAAATTTGCGAACACCCTGAACGGACTGCGCTCAGGGTGTTTTTTTGTTAAATACTTGACGGAATTTGCGCTACAAAACGACCGTTTTTGCGAAAAATTTTACGCAAAAAACGCTGATTTGCACGGAGCATACTGGATGTTTTTGGACAAAACGTAAAAATTACAACGTTTGCGTAATAAATAACTAAAAACTTACTTGAAAAAACGTTCACGTGTGTTAGAATAATGGAGCACTATAAAACAAGCAAGGAGTGGAAACAATG
The DNA here is from genome assembly GCA_945862785.1 of uncultured Clostridia bacterium. Classification (GTDB taxonomy): domain Bacteria; phylum Bacillota; class Clostridia; order Oscillospirales; family Oscillospiraceae; genus Oscillibacter. The sequence goes on along the minus strand of CAMAZB010000005.1, from coordinate 3,187 downwards.
GAAAACCTGTTCTGGATCGGTTTTGTCGGTGCACTGATCGCCGGATTGTTTGCAGTGATGCAGGCAAAAAAGGTGATGGGTTACTCCGAAGGAAACCAGAAGATGCAAAAGATCGCGGCCAACATTCGTTCTGGCGCAAACGCTTACCTGAAGCAGCAGTACACCACTGTCTTTAAAGTGTTCGTGGTGGTGTTCATCGCTCTGCTGGTGATGGCCTTTGCCACCGGCGGCAAGATGTTGTCCAAGTACACCCCCTTCGCCTTTGTCACCGGCGGCGTGTTCTCCATGCTGGCTGGCTTCATCGGCATGAAGATCGCTACCGCTTCCAACGCCCGTACCGCTCAGGCCGCTTCCGAGAGCCTGAACAAGGGCCTGCGGGTGGCCTTCTCCTCCGGCTCCGTCATGGGCTTCACCGTGGTGGGCCTGGGTATGCTGGACATTACCATGTGGTTCTTCCTGCTGCACTACGTCTTCGGCGTCGCCGATCCCGTGGAGCTGGGCAACATCATGGTTATGAACGGCATGGGCGCTTCCTTCATGGCTCTGTTTGCCCGTGTGGGCGGCGGCATTTACACCAAGGCCGCTGACGTGGGCGCTGACCTGGTGGGCAAGGTTGAGGCCGGCATCCCCGAGGATGATCCCCGTAACCCCGCCACCATCGCCGATAACGTGGGCGACAACGTGGGCGACGTGGCCGGCATGGGCGCCGACCTGTACGAGTCCTATGTCGGTTCCATCCTGGCTACCTTCGCTCTGGGCGGCGTGGCCGGCTATGGCTTCAAGGGCATGCTGCTGCCTCTGGCTCTGGCTGTGTGCGGCATCATCTGCTCCATCCTGGGCTCCTTCCTGGTCAAGACCAAGGAGAACGCCACCCAGGAGTCCCTGCTGAAGAGCCTGCGTACCGGTACTTATACCGCGGCTATCCTGGCTGCCGTCCTGGCTGCCCCCCTGACCTACGTCATCCTGGGCAACATGGGCGTGTATGTCGCCATTCTGTGCGGCCTGATCGGCGGTTGCGCCATCGGCTATTTCACCGAGTACTACACCTCTGATACTTACAAGCCCACCCAGGAGCTGGCTGCCGCTTCCGAGACCGGCTCCGCCACCATCATCATCGGCGGTATTTCCCTGGGCCTGAAGTCCACCATGACCTCCATCCTTATCGTGGCCGTGGCTGTTATCGTCAGCTTCTTCGCTGCCGGCGGCGGTTCCGAGTTCAGCCTGGGCCTGTATGGCATCGGCATCGCCGGCGTCGGCATGCTGTCCACCCTGGGCATCACCCTGGCTACCGACGCTTACGGCCCCGTGGCCGATAACGCCGGCGGCATCGCCGAGATGAGCGGCCTGCCCGAGACCGTCCGTCAGCGCACCGACGCTCTGGACTCCCTGGGCAACACCACCGCCGCCACCGGCAAGGGCTTTGCCATCGGCTCCGCCTCTCTGACCGCTCTGGCTCTGCTGGTCAGCTATGTTGACATCGTGCAGACCCGGACCGTGGAGGATCTGGACCTGTCCCTGACCAACCCCATGGTTCTGGTTGGCCTGTTCATCGGCGCCATGCTGACCTTCGTGTTCTCCGCCTTCACCATGAGCGCGGTGCAGAAGGCCGCCCAGTCCATCGTCGTGGAAGTCCGCCGTCAGTTCCGTGAGATCAAGGGCATCATGGAGTATAAGGCTGACCCCGACTACGCTTCCTGCGTGGCTCTGTGCACCAAGGGCGCCCTGCATGAGATGGTTGCTCCCGCTCTGCTGGCCATCATCGTTCCCATTGCCACCGGCCTGATCCTCGGGCCTCTGGGTGTTGTGGGCCTGCTGGGCGGCGTGTCCGTCACCGGTTTCGCCATGGCCGTGTTCATGTCCAACGCCGGCGGCGCCTGGGATAACGCCAAGAAGTACATCGAGACCGGCCACCACGGCGGCAAGGGCTCCGATCAGCACAAGGCCGCTGTCGTGGGCGATACCGTGGGCGATCCCTTCAAGGATACCGCTGGTCCTTCTCTGAACATCCTGATCAAGCTGTGCTCCACCGTGTCCATCGTGTTCTCCGGCCTGATTCTGGCCTGCAACCTGATGAACATCCTGTAAGATCACATCTGGAAGCACTCACCACATAGGAAAACCACCCTCCGTTTCCCGGCGGAGGGTGGTTTTTATATCTGTACTGTGTTAGGATAGAGAAAAATGAAAGAAGGACAAGCCGTATGCTGGAAGTGGTATTTGACAAAAACATCGCTACGGGCCTGCGGATGGCGAAGGACAGCCGTCCGGGAGACAAACGGTTTTCCGTCAAAGCAGGCATTTATTCCAAGGGGACTCCTCCGGAGCTTCGGGAACCGCCCCGGCAGGAGACTTGGGTATGGTCCGGGAAGGAGCTGGAGGGAAGTTCTGCCGATGTGGCACTGCTGATGCTGGCTTTGGACATGGGGGATCTGTCCGGCGCGGAGGACTGGAGCAAACGGCGGGAAGTGCTGTGGACGATGGCAGGTCCGCCGCCCGCAGACTGGGAGAAAGCCCATGAGGGATGCCTGGCGGAGGACTGGAACACCAGCATGGAGACTTTGCGGCGGCTGCGAAACGCGGGAACGGAGCCTGTCCGTATCTGGGCTGCGCCCTGGTGCCCGAACGACGTTTGCAGCGTGTACCGGATCTGTGACCTGCTGCGGGATACGGAAACGCCCATCTCCGTGGTATGGGCGCCCCGCGTGGGTATGGTCTGGGGCACCAAGGAACGCAGAGAGCTTCGGGGAATGGGGGAGATCGCTCCGGAGGCTTTGGGCGCCATGGCCGCCGAAGAGGTGCTGCCTGCCTTGCGCCAAAGCTATGCGGATCGCTGGCGGGAGCTGGTTTTGGAAAACGCCCCTCTGCGGGCGGTGGTCAATGGGCGGCTCAGCAGCGTGTCAGAGGATTTTTACGACTTTGCCCTGCGGGCGGCCCTGCCGGAAGAGCCAGTGAAAATGGGGAAGGTCCTGGTGGATGCCCTGACGGCCCTGCCTGGGGTGGGGGACGGCTGGCTGTACCGCCGTTTACTGGCCATGCTGGCGGCAGGGGAGATACGGGAAGTAGCGCCCGGAGACGGGGAGCACCCCTACTCTGCCATGATCCAGAGAGTGAAATAATAAACAGCGCACGGACGATTGAACCGCACCCCGTCAAGTAGACAAAGAAGAAAATAATGGAAACACAGCGC
>CAMAZB010000004.1 GCA_945862785.1 uncultured Clostridia bacterium | reverse complement strand
AGCGCCATTCTTGACTTTGTCGAAAAACGCTTACACAAAATTTTACGCCCGGCCCTTCAGCCCGAACCTTTTTATAGCGGCAGAGATCTATATCTGCTAGTACCTAAAGTGGAAATGTCCGATTATACAAAACTTTTTTGCATTACAGTTCTCAAAGCCAATAAATATCGGTATAGTTACGGTCGACAGGCTAACATAACATTACCACATTTGGAATTAATGTTGCCTGTTGACAAAGATGGAAAACCGGATTACCTCTTTATGGAGTCTTATATGAAGGCTCTTCCCTACGGCGATAGAATATGACAAAAGAGCGGCCAAGGCTTAAAACCTTGACCGCTCTTTATCGTTGTCGGTATCACAACCACACCGTTACGGCGAAACCGCCGCGAAAATAGTAGGTGTTCGTGTAATACCCGTTTGGTGGAGGTGGGGGGAGTTGAACCCCCGTCCGAAAGCATTTTAACGGGACTTTCTCCGGGCGCAGACGATTATTGCGGGGATCTGCTCCCCTGTTCCCATCCCAAGCGGCAAATCGTCACGCCGCCTGTTCAGGTGAGAGTCATGATGCGTGGGCAGGTCAACTCTTTCCCGCCTCACGGACGCCACATCAACGACGCCTTCCCCGGCCTGTGGCCTCTCCGGTTCAGACGGCCGCCTTTAATTAGGCAGCAATAGCAACAGTGTTGTTGTTATTTAATTTATAAAATTGCCCGTTTTATGGCGGTCAGGCGCCGCCGCCCGCTTGTCCCGCCTCCATACCCCCGTCGAAACCGGTACACCCCCTCGTCAATACAAACTGCGCCCCACTCACTCCCGGCTTACGCCGAGAGTTCGCAACGCTTCGTTTGTCTTTCCTCTTCCAATCGAACCCGCTGCGCTGGGCTTCGATTGGATTCCTGGAGTTAGGGCAAACTGCGCTGCACTCGCTTCCGTCGTACGACGAAAGCTCGCACCGCTTCGTTGCCCCTCCTCTTCAATTCGTAAACGCTGTGCTGGTTTGTGAATTGAGTTTGGGGATACGTTTGGAATCGGGATTGCTGTCACGTATCGTAACACATTCCGATGTCGAAATGTGTTACGATTTCGTGACATTTTTCTTTTTTAAGTTTTTGCCAGCTTGACCATCAGTTTGACCGGGGTCACCTTGGCCAGCACCCGGTAGAACTTATAGAACAGCCGGGGCGTGTAGATGGTCCGGCCGGCCCGGGCGGCACGGAGGGCGCCGCCCGCCACGCGGACCTGATCGCAATAGGGCAGCGTGGAAAAGGTCTTGGAATTGCCGGTGATGCCGCCGACATCCAAAAACTCCGTCTGCATGGGGCCGGGGCAAACCGCCGTGGCGGTGAGGCCCTTGGGCCGCAGCTCCTCCGCCAGTCCCACGGTGAAGGAACTGACATATGCCTTGGTGGAGGAGTAGACCGTCATGCGGGGATTGGGGCAGAAGGAGGCGATGGAGGACACATTCAGGATGCAGCCGCCGGGAGTCATGAAGGGTACCGTCATATTGGTGACGGCGGTCAAGGCCCGCAGGTTCAGGTCGATCATCCGGGTCTGGGTGGAGGTCTCCATCTCCCCGATATTGCCCAGGTAGCCGCAGCCGGCGTTATTCACCAGCAGGATAATCTCCGGCTCCTCCTGCCGCAGCTTCTCCTGATACGCCATAAAGCTCATGGTATCGCACAGGTCCAGAGGCAAGCACTCCACCTGCTTGTCCGGCAGGGTGGCTGCCAGCTCCTCCAGCCGGTCGGCCCGGCGGGCAATGAGCCAGTAGCACTCCACCTCAGGAAACACATCCGCGATCTGGCGGACAAACTCCCGGCCCAGGCCGGAGGATGCGCCGGTGACGATGGCAGTTTTCATAGGGCCGCCTCCTTTGATGATTTTGATGGTTTAGTGGGTCTCGGGCTCGGGATACTCCACGCCCTGGGTGTCCACCCGGATGGACGCAATCACGACATCCTTCTTGGGCTTGTCGTTCATCATGTTCCGCTGGACCCGGGAGATATCGATGGCGATATCCTGGCCCTCGGTGATCTGACCGAAGGCGGCGTACTGGCCGTCCAGATGGGGAGCGGGAGCCACCATGATGAAGAACTGGCTGCCGGCGGAGTTGGGGGCCATGGTACGGGCCATGGACAGCACGCCGGTGGTGTGGACCAGATCGTTCTGGCGGAAGCCGTTAGCGGCAAACTCGCCGTTGATCTCATAGCCGGGGCCGCCCATGCCGTTGCCGTTGGGACAGCCGCCCTGGATCATGAAGCCGGGGATGACCCGGTGGAAGATCAGGCCGTCATAGAAGCCCTTATTGGCCAGAGAGATGAAGTTGTTGACCGTGTTGGGGGCTTTCTCGGGGTACAGCTCGCCGGTCATGACGCGGCCGTCCTCCATGGTGATGGTAACAATGGGATTGGACATAATTATCGATTCCTCTCTTTCATGGTGCGGTCGATCTCACGGGCAGCATCACGCTTGGCGGAGGCCTCCCGCTTGTCGTAGTTCTTCTTGCCCTTGCACAAGCCGATCTCCACCTTGACCCGGGCGTCCTTGAAATACACGGACAGGGGCACCAGCGTGTAGCCGTCCTGCTTGATAAGGGCGTGGAGTTTGCGGATCTCCCGTCTGTGCATCAGGAGCCGCCGGGTACGGACCGGGTCCCGGTTGAAGATATTGCCCTTTTCATAGGGCGAGATATGCATACTGTGGACGAACAGTTCGCCGTCCTTGACGGTGCAGTAGGAGTCCTTCAGATTCAGCGTACCGGCCCGGATGGACTTGACCTCCGTGCCGAACAGCTCGATACCGGCCTCATACTTGTCCTCCACGAAGTAGTCGTGGTATGCCTTGCGGTTCTGCGCCGCGATCTTGATGCCCTTTTTCTCCGTGGGGCCCACCTCTTTCGCCGGGAATTTTTGCGGAATTTTATATAGTATACCATGGGCGGGTAAATTCTTCAAGTGTAAGAACGGCCTTTCCATTTGGGAAGGAATGTGGTATACTGTTGAAAATATATTCTTTCCACAACGGTTTAAAACAAACAAAGAGGTGTACATCTATATGATAGACGCAAAGGACCTGGCGGAAAAGACACTCCGCCGGGAGGATAAATTTGAGGGAAAAATTTTAAACGTCCATGTAGACGAGGTGCTGCTGCCCAACGGCAAGACCGCCACACGGGAAGTCGTTGACCATGTGGACGGTGTGGCCGTGCTGGCCCTGGACGAGCGGAACAACGTGCTGACTGTGACCCAGTACCGCTATGTGTTCGGCAGGACTCTCCTGGAGATCCCCGCAGGCAAGCTGGATCCCGGTGAGGATCCGGTGACCGGTGCCCTGCGGGAACTGAAGGAAGAGACCGGCGCGGTGCCGGACATTTTCCTGCCCCTGGGCCGTATCATCCCCGCTCCGGGCTGCTACGGCGAGGTGCTGCACCTGTTCCTGGCGAAAGGCCTCCACATGGAGGAACAGCACCTGGACCCCGACGAGTTTCTGAATGTGGAGCGCATCCCCTTTGAGGAGATGGTCCACCGCTGTCTCAACGGCGAGATTGAGGACGCCAAGACCGTAGCCGCCGTATTAAAGGCGAAAGTGCAGTTGGACCTGTGATCCCATTTTAAGTTTGGAGGCTTCCTATGGACAAACAGAAAACCGTCCTCATCGTAGAGGATGAGAAGAACATCGTGGATATTCTGCGTTTCAACCTCCAGCGGGAAGGGTATCAAACCCTTGAGGCCTACGACGGCGAGGACGGGCTGAACAAGGCCCGGACGGAGAATCCGGACCTCATCCTGCTGGATGTGATGCTGCCGAAGATGATCGGTTTCGATGTGTGCAAGGCCCTGCGGGCCGAAGGCAACAATGTACCCGTCATCATCCTTACCGCCCGTGAGGAAGAAGCGGACAAGGTGCTGGGATTGGAAATCGGCGCTGACGACTATATTACCAAGCCCTTCTCCATGCGGGAACTGATCGCCCGGGTGGGCGCCAACATCCGCCGAACCGCCATGGCCGCCCCCGCCGTGGCCACTGCCGCCGCCGCTGCCATGCCGGTGGCCGGGGACCTTGCCATCAACAACGACAGCCACCAGGTCTTCCGGGACGGAAAGCCCATCGACCTGACCCAGCGGGAATACGAGCTGCTGACCTTCCTGGCCAGTCATCCCAACAAGGTCTACTCCCGGGTGGACCTGATGGAGCAGGTATGGAATTACGGCTATGTGGGCGATGATGTCCGCACTGTGGATGTAACCGTCCGGCGCCTGCGGGAAAAAATTGAGGCCGATCCCGCCAATCCGTCGTACATACTGACAAGACGCGGCGCTGGCTATTATTTTGCCGTGTGACGCTCGCTTCTCTCCATTCCTATCCTTTAAAGAAGGTGATTTGGTATGTTTCGCAGCCTGCACATGAAGCTGACGCTGATCCTGCTGCTGCTCATTACTTCCCTGATGGCTGTGGTGGGTACGTTTCTGACCACCAGCGTCTCCAGCTTTTTTATCAACACCTTCTATGAGCAGATGGACAGTGTGTTCGGCGCGGACCAGCGGGACTTTGTGACGGACCTCCGCAGCGCTGCCGCCCAGGCGGACGGGGCCGAGCTTATGAAGAATATGCTGGATGTCAAAGCCGGTGAGCTGGGCATCGACTACCGCTCCCGGAATTACTTTATACTCGACGGCGTCACCGGCGCCTACCTCGCCGGCTCGGCGGAGGAGTCCGCTCTGCCCAGGGAGCAGAGTCCCAACCTGCTCACCGCCCGGAATGCCGCCGTCAGCGGTGACGAGACTGTGGTGGGCGACGCCAGCGACATCACTGCCGACTACATGGATGTGGCTGTGCCCATCCTGGGGGGAGACAACGCCTTTATTATTTATATTCTGGATTCCAAGGACACGGTCTCCGGGCTGAACAGCCAGCTTTTTCAGATCATTATGCAGGCACTGGTCATTGGCCTGCTAATCTCGGTGCTGCTGAGCTTCCTGCTGTCCAAGACCATGGTTGACCCCATTGAAAAGCTGACCGCAGGCGCCGTGGAGATCGCCGCCGGACATTTTGACAGTGCCCTACCGGTGGAATCCACAGACGAGATCGGTATTCTGACCGGCACCTTCAACGAGATGGCCGGCGTCCTGCAAAGTACCCTGGCGGCAGTGGAGAACGAGCGCAACAAGTTGGACACGCTGTTCCTCCACATGACCGACGGCGTGGTGGCCTTTGACCACGAAGGCACTGTGATCCACTGCAATCCCGCCGCCAAGACTATGCTCCACCGCCCCAGCCGGGAGATCACCAATTACGCCGAACTGTTCGGCTCCCTGTATCCATTCCAGGACATGCTGGCTCTCCAGCGGCCCAACTACGCCGAGGCCCAGATGCAGGTGGGAGAGCGGGCGCTGGAGGTCTATCTGGCGCCCTTCTCAGACAAAGCCAGCGGCGGCGTACTGGTGGTGCTCCACGACGTGACGGAGCAGCACCGCAACGAGGAACGCCGCAAGGAATTTGTGGCAAACGTGTCTCATGAGCTGCGGACCCCCCTGACCAACGTCCGCAGCTATGCCGAGACCCTGCGGGACGCCAATGGCGACATCCCCCCGGACATGGCAAACAGCTTTCTGGACATCATCATCACCGAGACGGACCGCATGACCCATATCGTGCAGGATCTGCTGACCCTCAGCCGTCTGGACTCCGGCAAGGCGGAGCTGGTTCTCTCCCGCTTCCCCTTCGGGGAGGCCATTGAGAGCGTAGCACGTGCCAACGCTTTGAACGCCAAGCAGCGGGGCCACGAGCTTCGCTACGACCCGCCGGAGAGCCTGCCCCTCATCGTGGGCGACCGCAGCCGACTGGAGCAGGTCATGATGAACGTGCTGGGCAACGCCATCAAGTACACCCCCGACGGCGGCCACATCCGCATCACCGCTGGCTCCACCGAGGAGACAGTGTGGATGGAGGTCTGTGACGACGGTATCGGTATCCCCGAAAAAGACCGGGCCCACATTTTTGACCGCTTCTACCGGGTGGACAAGGCCCGTTCCCGGGAATCCGGCGGCACCGGCCTGGGCCTTTCCATTGCCCTGGAGATCGTCCAGCGGCATCACGGCCAGCTGGAGCTGATGCCTCACGAAGGGCCCGGCACCACGATCCGCCTGACCCTGCCCATTTCTCAGGACCGCACCGCCCGGGCCTGACGGCCCATATCATTTGGAGAGGAGGAACGGCATGAACGAAAAGCGCCGACAGCGCCGGGACTTTCTGCAAAATCTGGCTATCACGGTGCTGGCCGTGTCCGCCGTGCTGCTCTTTGCACAGACGCAGCTATACTCCCTGAGCCCGGAGGCCAGCCTGCGCCGCTTTCTCTCCGGCTCCGCCCAAGCTGACGGCTCCGCGGTGTCCCAGCAGGACCTGCCCGTGACCGCGCCGGTGCGGGTCGCAGTCTCCGGTCCCTACGGCCGGTACGGCAGCATCACCGCCACCACCGGCGAAGACGATTTGCTCCGAGGGCTGCTGCGGGAAGTTCTGGGCTCCACTGGGACGTTCACCCACTGCGGACAGGAAGAGTTCCTCCAGTCTCTGCAAAATACCTCCGTCTATTATGACTTTCTTACAACTCTTCCCCTGTCCATTCTGGCTGAAACAGCCGGGACCGACAGTCCAAGCGAACCCTCTGCCCGCTATTTGGTGGTATCTGGTCCGCAAGACCCAGTATCCCTGTTCCTGTGGGATGGAGACACAAGTTATCTCCGCTGTTCCACCGCCGTTTCACTGAAAAGCCTGGAACAGACCGTGAGCCAGTATGAACTGGGCAGCGCCATGTTCGCCGCCGACCTGGCAGAGCAAGACATCAATGCCACGGACCTGTCACCCTGCTCCCTGTTCCTGGAGCAAACCCCGTCTCTGTCCTCTCTCACAAGTGAGATCCCCGCCTGGGATGACAGCCTGCTGCTTGCGGATCTGCGCTTCAATCCCAACACGAAAAACCGCTACACCGACAACGGCACAGAGGTCATCAGCGAGAGCGGACGCTCCCTGCGCCTCCGGCCCGACGGGAGCGTCACCTATCAAAGCGGCGGCGACGGTACGCTGTCAATTGAAGCCGCCGGGGATGTCCCAACGCTGAAAGAGGCTGTCGCCGGTGTAGGTACCCTGCTGAACAGCCTGCTGGCCCCCACCGCCGGAGATGAAGTCCTGTACCTTCAGAGCATCCGGCAAAGCGGCAGCCTGACCACTCTGACCTTCGCTTACCATGTGGGCGGCGTACCCGTTCGCTTTTCCGACGGTTCCAGCGCCGCCGAAGTCACCCTTGACCACAAAGCGGTTTCCGCCCTGTCCCTGCGGATTTGCCGCTACACAGCCACCGGGACGCCCTCCCTCCTTCTGCCGCTGCGGCAAGCGCTGGCCATCGCCCAGCGCCATCCCGGTGCCGAGCTGTCCATCGGCTACGCCGACTACGGCGCCGGCACTGTGGAGGCAAGCTGGCTGGCAGACTGATACCACAAGAAAGACGGTGAGCCCATGGACCGTTACCGGCTGAAAAACATCATTATCATTATCCTGCTCCTGGTGAACGGCTTTCTGGCCGGCTCACTGGCTATACGCCAGACCTCGGAAAGAGTCTCCCGCCGCCAGACAGAGGAGCAGCTGGTGGAACTGCTGGCCGCCGACGGCATCACTCTGGAGGCAGACAGCATCCCTGCCGGTGCCCCGCCCGCCGGTCTGTCCCTGCCCCGGGACATGGAGCAGGAACGGAAAGTGGCCGCCTTCTTCCTGGGTGGCAATCCCATCCGCAACGACCAGGGCGGTGAGATTTACGCCTACACCGGCAATACCGGCGGCGCCGCCCAGTTCCGCTCCGGCGGCAGCTTTGACATTGCCTGTGCCCGAAGCGGTGACGCCGGTGCCAATCTGGTCCGGGACTTCTGCCGCCAATTCTCTTACGATGAGCCGGTCTTTATGCTGGACGACGACGGCAGCGGCACCGCCGCCGCCGTATGCCTGCGGGGCAAGATGCCTGTGTTCAACTGCACTGTCACGTTTACCCTGGATCGGGGAACGCTGATGGCCGTCAGCGGCACGCTGCTGCCTGAAAACGGCCCCGCCTCCTCCTATGACCAGGAACCCCTGTCCGCCGCCGCGGCCTTGACCGCTTTCCAGAAGATGCGGCGGGAACGGCAGGCGGCGGTATCCTCCATTGCGGGGATTTCCCCCTGCTATGAACTGCAAAGCACCGCCTCCGCTTTGACGCTGGTGCCGGCATGGTGTATTACCACCGACACAGAGGATTATTATGTAAACTGCATTACCGGTGTTGTGACCACCGGCTGATTTGGATTTGAATGGCGCAGGGCACCCTTCCTGGGTTCATCTCCGCGCTAAGAGCCGGGCTACGCCCGGTTGCGCTCCGAAACGTCCTGCGGGCCAGCCGCGCACACCCTTCCTTCCCGTTTTCCTACATTTCCGGGGTTATCGACAGCCTGTTGGATTTTTCCATATTTTTGTTTTTGGTTTACATCTCAAAGGAAAGGTTTGCAATTCCCGGAACGGTGTGGTATGCTAAATATGTACGAGTATTGCCATTTGTTTGGTATGAAGCTCCGTCCCGCGGGCAAACTGACTCCATGGGAGCAGGCTCTGCCTTCACAAAAGAATAACTGTCTTGAAGAGAGGGTCAAGATTTGACTAAATATATTGTACAGGGCGGTAAGCCCCTGTTTGGCGAAGTGGAGATCAGCGGTGCTAAGAATGCCGCGGTCGCCATCATTCCCGCCGCACTGCTGGTGGACGGTGTGTGCCGTATTGAAAACATCCCCCAGATTTCCGACGTCACCATGAGCCTGAAGATCTTGGAGCAGCTCGGCGCCGGCATCCGTTCCATCAATCCCCACACGGTGGAGATCGACTGCACCCATATCCACACCACCCGGACCAGCTATGAGCTGAGCCGGAAGATCCGCGCATCTTATTACCTGATCGGTGCTCTGCTTGGCCGGTTCGGTCAGGCCGAGGTCGCCATGCCCGGCGGCTGCAACTTCGGCGGTGTCCGCCCCATCGACCAGCATGTCAAGGGCTTCACCGCTCTGGGCGCCAAGGTCGTGGTGGAGGGCGGCTTTATCCACGCCTCCGCCAACACAGGCCGGCTGAAGGGTGCCAACGTCTATCTGGATGTGGTCTCCGTGGGTGCCACCATGAACATCATGATGGCCGCCGTCATGGCCGAGGGCAATACCGTCATTGAAAATGCCGCCAAGGAGCCCCATATCGTGGATCTGGCCAACTTCCTCAACTCCATGGGTGCCAATATCCGGGGTGCCGGCACCGACACCATCAAGATCCGGGGCGTATCACAGCTCACCGGTGGCAGCTATGCCATCATCCCCGACCAGATCGAGGCGGGTACCTACATGGCCGCCGTGGCCGCAACCGGCGGTCAGGTGCTGGTGAAGAATATCATCCCCAAGCATATGGACTGCATCACCGCCAAGCTGGTGGAAATGGGCGTTGAAGTGCAGGAAAACGAGGATACCCTTTTGGTCCGCCGCATGAAACGGCTCCAGAAGACTAACATCAAGACCCTGCCTTATCCCGGCTTCCCCACCGATATGCAGCCTCAGATCACCGCTGCACTCTCCCTGGCGGAGGGTACTTCTCTGGTGACCGAGGGCGTGTGGAGCAGCCGTTATCGCTACGTAGATGAATTGAAGCGTATGGGTGCCAATATCCAGGTGGACGACAAGACCGCCGTGGTGGAGGGCGTGGACCATCTCACCGGAGCCCCCATCCAGGCTTACGACCTGCGGGCCGGTGCCGCTCTGGTCATCGCTGCCCTGGCTGCCCAGGGCCAGAGCGAGATCAGCAATGTCCAGTATATCGAACGGGGCTATGAGGACATTGTTTCCAAGTTCCGGGCTCTGGGCGCAGACATCCGGGCTGTGGATGAACCCGAGGAACGGGAGTCCGCCGCCAACGCGGGCTGAGCCCGGCGATATTTGCCCCATTTTTGAACCATATAAAAGCGTCCGCCGAGGAGGATGGCGACCTTAGTCGGCGTTCTCCTGGGCGGATGCTTTTATCTATTTAGAAGCGAGGTAGTTTTTTGACCACCATACATACCCTGGCCAGCGGTTCTTCCGGTAACGCGCTGCTGGTCTCCCACGGCTCCACCCACCTGCTGGTGGACGCCGGCATCTCCTGCCGCCGCATCACCGCCTGCCTTGCGGCTCTGGGACTGGGCTTGGACGACGTAAGCGCCCTGCTCATCACCCACACCCACTCTGACCACATTGCGGGGCTCCAGACCCTGCTGAAAAGGAGCTCCTTTCCGATTATCTCCAGTGGCCGGGTGGGCCGGGAACTGGTCTATCGGCTGGCGGGCATAGAGCCGAGATTTCAGGAGATTGAGTTATGTCAACAGTATCAGGTTGACTGTCTGACCGTCACTGCTTTTCCAACATCCCATGATGCACCAGGCTCTTGTGGCTACCGCATCGATGGTTCCGACGGCAGTATCGGCATCCTGACAGATACTGGTTATGTCACCCAGGAGGCGGAAGCTATCCTCCCCGGGGTGGATTTGGCGGTCCTGGAGGCCAACCATGACGTGGAAGCCCTGCGCAGCGGACCTTACCCCTACTATTTGAAAAAGCGCATCCTGGGCAACCAGGGGCATTTATGCAATGACGACGCTGCCCGGTTTGCCGTGACGCTGGCGGAGGCCGGAGCGTCGGAGATTGTGCTGGCCCATCTGAGTAAGGAGAACAACACCCCCGCTATGGCCCGCAACGCCGTGGAAACGGCGCTATGCGCCGCAGGCTTGGCCCCGACGCTCACCGTGGCGCCCCGGGACTGTCTGAGCGAAGCCTATCCCGTTATCAGGAGGACCATATGCAGAAAGTGACCATCCTCTGCGTTGGAAAACTGAAAGAGAAGTTTTACGCCGACGCCGTGGCGGAGTATACGAAACGGCTGGGGCGCTTCTGTAAATTGGAGATTGTGGAACTGACCGAAGAACGGTTGCCGGAGGCCCCCTCCCCTGCTCAGATCGGAACCGCACTGGCCAAGGAGGCGGACGCCATTCGCTCCAAGCTGCCGCCCTCTGCTTATGTCATCGCCATGTGCGTGGAGGGAACGCCCCGCTCCAGCGAAGAATTGGCCCGACTGATGGCCGACAGCGCCAGCCGCGGGGACAGCCATCTGGTGTTCCTGATCGGCGGGTCCTTTGGGCTGCATCCCTCTGTGAAATCGCTGGCGGCGGTAAAGCTGTCCATGTCCCCCATGACCTTCCCCCATCATCTGGCACGGGTGATGCTTCTGGAGCAAATCTACCGGGCGTACCAGATCAACGCGGGTAGCAAGTATCATAAATAATACGATCCTTCAATAAAACCATTTAAAAATGTTTTTATCACTGTGCGAAGCACCGTGCCGCCTTCGGCGGTGAAAATCGTATTAAACAACATTTTCAGTGGTTTTGCCGCTAGCGCCGCAAAATGCGGCGCTATAAAACGATTCAATCGTTTTATTGGAAATCAGTATACGAGGAGGATATTCATGGAACAGGCGAGAGATTTTTGGGCCATGGCTGACCGGAGCCTGCTGGACCGCTGGCCCAAAGGCGCTGACGGACAGCCGGAGAAGGCAGAAAAGCTGACCTGGCAGCCGGAGCTGGGTGGGATGGCGGACATCCTTCTCTCCATGCTGGAGGGATGCGGCATCCCCGCCTTCAAGGTGGGTACCCAGGGCAAGGTGGTGCTGGGCTTCGCCGGTCTGGGCGTAGAGATTTACGTGCCCGCCTCCCGGTTGGAGGAGGCCACGGCGCTGCTGGAAGCGCCGGAGGACACGGCCAATTGAGTTGACATAACTTCATGGAGGTCTTTCTGTTGAAGCATGATTTTAAGGAACACAGGGGCCGTTCCGGGCTTTCCCATACGGAATTGGCCCAGGAAGCAAGGTCTTGGAAGATCCGGGGCATCGCGCAGCTTGTACTGGCTGCTGTGACTGTCATGTTCCTGACTCTGTACAAGCTCCGTGATTCGTTCTTTTTCCTGGCCGTGGGCCTTGGCTGTGCTGTTATAATGGTGATCCTGCTGCTCCTCAGTTCCCGCTGTCCCATCTGCGGCCATGAGATCCGCCGGTGGGAACGGCACTTCGGGACTCTGTTCTTTCGCTGTCCCGACTGCGGTTTTTCTATCCACGCGGGTGAAGAAGCGGATTGAGTTTTTTGCCTGAAAAGGAGTCTGCGATGGAAAACGAAGCGAAAAGTACCCAACGGGACCCCGCCCTGCGGAAGTCCATCGAAGCATGGGAGCGGCGCCGCCGCCTGCGGTACGTTCTGGTCCCTGTGGGCATTCTGCTGCTGATCGTGGGGCTCACGCTGCGGCACACTGTGCTTGGGAAGATCATGGCAGTCCCGGGCGTTGTCATCGTTGGAATGTACCGCTATAACGGCAGCCGCTGCCCCGTCTGCGGCCATTACAACTACGACCGCAGGGGCCGGGAGTACCACTGCCGTCTCTGCGGCTTTGACCATTACGATATGTGACCTTCTCCCCGGAATGGGGCTGACTTTGTGACGACCGCTTCATTCACTTACCATATATCTAATTCTAATAGGAGGAATGAGAAATGGATTTCATGAAGGAATACGAGAAATGGCTGGCAAGCCCCGCACTGTCCGCTGAGGAGAAAGCGGAACTGGAGGCGATCAAGAACGACCCCAAGGAAATCGAGTCCCGGTTCTACGGCCCCCTGGAGTTCGGCACCGCCGGTCTGCGGGGCACCATGTATGTTGGACTTCATAACATGAATGTCCACGTCATCCGCTGGGCCACCCAGGGCTTCGCCGACGTCATCGCCGCCGAGGGCGAGGAGGGCAAGCGCCGGGGCGTGGCCATCTGCATGGACTGCCGCAACCACTCCCAGGAGTTCGCCGTGGAGGCCGCTAAGGTCTGCGCCGCCAACGGTATCCACGTCCGCATTTTCGAGTCCCTGCGGCCCACTCCCGAGCTGAGCTTTGCCGTCCGGGAGTACCACTGCCAGGCGGGCATCAACGTCACCGCCAGCCACAACCCCAAGGAGTACAACGGCTACAAGGTTTACTGGGAGGACGGCGCCCAACTGCCTCCCCACCATGCCGATGCCATCGCCAAGCGGCTGGGCGAGATCGACATCTTCAACGACATCAAGACCATGGACTATGACGAGGCCGTCAAGGCGGGCCTCATTGAGGTCCTGGGCACTGAGACCGACGAGAAGTTCCTCGCCAACGTCATGAGCCAGGTCAACGACGCAGAGACCGTCGCCAAGGTAGCCGACACCTTCAAGCTGGTATACACTCCCTTCCACGGCACCGGCCACAAGCTGATTCCCGAGGCGCTGAAGCGGCTGGGCATCAAGCACCTTATCTGTGTGCCTGAGCAGATGGTCATCGACGGCAACTTCCCCACCGTTGTCTCCCCCAACCCCGAGAACCCCGAGGGCTTCTATCTGGCGGTGGATATCGCCAAGAAAGAGGGCGCCGACTTCATCCTGGGCTCCGACCCCGATGCCGACCGCGTGGGCATCATGGTCCGAACCAAAGACGGCGAGTTCAAGGTCATCTCCGGCAACCAGACCGGCGTTCTGCTGCTGGACTACCTGATCGGTGCCATGAAGCGCTCCGGCAAGCTGCCGGAGAAGCCCGTGGCTCTTAAGACCATCGTCACCACCGAGATGGCCCGCAAGGTGGCTGAGGTCAACGGCCTCCAGAGCTTCGACACCTTCACCGGCTTCAAGTTCCTGGCGGAGAAGAAGGACAAGCTGGAAAACTCCGGCGAGGGCAAGGTCATTTTCGCCTATGAGGAGAGCTACGGCTACATGGTGGGCGACTACGTCCGGGACAAGGACGCCGTCACCGCCTCCCTGCTGCTGACCGAGATGGCCGCCTGGTACGCCGCCCAGGGCATGACGCTGGCCGACGCGCTGGACGCCCTGTATGAGAAGTACGGCTACTTCGCTGAGCACACCTACAACCTGGTGATGCCCGGTCTGGACGGTCTGCGGGATATGGCCAACCTAATGAAGTCCCTCCGGGAGAATCCTCCCGCCGAGATCTCCGGCGTGAAGGTCGTAACCCGGAAGGATTACCAGGACGGCTCCGTCACCGACACCGCCACCGGCGCGCAGAGCTGCATGGAGCTGTCCGGCTCCAACGTGCTGCGGTTCGAGATGGCCGACGGCACCTCCGTCATCGTCCGGCCCTCCGGCACCGAGCCCAAGATCAAGGTCTACATCCTGGCCCAGGGCAAGGACGCCGCCGACGCTGCCGCCAACGTGGAGAAGTACGGCAAGTGGGTGGATGGCCTGAAAAAATAAGATTCTCTGTTCGCACCGGCGCCCGCCATCTTTTCGGATGGCGGGCGCTTTTCTGATACTTTTTTGGCGGGGCGCATATACTAGTGGCACATCATTTTGGAAAGGATGAATGCTGATGGGACCCCACTATCCCTTCTCCCTGCCGCCCCTGCCCTACGGAGCTGGCGACCTGCAGCCGGAGATCGATGAGAAAACCCTCCATTTTCATCACGACAAACATTTTGCCGCCTACGTAGACAATCTGAACAAGCTGCTGGCCACCTGTCCTGCCTGCCAGGACTGGACGCTGGAGCAGCTCTGTCAGGATTGGTGCCGCCTGCCGGAGGATATCCGCCAGGGTGTCCGCAACAATGCCGGGGGCGTATACAACCACACGTTGTACTTCCAGGGCCTCACTCCTACTCCCGGCGAGGGGCCGGATAACGCTCTGTCTGGCGCCATTGACCGGGACCTGGGCGGCATGGCCGCCATGAAAGCCTCCATGAAAACCGCCGCTATGGGGGTGTTCGGCTCCGGGTGGGCCTGGCTGGTCTGCGACAGGGACGGCACACTGTCCATTCGTAAGACTGCCAACCAGGATACACCCCTGCCCCTGTGTCCCCTGCTGACCTGCGATGTGTGGGAGCACGCCTATTATCTCCAATATCAGAACCGCAGGGCGGACTATTTCGAGGCCTGGTGGCGGCGGATCAACTGGCCTGTGGTCTCCCGGTTGTACGGGCAGTGCCAGGAGACGCGTCCCCGGTATCCCCAGGGCTAAGCTCCGGCTCCTCTATAAACTCTCCAAAAGCGGGCCTGCTTTCGGCCCGCTTTTTGTATAGCTCAGAACGGAAATGCCGTTGACATCCCCCGCTCTTTCCGATAAAATCATATGTTGAAAAGCAACAGGAAGAAAGGAGAACCCCATGAGTTTGCTGCTGACCGGCGGAGCCGTTTTTTTGAACGGAGCTTTTCAGAATATGGATATTGCCATTTCCGAAGGCCGTATTGTTGACAATTCTCCTTCCCTCCTCGCGGAAGGGTTTTCCGTCATTGAATTGCATAATCATTTGATCGTTCCAGGTTTCGTTGATGTTCATGTTCATCTTCGACAGCCTGGTTTTTCTTATAAGGAGACAGTTTTTTCCGGTACGGCTGCCGCCGCTGCCGGCGGATACACGGCAGTATGCGCCATGCCCAACCTGAAGCCGGTGCCGGACTGTGCAGAGCATCTGCAGGAGGAACTGGACATCATCCGCCGGGATGCCCACATCCATGTATACCCTTACGGTGCCATTACCCGGGGCGAAAAAGGCGAGGCTCTGGCAGACCTGGCGGCTATGGCACCCCATGTTCCGGGCTTCTCCGACGATGGCCGGGGCGTCCAATCCCGGGAGATGATGCGCAGCGCCATGCTGCTTGCCAAAACGCTGGACAAGCCTATCGTAGCTCACAGCGAGGATGAATCCCTGCTGACAAAAGGCTGGACCATCCACGACGGGGAATTTGCCCGGCGGAACGGCTTTCCCGGCAACGACCCCGCCAGCGAGTGGAAGCAGGTGGCGCGGGACATTCAACTGGTGCGGGAAACCGGCTGCCGCTACCATGTGTGCCACATCTCCACCAAGGAGTCTGTGGCCCTGATCCGGGCCGCCAAGGCCGAGGGGCTTCCCGTCACCTGCGAGACCGGGCCCCACTATCTGGTGCTCACCGACGAAGACCTGCTGGACGAAGGACGGTTCAAAATGAATCCCCCCATTCGCTCCGCCGCGGACCGGGACGCCCTGGTGGCGGGCCTGCTGGACGGCACCGTGGACTGCATCGCCACCGACCACGCCCCCCACAGCGCCGAGGAAAAAGCCAAGGGCCTGCGGGGCAGCCTCAACGGCATCGTGGGGCTGGAGACCGCCTTCCCCATTCTGTACACCAATCTGGTGGAAACCGGCATTGTGCCGCTGGAGACCATCCTGAACGCTCTGTGCGTCAATCCCCGGAAGATCTTTGGCCTGCCCGGCGGCTCTCTGGAGGAGGGCCAGATCGCCGACCTGACGGTTCTGGACCTGAACCGGCCCCACGTCATCGACAGCAGCACCTTCCACTCCCTGGGCCGGGCCACTCCCTTTGACGGCTGGGGCGTGTCTGCCGCTGTCGCCATGACCATCTGCGGCGGGGAGATCGTCTATCACGACCTGCACACACAGGAGGATACCTTATGAAAAAGTCTCTCTTTACTTTGGAACACGCCCGGCAGCTGACGGAGGACACCTATGAGCTGGTGCTCTCCGGTGATACCTCCGCCATCACCGCGCCGGGCCAGTTTGTAAATATTGAGCTACCCGGCAAGTTTCTGCGGCGGCCTATCTCCATCTGCAACTGGACGGAGGATGCCCTGATGCTGTTGGTCAAGGTGGTGGGAGAAGGCACCAAGGAACTGGTGCGCTGCGTCCCCGGCACTGAGCTGGATGTGCTCAGCGGACTGGGCAACGGCTTTGACATGAGCCTTGCCGGGGAGCATCCCATCCTGGCCGGCGGTGGCATCGGCATCGCACCACTGTACGGCCTGGCCCGACGGATGCTGGAGCGGGGGCAGAATCCCACCATTGCTTTGGGCTTCCGCACCGGGAAGGACGCCTTTTATCTGGAGGAGTTCGCCGCCCTGGGCTGCCGCCTGCTGATCGCCACCGAGGACGGAAGCATGGGCGTGAAGGGTTTTGTCACCGATTGTATCAAAGCCGTGCCGGAGTGTGATTACGTGCTCTCCTGCGGTCCCCTGCCCATGCTGAAGGCCGTCCATTCCCTGCCCCAGCTCAAGGGCGGGCAGTTCAGCTTTGAGGCCCGGATGGGCTGCGGCTTCGGTGCCTGCATGGGCTGCACCGTGCCCATCAAGGACGGGTACAAGCGGGTCTGCAAGGACGGCCCCATCCTGTATAAGGAGGAGATCGTATGGTGAATCTCGCTGTGAATTTGGCGGGCGTGGAGTTGAAAAACCCCATCATTCCCGCCTCCGGCACCTTTGGCTATGGCCGGGAGTACGCCGAGCTTTATGACCTGAACATCCTGGGCAGCTTCTCCTGGAAGGGCACCACCGGGGAGGCCCGGCTGGGCAATCCCCAGCCCCGCATCGCGGAGATGACCGGCGGGATGCTGAACGCCGTGGGGCTGCAGAATCCCGGTATCGACGCGGTGATTACAAACGAAGTGCCCAATATCGCAAAAATTTTCCAGGGGCCTGTCATCGCCAATGTGGGCGGTTTTTCCCTGGAGGAGTATGCGGAGAACTGCCGCAAACTGAACGATGTGGAGCAGGTCAAAATCCTGGAAGTGAACATCTCCTGCCCCAACGTCCACGCCGGCGGCAAGAACTTCGGCTGCGACCCCAAGGCCGCTGCCGAGGTGACAAAAGCGGTAAAGGCCGCCACCAGCAAGCCCGTCTTCATGAAGCTGACGCCCAATGTCACGGACATTGCGGAGATTGCGAAAGCCTGCGAGGACGCGGGGGCCGACGGTGTGTGCCTGATCAACACCCTGCTGGGTATGCGCATCGACTTGAAATCCCGCAAGCCTGTTATCGCCAACCGTACCGGCGGCGTCTCCGGCCCCGCCGTGTTCCCAGTGGCACTGCGGATGGTGTGGGACGTGTATGAAGCAGTGAAAATTCCCATCATTGGCTGCGGCGGCGTTTCCTCCGCCGAGGATGCGATTGAAATGATGCTGGCGGGCGCTGCCGCTGTGGAAGTGGGCGCCGCCAACCTGAAAGACCCCTACGCCTGCAAGACCATTGTGGAAAACCTGCCCGGCGTCTGTGAAAAGCTGGGCGTGACTGATATTTCTGAACTGACAGGAGGAGCACATCATGGCTAAAGACGTTATCATTGCCCTGGATTTCCCCACCCGTGAGGACACCTTAGCCTTTCTGGATCAATTCCCTGCCGGGGAGAAGCCCTTTGTGAAGATTGGCATGGAGCTGTTCTATGCCGAAGGCCCCCAGATCGTCCGGGACATCAAGGCCCGGGGCCACAAGATTTTCCTGGATCTGAAGCTCCATGACATCCCCAACACGGTGAAGCGGGCCATGAACGTCCTCTCCCGGCTGGATGTGGACATGGTGAACCTCCACGCCGCCGGCGCTTCCGAGATGATGAAGGGCGCCCTGGAAGGTCTGACCCGGCCTGACGGCACCCGCCCCCTGCTGATCGCCGTCACCCAGCTGACCTCCACCGATGCGGAGGCCCTGAAAAACGAGCTGCTCATCGACGTGCCCATGGCGGAGACTGTCATGTCCTACGCCAAAAACGCCGCTGATTCCGGCCTGGACGGCGTGGTGTGCTCTCCCCTGGAGGCCGCTCTCGTCAAGGAGAAGTGCGGCGAGAACTTCGTCACCGTCACCCCGGGCATCCGTTTCGCGGACAGCGCCGTGGGCGATCAGAAACGCATCATGACCCCCGAGAAGGCGGGCAAGTCCGGCTGCGACTACATCGTGGTGGGCCGTCCCATTACCCAGGCGGAGGACCCCGTGGCCGCCTACCGGAGAGCCGTGAAAGACTTTCTCGGGTGATCCATGTATAATAATTCCCCCCTGTGCCGAAAGCCATTCGGCGGCATCAACGCCAACCAACTTCGGGGTCTGGCCATGTTCCTCATGCTGTTGGATCACCTGTGGGCCACCCTGATACCCGGGAACATCTGGATGACCTATCTTGGCCGCCTGGCATTCCCCATTTTCGCATTTCAAATCTCCGAGGGTTTTTCCCACACCTCTGACCGCAAGCGGTACGCCAAGCGGCTGTTCCTGTTTGGGCTTATCGCGGAGGTTCCCTTCGACCTCATCTACGGCGGCACGGTGCTTTATCCCTTCCACCAGAACGTGATGTTCACCCTGCTGCTGGGTCTGCTGGCCTGCTGCGCCATTGACCGTACCCGGCGGGAACGGACGGCGAAAGCCGTCCTCCGGGGTGTGCTGTCTGTGGCCGGAATCCTGCTGCTGTCTCTGGTCGCCATGGTAGACTATGGCTGGCGGGGCGTGCTGACCGTTGTGGCCTTCTACGCCCTGCGGGATTTCCCCGGTGCGTGGCTGGCCCAGACCGCCGCTCTGGTGCTGCTGAACATCGTGTTCTTCAAGGGGATGACCATCCCGGTACTTGGCTGGGACTTCCCCACGCAGGGCTTCGCGGTGTTTAGCCTGCTGCCCATCTGGCTGTACAACGGTCAGCGGGGCCGCGGCGGAAAAGCTCTGCAATACGCCTTCTATTCCTTCTATCCGGTCCACATGCTGGTACTGTATCTGCTGTTCGCGCTGCTGCGATAACCATTCCGTCTGTCAATTTTTGAAAGGAGATCAACGATATGTCCTTAGAGCATACCATTGCCCATGACCTGCTGAGCATCGGTGCCGTGTTCCTGCGGCCCGACGAGCCCTTTACCTGGGCCAGCGGCATCAAGAGCCCCATTTACTGTGACAACCGCCTGACTCTGACAGCTCCCGCCGTCCGCACTCACGTGGAGGAGGGCCTGGTAGACCTGATCTGCAAGCACTTTCCCAATGTGGAGGTCCTGATGGGTACCTCCACCGCCGGCATCGCCCACGCCGCCATCGTGGGCCACCTCATGGGCCTGCCCATGGGTTACGTCCGCTCCGGCAACAAGGACCACGGGCGTCAGAACCGCATTGAGGGCAAGTTGCTGCCGGGCCAGAAGGTGGTCGTTGTGGAGGATCTGATCTCCACTGGCGGAAGCTGCATCGAGGTCGTCGAGGCCCTGCGGGAAGCCGGTGCCGAAGTGCTCGGCATTGTGTCCATTTTCACCTACGGCCTCCAGAAGGGTCTGGACCGTCTGGCCGCCGCTGATGTTGTCAATTACAGCCTTTCCAATTTCGACGCGGTCTGCGAAGTGGCCGCCGACGAGGGGAAGATCCGTCCCGAGGACATCGCCCGTCTCAAAAAGTTCCGGGCGGATCCCTCTGATGAGAGCTGGATCGGCTGAGAGGAGGAATAAATATCATGCCTAGAAATCTCATTGACGTCACCGACCTGTCCGTGGAGGAGATCGATCAACTGATCGCCACGGCCGAAGACATCATCGCAAATCCTGTGAAATATCAGGATGCTTGTGCTCACAAGCAGCTTGCCACGCTGTTCTTCGAACCCTCCACCCGTACCCGCCTTTCCTTCGAGTCCGCCATGCTGGCTCTGGGCGGCAGCGTGCTGGGCTTCTCTTCCGCCAACTCCAGCTCCACCGCCAAAGGCGAGACCGTGGGCGACACCATCCACACTGTCAGCTGCTACGCCGACATCATCGCCATGCGCCACCCCAAGGAGGGCGCTCCTTTCGCCGCCTCCATGGTATCCGATGTGCCCATCATCAATGCCGGCGACGGCGGCCACAACCACCCCACCCAGACCCTCACTGACCTGCTGACCATCCATCGCGAAAAGGGCCGCCTGGATAACTTCACCGTGGGCTTCTGCGGCGACCTGAAGTTCGGCCGCACCGTCCACTCTCTGGTCAACGCCCTGAGCCGGTATGAGAACATCAACTTCGTGCTGATCTCTCCCACCGAGCTGAAGCTGCCCCGTTACGTCAAGGAAGAGGCCCTGAAGAAGAAGGGCATCCCCTACACCCAGACCACCGATCTGGAGTCCGTCATGCCCCAGCTTGACATTCTGTACATGACCCGCGTTCAGAAGGAGCGGTTCTTCAACGAGGAGGATTACCTCCGCCTGAAGGACAGCTACATCCTGACCCCGGAGAAGCTGGCCAGCGCCAAGCCCGACCTGTCCATCCTGCATCCCCTGCCCCGCGTCAACGAGATTTCCGTGGCAGTAGACAAGGATCCCCGCGCCGCTTACTGGAGACAGGTCAAAAACGGCAAGTTCATCCGCATGGCCCTGATTCTGAAGCTGCTGGGCATTGAGGTCTGATAGGAGGGTACGACTTATGAATATCGACAGCATCCAAAACGGCGTGGTCCTGGATCACATCCAGGCCGGCAAGAGCATGGACATCTACAAGTATCTGCATCTGGACGAGCTGGACTGCTCCGTGGCCATCATCAAGAACGCCCGCAGCGAGCACATGGGCCGGAAGGACATCATCAAGATTGACTCCCCCCTGGACCTGGATCTGGACGTTCTGGGCTACATCGATTCCCACATCACCGTCAACATCATCCGGGACGGCAAGCGGGTGGAGAAGAAGCACCTGGAGCTGCCCCACAAGTTGGTGAACATCATCCACTGCAAGAACCCCCGCTGCATCACTGTGGCTGAGTCCCAGCTGGACGCCGTCTTTGTCCTCAGCGACGCAGAGAAGCACACCTATCGCTGCGCTTACTGCGACACCGCCATCGACAAGAAATTCTGATCCTGTCTTTCCGCAAGACGCCGAACCGGCCCGGAGGAAAACCTCCGGGCCGGTTTTTTTACAGTGAGCGGCCGGTTCCCCGGTTGACAGCTCCCGAGGTACAGGCAGCCGCCCTTTTCTTTGAGCCGCTTGAAATGCCTGCTATGAAAAAAGCATCCCGGCTGACTTCTATCAGCCGGGATGCTTTTTTCACAGGGGGCGCACCGCCCGCAGTTCGATATAGCCGCGCTGGCCCCGGGGCTCCAGCTGAATACGGGGCTCTCTGTCATCCCATTGGTAGCCGATGAGGGCCGGGTCGTAACGGTCCATGGCCTGCTCCACTGCCAGGATGGCCTGGGCGTAGTCCTCCTCCCGGAAAGGCTCCCCCTGGAATACCAGATACTCCGTCTCCGGCAGGGAGATGAAATCGAATTCCTCCGGCGCCGGGCCGTCGTAATCCGTTGGAACCTCCACGCCCTGCACATAAGAGGATGTGCCCGGCTTCTGGTAGGGCGGTTTCAGCCACAGACACACCGGCTCGCCGCAGAGGGAGTCCATGCTGGTCAGCACTCCCCACACGTCGCAGCCCACCTCTTCACAATATGCAAAGTACTCCTCCGCCCGGACGCCCCGCTTGATAAGCGCCTTGCGGGCGGGCTTTTTCAGCAGCTGGACAAATACGCTCTGCACTGCTT
This sequence comes from uncultured Clostridia bacterium, assembly GCA_945862785.1. GTDB lineage: Bacteria > Bacillota > Clostridia > Oscillospirales > Oscillospiraceae > Oscillibacter. The sequence continues at coordinate 20,005 of CAMAZB010000004.1, read as the reverse complement.
CCATGTCTGCTGTCTCCTTTCGCAGCTCTCTGAATTTGACACCGTAGGCGATGAACAGCGGGATTGGGATTTTCGTCCTGGCATACTCTCCGGGATTGCAGCCGAAAGCCCGGTAGAAGGCTCGCTGATAGCCGTCCACGCTGCCGAAGTCCAGGGCCACGTCCGTCACCCGGCAATCTCCCCGCTTCAGCCGCATGGCTGACCGAGACAGCCGCAGACGGCGGATGTAGTCCGCCGGGGTCAATCCCGTGTAGTCCCGGAACAGCCGGTAGGAGTACCAGGGAGAGTACAGCGACACTCGGGCCAGGTCCGCCAGGGTAATGTTCTCCTCCAAATGGGCTTCGATATGGTCCTGCATCCGCTGGACCGCCAAGATTTGTTCCTTCATCCCGCTACCTCCTCGCACATATCCTACCAGAGTCAGAGGGCTCCTTACTCGATGTTTTTTGCTGTATTGAGAAAAATGGACGCCGGGGAGGCGTCCATTTTTATAATGCTTTTATGTCAGGGATGCGGTGGATAGTCGCCGCTGAGGTCTTTCCACAATTCCAACAGGTTCAGGCGGCGCACCTCACAGGCCGGATGCCCGCTGCGGAAAAGAGTCCCTCCGCCGGTTCCGCCGCTTCTCTGGTCATACCGGAACATACGGCCGCCTCCTTCTTTCAGAGAAAACTTCAGGATATACACCTGATTGCCCAGGGGGATGTCGTTATCCTGCTCCGCTTCCCCCGTGACACGCATCCGCTCCAGGGCACCGTACACGGCAGAAACATCCTCCGGCTCCGTCAGCGTAAGCGTGGCAGCAATGTTGCTCAAAGTCACCGTCTCTACCTGATTCAAGTCAAAATCCAGCGGATAGCGGGCATTTTGGTCCCGTTGATACAGGTATCTGCCAACGACCACCGCCAGCAGCAGGATAGTCCCGGCGATCCACTTTCCTTTGCCCCGCATGTTCTTCTCCCCCTTAAAGGCCCCGCCATTCCTCAGGCCGCAGACGGCTCAGGTCGTGCTCCGCCGCGTCGATGGTACGGAGCATGACCTCCTTATCCTGGTTCAGGGTGCCCTTCAGCACCAGGTAGTTGCTGGCGTGGTTCATGCGGAACACGCTGCCGGGGCTGTCCAGGTTCTCCACCAGCAATCGGGTCTCCCGGAGCACCTGGGGCTGGGTCAGAAGCTGGAATTTTCCGTCGCGCACCCAATCGTACAGGGGCGTGCCCGGCTCCACCATCAGCGTCAGCATCCCGATATACTCCGGGTTCATGGCGTTGAACGCCTTGGCGGTCTCGATGGCGTGCTGCTCCAGCAACTCCGGGCCGCCCAGGCCGGTGATGGCCGTGACGGACAGGGCGATACCGTTCCGGCGAACCTTCTGACCCATGGCCACAATCTCGTCGCTCATGTGGCCCTTCCGCATGAGCTTCAGGACCTCGTCGCAGCCGGACTCCAGCCCCATGTAGACCATGGTCAGTCCCTTTGCCCGGAGGGTCTGCAGCTCCTCGTCGGTGCGGATGCGGATGCTGGCCGGGGAGGCGTAGCTGGTGACCCGCTGGCACTCCGGGAACAGCTCCCGGATGGTATCCAGAATGGTGTACAGCTCGCTGGCCTTCCGCACCAGAGCGTCGCCGTCTGCCAGGAACACCTTGTCCACATGGCGATAGGTCTGGCGGGCGATGTGGAAATCCTCCAGCACCTCGTCCAGGGGACGCAGGGCAAACCGCTTTTCCTTGTACATGCTGCAAAAGGCGCAGGTATTATGGCTGCATCCGTAGGTCACCTGGACGATGAGGCTATACGCCTCGGAGGGGGGGCGGTAGACGGCTCCGTAGTATCTCATACGCCCAGTTTCTCCAGGGCCGCCATTTTCAGACAGACACAGAACACGGCGATGGCCTGCTCCAACTCCTCCACGGGAGGAAGAGACGGGGCAATACGGATGTTGCTATCCTGGGGGTCCTTGCCGTAGGGGAAGGTGGCGCCGGCATTCGTCATGGTGACACCGGCCTCCTTGCACAATGCCAGGGTCCGCTTGGCGGTGCCGGGCATGGCGTTCAGGGACACAAAGTAGCCACCCTTGGGCCGCCGCCAGGTGGCGATATTCAAAGGCGCGATCTCCTTATCCAGGGTATCCACCACAGCCCGGAACTTGGGGCCCATGATGGCGGCGTGCTTCTTCATCAGCTCCAGCGTATGGGCCTTGTCCTTCAGGTACAGGACATGGCGTTGCTGGTTCACCTTGTCGAAACTGATGACCTGGACGGTCAGCAGTTTTTTCATATATTCCATATTGGCCTCGGAGGTGGCAAAGCAGGAGATGCCCGCGCCGGGCAGGGTCACCTTGGAGGTGGAGGCAAACTCAAAGACCATATCGGGATGTCCGGCCTTCTCGCACTCGCTGAGGATGTCCGGGAACTCCACATAGTCACCCTCGAACTCATGGATGCAATAGGCGTTATCCCACATGATCAGGAAATCGGGAGCGGCAGGGTTCAGAGACGCCATGCGGCGGATGGTCTCGTCAGAATAGATGATGCCGTCGGGGTTAGAGTACTTGGGTACGCACCAGATACCCTTGACGGTGGGGTCTTTAACAGCTTCCTCCACGGCGTCCATATCAGGGCCGTTTTCGGTCATTGGGATGGTGATGAGCTCAAAGCCGAAGGACTCGGTGATTTTGAAATGGCGGTCATAGCCGGGGGCGGGACACAACCACTTCACCTTCTCTTCACGGCACCAGGGCCGCTCGCTGTGGAGCAGACCGTGGGTGTAGGCCTTGGAGATCGTGTCGTACATGAGCTGCAAACTGGCGTTGCCGCCCACGAACACCTGCTCGGGCTTGCAGCCCAGGATGTCGGCAAACAGGCGCTTGGCGGCGGGCAGGCCGGTCATCTCGCCGTAGTTGCGGACGTCGATGCCGTCGGACACATAGTCCTCCGACTTCTGCATCAGGCCAAAAATATCGCTCACCAGGTCCAGCTGTGCCTTGCCGGGCTTGCCCCGGGCCATGTTCAGGCTGAGTCCCCGGACCTTCAGGTCATCAAATTCCTTTTGCAGGCGGGCATATTCCGCCCTGCGCTCTTCAGCGGTCATCTCGGGATACGCGGTCATATAAAATCATCCTTTCTGTTACTTTTTTCCGTTCGGTTTCACGGTTTGTCTTTCAATCCAAGTATACCCCATCCGACACGCCCGTTTCAAGGCCGAATTCACAGTCAAAATTGCTCAAAAGACGTCGGACCCGCCGGGATATCCCGGCGGGTCCGATGTTTGCGCCTGATCGCACCTGAGCGTCTTGTGTCAGTCACCGCATCTGGTGCAGCTTCCGTCCGCACAGGCGATGGTCGGGTCATCGGAATCCATGGTCACGCCGAAGCGAACAGGTATGGAAACGCAGACTTTCTGTGTAATGGTCAGGGTACAGCTGGCCCCCTTACCGTTCGTCACGCAGTCCACGTCTGGCGCGCCCTGGCAGGCAAGGCTGATGCTCCCCACCTCGGCGGTAGGCGTCAGCGTCACCGGAGCGGTGACCTCCACGCACTGGGCGGCGGTCTTATTGCAGCTGTTCACCGGACAGGAATCTTCCGGCTGGTAGGGCAGAATGGGCTCATGCTCATAGGCTTCACTGATATGCAAAACGATCCCCCTCATTTCCTGGATATTGTGCCCGACAGGTCGGGCACGGTATATTCTATGCGGCAGGGGCTGTTCCGGTCAGCGCCAAGTCTCAGTTCCCGCCTCAGCGGCCAGTACGGCTTTGGACAGGCCGTCCTCCGGCGAAGCATTTATCGCCGGTGCTGTAAAAGTGTCACTTTCCTTTTTTTGAAAGTGTGATATACTATTTTAATAAAATTTAATAAAACGAAAATGTTTGAGGTCAGAGATATGGACGAAAAGCAAGAGCAAAAATTCCACAAAATGACAGAGGAACCCGTAGGCAGACTGATCTGCCAGCTGGCTCTTCCCTGCATCATCAGTATGCTGGTCACTTCCTTTTACAATATGGCGGATACATTTTTCGTGGGAAAACTGGACAGCGATGCCGCTACCGGCGCTGTGGGCGTGGTCTTTTCCCTGATGGCTGTTATCCAGGCCATCGGCTTTTTCTTCGGTCACGGCAGCGGCAACTTCATCTCCCGGGAACTGGGAAAACAGAACTTCGATGACGCCTCCAATATGGCAGCCACCGGGTTTTTCTCCGCTCTGGGTGTGGGTCTGCTCCTCTGTATTCTGGGCCAGTTCTTTCTGGAACCGCTGGCCTATCTGCTGGGCTCCACGGACACCATCCTGCCCTACGCGAAGGCCTATATGCGCATCATCCTCATTGGCGCGCCGTGGATGACCGCCTCTCTGGTGCTGAACAACCAGCTCCGCTTCCAGGGCAGCGCCGTCTACGGCATGGTGGGTATCACCAGCGGCGCCGTGCTGAACATCGCCCTGGATCCCCTGCTGATCTTCGGGCTGGACATGGGCGTAGCCGGAGCGGCCCTGGCCACCATCATCAGCCAATTCGTCAGTTTCTGCCTGCTGCTGGCGGGCTGCTCCCGGGGCGGAAACTTGCAGATCCACATCTCCCGGGTGCAGCTAAAATGGTCCTATTACTCCCAGATCATCCGGGGCGGCTTGCCCTCCCTGGCCCGGCAGGGTCTGGCCTCCGCGGCCACCATCTGCCTGAATCTGGCAGCCAAGCCCTACGGCGACGCCGCCATCGCCGCCATGGGCGTGGTGCAGCGCATCATGATGTTCGGTGCCTCCGCCATGATTGGCTTCGGCCAAGGCTTCCAGCCGGTATGCGGCTTTAACTACGGTGCTAAGCTCTATGACCGTGTGAAAAAAGGATTCTGGTTCTGCGTCAAAAGCTCTACCGCGTTCCTCTTCGCCGTAGGCGCGTTGGGGGTCGTCTTTGCTCCCCAGCTGGTGGCCTTGTTCCGGGACAGCCCGGAGGTAGTCTCCATCGGTGCTACCGCCCTGCGGTTCCAGTGTGTCACCTTCTGCTTCCACGGCTGGGTGGTGATGAGCAACATGATGCTCCAGACCATTGGCCGTACCGGTCCCGCCACTTTCCTGGCCATGGCCCGGCAGGGCATCTTCTTTATCCCTCTGGTATGGATTCTGCCTCACCTCCTGGGGCTGACCGGTATCCAGATGACCCAGATGGTCTCCGATATCCTGACTCTGGCCTGCGCCATCCCCATTCAGATCAAGGCACTGCGGGAGCTGTCCGAGGTGCCTGCCCGGTCTATCTGACCCCGCGGCATCTCCGGTCCTGCTGACAGTCTGAGACGCCCCAAGCATGAGGCGTCTTTTTGTTTTTTAGGATTTTTGATTTTTACGCAAACGTTTGTACTTTCTTTCGTGAAAGCGCCCAGCTTTTTGCAAAATACTTGTTCTAAATGTCGAACTTATCTTTGACCACTTGACTTTTAGGAAACTTTCATACATAATATGTACATCTCAAGGGAAAACCCCCTGGGTTTTTATTTCCGCCTTTTTCGAAAACGTTTGCGTAATCGGCACAATTTTATCTTTTGGAAGGGATGTGTAAAAGTACCTATGGCACCGTCCTTCTGGATACTGACCGCATTGGTCTTTGTATTTACATATGTGAACGGCTTTCACGATGGGTGCAATGTTGTCGCCACCCTGATCGCCAGCCGCTCCATGAAACCGTACCCGGCGCTGGCCTGGGCTGCCGTCGTGGAGGTTCTCTCCCCCTTTGCGATGCTGGTAGTCGGCTCCAGTGTATCCGATACCATCAAGAAGTTGGTCGGTGAGGCTTTCTACACCGACCCAAGCGCGCGTAGCACTGCGCTCGCTTTCATTACGGCGGGGATCCTGGCCGCGATCCTGTGGAACATTACGACCTGGCGATTCGGGATCCCCGCCTCCTCTTCCCACGCGCTGATCGGCGGCGTGGTAGGAGCTGGCCTCGCAGCTTTCGGCACTAAAGCAATCTCCTGGGGCTACTTCTGGGGTCGCGTGGTGCTGATGATCTTCCTGACTCCCGCTATCAGCTTCGTGGTAGGCTTTCTGATCCTAAAGCTCCTCCTGCTGCTGACGCGGCACGCAAGTGTAGGCATCAACAAATTTTTTACCTATGCACAGTGGTTCAATATGACCTTCCTTGCCTTTAACCACTCCTTCAACGACTCCCAAAAATCCATCGGTATTGTGATGATCCTGCTAGGCATCTACGGTGGCAATGTGGATTCCATCCCTGTGTGGGCCATCGCCTGCGCCGCGCTGTGCCTGTCCTGCGGCATCGCTTTCGGCGGCTTCAAGATCATCAAGACCGTGGGCACCGGCATCTACAAGGTGCAGCCCATTCACTCTTTTGCCTCTCAGCTCACCGCCGGTGCGGTGATCCTGTCCGCTTCTATGTTGGGCGCTCCCGTATCCGCCAGCCAGATCGTCTCCTCTTCCATCATGGGCGTCGGTTCTGCTGAGCGGTACAAGGCCGTACACTGGAACGTGGCGGGCAAAATCCTGACCTCCTGGTTCATTACCATTCCCATCGCCGGCACGCTGGGTGCCATCCTATACTTCGTATTCGCTATGATTTTCTGACAAAGAGGTGCGTTACACGATGTTTAAACGGAAAGAAAGTCTCAATTTCTACGCTCTTTTGATTCGGCAGGCACAGGTCATTCGCGACGCTGTGGAAGCCCTTTGCGCTTTCTGTGAGGATCCCACCCAGGAAAAGGGTGATTTCGTCAAGGTCAAGGAAAAGGAAGCGGACGATATTCGCCGGGAACTGGTGGACGATATCAACCGTACTTTCATCACTCCCATTGACCGGGACGACCTGTACCGTCTCTCTACCTCCATCGATGATCTGGCTGATTACGCCTGGACCACGGTGAAGGAAGCCCGTATCTACGATATCACGCCCGACGATCATTTGCTGGCCATGGCCCGGACGCTGCTTCAGATGGCGGACGGCTTGCTGGTGTGCATGCAGAAGCTGGAGAAGGACCATGCCGGTGTTGCCGTGGAGGCCACCAAGGTCAAGAAGCTGGAAAATGCTTTGAATGTCCAGTTCCATCAGTCTATTGCGGAGCTGTTTGAGGCCGATGACATCAAGAAGATTCTGAAATACCGTGAGATCTACAATCACATGAACCACGCCGCGGACAAGGGCGATTTCAGCGCCGACATCCTGCTGGATATCGTGGTCAAGCTCTGATTCTGTTTCCCCCGCAGCGCAAATCTGATTTGCGTTACTGTTTCTCCTTTCCTTCTATGGCACAGGACCCGCGCTTTGGCAGAGGCGCGGGTCCTGTGTCGTTTGAGAGCAAAAACGTGCCTGCCTGTGGGCAGGCACGTTTCATTCATTCTTCGAGCATAGCCAAAAGCTCTTTCAACAGCTTTTCGCCATCCTGGATAGGATATCCTCCCTTTTCGGCGGAAGTATAGAGCATATAGCATGGTTTTCCGCCTCCACTGCCGTCAGAGAGGAGGATGTGCAGGGGACGGTGGCCGTTGCCGCCGGTCAGATGGATATAATCATCTCCGAACCACCCCCGGAGCGGGACAGGTACCGCGCTGCGCTTGTAGGTACGGAGCAGGGCTTCAATCTCCTCCCGCTCCGCTTTGGAGCTCTCATCATGGTAATGGATGGTTTCCCCGTGGTATTCATGGTAATCAATATAGTCCAGCTGATAGCTGGCTCCCACCAGTGGGTGCGGAATGGCACACCATGCCACCGCCAGGACAGCTAGGACTAACAAACCAATGATAATCTTCTTTTTCAAAGCCCTGCCCCCTTTTTATTCATGGTATCACGCTCTCCGAAAAAACACAACAGGCACCGCCAAAGCGGTGCCTGTTTGATGCACGAAAACCGGAAATCAGAAAAACTCCATCATATAGGCGTCCAGGTCCTCACGGGTACCCATGTAGGGGCCGGGAGTCTCCATCTTCAGGGACACCAGCGCCGTGGCGGTCTTGAGGGAGGTGGGGATATCCTTGGTCAGACGCTCGTTGATGTAGCATGCGAAGGTGGTATCACCCCGGCCGGTACGTCCGGATAGGTTCCGGGCCTTGATGGGGCAGGTGTAGATCTCCTTGCCGTCGTAGACCAGGACTTCGCTGTTGTGGGTGATGAGGATCTCCTTGGCGCCCCAGTCGTACAGCATCTTGGCGGCGGCCACCCGGTCGTCGGTGCCGGTCAGAATCTCCGCCTCGGCGGCGTCGGTCTTGAGGAAGCGGATGTAGGGCAGCATTTCCTTCTTGGCAGCCCAGTCATGGTACACCATGCCGCCGTTCTCGGCCCAGCGCAGCATGGTCTGCACATCCACGGCCACCATGGCGCCCCGGGACACAGCATAGGGGATCATCTCATCGGGGATATCACCGCCCACCAGGCCGGCCAGATGCCAGATCTTAGCGTCGATCTCCTCCGGGACCTCGCAGGGCTTGTAGGGGTCAATCACGCTGTCCACAGTGGAGGTGCGGCGCTCCCGGTCAGGGGTGTGATAAACGTTCTTAGTGACAAAGGAATGGGTGCTGTGGACGGGGAACACGGTGATGTTGGGAGCCTTGGCGAAAGCGGCCTTCAGGTCCACCTTCGTGGTGTCCGCCTTGGGCAGCACCGCGATTTTGTGGCCGATGTTGGCTGCGGCAAATCCGGAGTAATACACCGCGCCGCCGATGGCCTGGATGGTAGTACCGTCATAGTCTACATTAGTATCTTCCGCGATCTCGCCGATAATAAGGGATTCAAACTGGCTCATTTGTTATTCTCCTTTCGCATCTCAGCGTCGGCCTCCAGAACTTCGGGGAACTCCGGACACCACAGCTGGAATTGCAGCGTTTCGATCATATGCTTGTAGGCGCGGGAATCCTTAACCCGTTCCGGCAGAATGACGCCCGCACGGGCCTCATCGCCGTTCCGGTGGGTATCAGAGCCCGCCAGGCGGTAATATTCGGGATGGCGGCGGCACATGGCCAGCGCTTTGTCGTTGTTGTTCTCATGGCGAGGATTGTCGTTGATGATCTCCGCACCATGGATAGCAGTCTCCTGGACCGGAGCGCTGCCCTTCCGGAACGGATGAGCGTGGATGATAAGCACCTCGTTATGGTACTTGTCATAAAACTCCTGGGCGCTCATACAGCAGGCGTACGGGTTGGAACGGAGCCACTGCTCGTCGATGCCGTAAACCAGATAGTCGTTATCGTTCTCCGGGAACCGGAACTCAGCGCCCAAGATGACATCCAGGCCCACTTCGTCGCCCCGCTTCTTGGAAGCATGGTAGCCGGTCAGGTAGTGGTCCATGACCATATCCCAGTTGTGCTGGGTATCGATCCGGGACAGGTACTCGGGATGAAGGTGGTCGGTAACCACCAGGCCGGAAAAACCGTTGCGCACATAGCGGTCCACTACCTCGGCAGCAAACAGGTGGCCGCACTTGCTGGTCTCCGCCGTATGGGTATGGGGATCATACAGGTAACCGTTCATATGTATCTACTTCCTTTTTCATAACAGGAGCCCGGTTTTTCACCGGGCGTCCCATGATTTGCGATCAATCCAATGCCTTGCAGGTCCCACGTTTAACAAGAGTAGGCAGCAGGATCTGATGGACATAGCCCTGCGTGCCGTTTTCGATCTTGTCCCGCAGCATATCCACAGCCTGAATCGCGATCTCCCGCTTTGGCTGGTCGATGGTAGTCAGCTCAATACGGGGCAGCGCCGTGGAGGGAATGTTATCAAAGCCGATCAGGCTGACTTGGCCGGGGATATCAATGTGCCGCTCGTCCGCCGCCCGCAGGATACCTAGGGCACTGGAATCCGTGGAGGCGAAAATAGCGGTGTAATCAATGGGTTTGGAAAACAGATCTCTGGCCATCTCGTATCCGTTGGCGATGGAGGAGCGGGAATATTCGCTGTCCAGGAACTGCTGCTGGAGGCCCAGCTCCTGACAGGCCTTCATGTATCCCTCCGCACGGAGCTGGTGAGTGGTGGTGTGGCGGCGGCCGAAGTACAGGATGTTCCGGTGCCCCAGCTCATAAAGATATTTCGTAGCAATGTAGGCGCCCCGGGTGTTGTCTGCGGCCACATAGCTCTGGGGCTGGTCACGCAGGTTCTCCGACATGAAGACCGTGGGCACCTGATCTGTGTAAGCGCGGATATTCTCATAGGTCTTGGAGCTCTGGGGGACGATCAGGATACCGTCCACCTGGCGGCCCAGCAGCAGCTTGACCACCGTCTTCTCCTGTTTCAGGTCGGGACCCGAGTTGCACAGCATCACGTTATATCCGTGGGCCCGGGCGCTCATCTCGACGTAAAAAGCCAGTTCGGACATGAATGCGTTGTCGATGGTGGGCACCACCAGGCCGATCAGGTCGGTCTTCTTCATCACCATGGAGCGGGCCACATAATTCGTGGTATAGCCCATTTCATCGCAAAGCTTGATGATACGCTCCCGGGTGTCGCTGCCGATTTGAGGGCTTCCCGACAAGGCGCGGGAAACCGTGGCATAGGAGACTCCCGCCGCTTTTGCGACGTCTTTCAAAGTCACGCTTTTCACTGGTACCGTCTCCTCTACACCGCGGAAAATCGCAAACGTTTCCGCTTTATTTTTTGCAGCCACGGGCAAAACTCCCCCCTTGGCTGCTTATTAGAAGCATATACGATTTTCCTGACATTGTCAATATCATTCTGTATTTTTCCCGATTTTGGGCAGAAAAACGAAAATCTCACTCACTCTTTGGCATTTGTCATATTGACAAAGTCGCCCCGCTTAATTAGAATAAAACCAGCAAAAGGTCGTAAACGTTTGCAGTTTTTCGTTAGGAGGAGAGGCCTATCATTCGCGCAGTTCTTTTTGATGTGGGCGGCACACTTCACGAGGTCCACCACACCCCGGAGTTGGAGACCGCTTTCTGTCAGCGGGCGCTGGATCTTCTCTCCGCCCATGGTATCGCGCTCCCCATCACTGCCGACAACCTTGCTCCCCTCCTGCATGAGAACGCAGAGGCGTACAAGCACTGGTCGGAGCAGACCCGGCTGGAACTTCCCAGTGCGAAGATCTGGAGTGAATACTACTTAAAAGATTTCCAGCTCAGCGAGGAGCTTCTGATGCCTGTGTCGGAGGAGTTGTCCTGGATGTACGATGCCATCCGGGTGCAAAATGTCCCCCGGCCCAATATGCGGGAGACCATCCGCGCTCTCCACAGGGAAGGGCTGAAAATTGGTATCATCAGCAACATTATTTCTACCACCTTTGTTCCCCGGATTTTGGAGGACTACGGCATTGCGGACCTGATGAGCTGTGTCATCCTGTCCTCCACTGCCGGCATCCGTAAGCCTGACGCCGCCATCTTTGAAAAGGCCGCTGCGGCCTGCGGCGTTCCCTGCGGCGAAATGGCCTATGTGGGCGATACGCTTTCCCGGGATGTACTGGGGTGCCGCAACGCCGGCATGGCTCTTTCCATCCAGATCAGCAACCCATCAATCGCCCACCGGGACACCGCCTTTGCCGGCACCGGCCTGGCGCCGGATGTTCTGATCCATGATCTGGCAGAGATCCCCGGTATCATCCGCGCTTTCAATGCCCGGTGACATATCAACAATCAACAAAACAAGACATTTATATTTTTAAGGAGGATAAACAGTATGACTCCCGACATCAAGACAATCTTTTTCGACGTTGGCAACACTCTCCGCATCGTGGTAAAGGACCAGGCCTTCATCGACAAGGCCGAGGCCGACCTGATGGAGCTGATCCAAACCAAGGAGACCCATGACGAGCTGTTCGCCAAGCTGGAGGAGCGGTGGAAGGTCTACCGTAAGCTGTCCAAGACCTCTCTGCTGGATGTTTCTGAGGGCGAGCTGTGGACCCAGTTCATGCTGCCTGACTATGATCCCAACATGATCTTCGCCAATGCAGCCCGCCTGACCCGCCTGTGGCGCGATCACGACGGCCGCCGCGTGGCCCGTCCCGATGCCGTAGCTACCCTGAAGGAGCTGTGCGCCCGCGGTTACACCCTGGGCATCATCGCCAACACCGTCACTGAGACCGAGATCCCCGACTGGATGGCTACGGACGGCGTGGCCCAGTGCTTCAAGACCACCATCCTGTCCTCCAAGGTTCGTCTCCGCAAGCCCGATCCCGACATCTATCACCTGGCCTGCCGCTGCATCGGCACTCCCGAGGCCAACTGTGCCTACGTCGGCGATAACCCCGTCCGCGATGTGGAGGGCACCCAGGCCGCCGGCTTCGGCATGATGATCCGTATCGATGAGCCCGACACCTTGAACATGGAGAAGGCCACCGGCAAGGAGTTCACTCCCGATCATGTCATTACCAAGCTGAGTGATCTGCTGGACATCTTCCCCGCCCGCGGGTGATTGAATGGCACAGTCTGATATTCAAACCATCTTTTTCGACATCGGCAGCACGCTGCGGGTAACGGACAAGAATCCCGCGTTCATTGCGGAGGGCCGCCGGAAACTGGCGGAGATGGCAAAGAGCGACGAGGACCCGGAGGTCTTTTACAAGAAGCTGAAGGGCCGCTATGACGCCTACCGGGAAGTCTCCAAGGTTGCTCTGCTGGATTATCCCGAGATTGAGTTCTGGCAGCAGATTATGCTGCCGGATGTGGACGGTGAGTATGTGGCCGCCCACGCCCAGGAGCTGACCACTCTTTGGCGAGACGGCACCAACGGCAAGCGCCTGACCCGGTTCGACACCGTGGACACCATCGAGGAGCTTTACCGCCGGGGCTACAAGCTGGGCATCATCGCCAACACCATCACGGAGTCGGAGATCACCGACTGGATGATCGAGGAGGGTATCTCCCACTGCTTCACCACTACCATTCTCTCCTCCAAGGTGCGGCTGCGGAAGCCCGACCCCGCCATCTATCACCTGGCCTGCCGCTGCTGCGGCACCCCGGAGGCTGGCTGCGCTTACATCGGCGATAACCCCGACCGGGACGTGGAGGGCACCCGTGCCGCCGGCTTCGGCTGCATGATTCTCATTGACGACCCCAAGAAGGGCCGGACGGAAACCATGCGCGCGGCCTGTGACTACCTCATCGAGAATCTCAGCGATCTGCTGGACCTCTTCCCCACCCGCGTCTGAGCGGTAATCAAGAAACAGGAGGTTTCTACCCATGGATAACAAGCGTTACAAAGCAGTATTCTTTGACCTGGGCGGCACGCTTCGCATCGCCCTGATGGATGAACCCTATATGAAACACGCCCGCCGTAAGATGGCGGAGATTGCCGGCACCGATATGCCCTACGAGGAATTTTTCCAGATGATTGAGGATCGCTATGAGCCCTACCGCAAGTGGGCTTTGAGCGAGTTCAAGGAATCCGGTGACGAGGAACTGTGGTGCAAGTGGCTGCTGCCCGACTATGACCCGGTCCGCATCAAGCAGGTCTGCCACGAACTGAGCTTCCAGTATCGTCAGACCAAGGGCCGCCGCGTCGTCGTGGACGGCGGTGTGGAGGTCATCAAGGGTCTCCACGAACGGGGCTACAAGCTGGGCATTATCTCCAATTTGATCGGCGAGAACGAGGTTCCCGACTGGCTGGAAGAGGACGGTCTGGACAAATACTTCGACTCCGTTATCCTCTCCTCCGTCTGCCACCTGCGCAAGCCCGGCTTTGAGATCTATCAGCTCTGCGCCAAGGAAATGGGCGTGGAACTGGCGGACTGCGTGTCCGTGGCCGACAATGTCAAGCGTGACATCCCCGGCGCCAAGAAGGCCGGTGTGGGCTGCAACATCATCTTCGAGTCTCCTGAGAAGAAGCATGCCGTGGAGTTCACAGAGGAAAACCGTCCTGATGCGATCATCCAGGATTTCCGTGAGATCCTGGATCTGCTGCCGCCCCTGAACTAAATTAATTTTGCAGGACGTCCGGGGCTGCCCCGGGCGCGTCCTGCGTTCTGGAGGTCATAGAAATGAATACTGATATCCGTTATATTTTCCTGGATCTGGGCGGTACCTTCCGCGTCATCGATGAGGATCCCGCCTACCTCTCCGCCGCCCGGGCCAAGATCGCCGAGCTGTGCGGCGTGGAGACCGACGACCCCAACAAGTGGTTCGATGAAGTCATCGACAAGCGGTACGACAAGTACCGTGAGTGGGCGCTGAAGTTCATGTGCGAAGCTCCCGAGGAGGTCCTGTGGACCCGCTGGCTGGCCTACGACATGGACCGGGAGCGCATTCTGAAGAACGCCGCCGAGCTGACTTACCAGTATCGGCAGACCAAGGGGCGCCGCACCGTGGTAGAGGGCGGTGCCGAGACCGTCAAGGAGCTGTGCAAGCGCGGCTACACCCTGGGCATCATCAGCGACCTGGTGGGCAAGCGCGAAGTGGACGAATGGCTGGACAACGACGGTCTGCGCCCCTACTTCAAGACCGTCCAGCAGTCCTCCATCACCTATATCCGTAAGCCCGGCCCCGCCATCTACTACTACGCCATGGAGGAAGTGGGCGCCCAGCCGGAGAACTGCTGCTATGTGGGCGACAACCTCAACCGCGATATCGTGGGTGCCAAGGCCGTGGACTTCGGCATGACCGTGGCCGTCCAGTACAACAAAAACAAGCCCCTCAAGCTCACCGAGGAGAATATGCCCAGCGCCAAAATCTACACCTTCCCCCAGCTGCTGGATATCTTCCCCGCCTGCGGCCAGGTGGCTGTGGATAAGCTCATTCCGCCCTCCGACGGGCAGTAATCTTTCATCAGGAGGTACAAATTTATGTCTGATATCAAGCGCGGCGGCGCCCAACTGGCAGAAGCCGTCAAGAGAGCATATGAACTGGGGCAGGACGACTATCATCTGGAGCCTATGCTCCTGGTGGAGGACGGCAAGCCCGTGGGCAAGATCGCCGATGGCGATTCCGTGGTGTTCTGCTGCCGTCGCGGCGAGCGTGAGATCGAGCTGACTGAAATGTTCACCGACGATCCCTTCGACAAGGTGGAGCGCCGGAAGCTGAACGATCTGGACTTCGTCATCATGACCATGTACCATGACAAGTTCAAAAACCTGCCCATCGCCTTCGCTCCCGCCAAGGTGGTAAAGCCCCTGGCCCAGGTTCTCAGCGAAGCCGGCAAAAAGCAGTTCCACTGCGCCGAGAGCGAGAAGTTCGCCCACGTGACCTTCTTCTTCAACGGCGGCGAGAACAACGCTTTCCCCGGTGAGGACGATGTGTGCATCCCCTCCCCCAAGGGCATCGACTTTGACCAGAAGCCCGAGCTGTCTCTGCCCAAGGTGGCGGACACTGTGATGGATGCCCTGGGCAAGTATGACTTCGTGGTCACCAACTTCGCCAACGGCGACGTCATCGGCCACACCCAAAACACCGCCGCCAAGATCCAGGCTTGCGGCCATGTCAGCCACTACCTGGATGTTGTGGTCCACGATGCCCTGAACAAGGGCTATGTGGTGGCCATCACCGCCGACCACGGCAACATCGAAAAGCTGTACACCGCTGCTGGTAAGCCCGACGGCGCCCATACCACCAACCTGGTCCCCTTCATCATGATCGACCCCGCCGACAACTCCCCCATCACCCTGCGGGACGGCTGCCTGGGCGATGTGGCTCCCACCGTGCTGAACGTCATGGGCATTCCTCAGCCCGCCGAGATGTCTGGCCGTTCCCTGGTCGAGGGCAAGGATTGGGGCAAGGACCGCAAGATGCTGCTCATCATCTGCGACGGCTGGGGCCTGGGCACCGGTGACGAGAACGACGCCATCCATGTGGCCGATACCCCCTACTGGGATTCCCTGCTGGCCGAGCAGTCCTGGAGCAAACTCCATGCCTCCGGTGAGTTTGTGGGCCTGGGCGCCGGCAAGGCCGGTAACTCCGAGGCCGGTCACTCCAACCTGGGCGCCGGCCGCTGCGTGATGCAGGACGATGTCCGTCTGGACGCCGCCGTGAAGGACGGCAGCTTCAAGAAGAACCCCATCTTCCTGCAGGCCATTGAGCACGCCAAGAAGAACGGCACCGCTCTGCACCTGCTGGCCTACCTGACCTACAAGTCCTCCCACGGCTGTATCGACTATCCCATCTCCGTCTGCGAGATGGCTAAGGAAGCCGGCCTGGACAAGGTCTACTTCCACATCATCTTCGATGGCCGCTCCACTGAGCCCGGCTCTGCTCCCACCCTGCTGGCTGAGCTGGACGCCAAGCTGGACGAGATCGGTCTCGGCCGTATTGTGGACGGCGTGGGCCGCGGCGTGGTCCTGGATCGCGACAAGAACTACGACAAGGTCAAGCGTGCTTATGACGCCATGGTCGAGGGTGTCGGCACTCAGTACGAATGATCCGATGATTCAGCGGCGTCTCCCTCCACAGGCCCCATCTCGGTGCCCGTGGAGCGGCGGCGCCGCCTTTCTTCAGTCAGTCTTATTTATCCTTGTTAAAAACCAAACTGTCATTGACGCAGCCGCCGCTTCTGCGGTAAAATAACTCATGAGCGCAGGCCCGCTATGCCGGTGTGGTTTTATGACCGTCTGGCAAACGATTACTTGCGGCACAGCGACCCGTCCCGACGCTGTTTTCGCCTTCGGCGGGCAGCGCGGCTGCCAGCGTGATATTGCGCCCTGTCAGCCCTTTCTGGCCCGGCGCTTATTTTAAAAAGGAAAGGAAGATACCCCCATGAACGAGAAGAAGTGCAAAGTTCTGGCGGCCGAGATCCGGCTGGAGACCCTGAAGGTCATCCACTCCCGTGGTTTCGGCCATGTGGGCGGCTCCATGGATCTGGCCGACCTGATGGCCGTCCTGTATGGAGAGGTCATGAAATTCGATCCCAAGAATCCCCGCTGGGAGGACCGTGACTGGCTGGTCCTGTCCAAGGGTCACGCCGGCCCCGTGGCTTACGCCACCTTCGGCCTGATGGGCTTCTATCCCCTGGAGGAGGCCTACACCCTGAACCAGCCCGGCACCAAGTTCCCCAGCCACACTGACCGGAAGCTGACTCCCGGCGTGGATCTGACCACCGGCTCCCTGGGCCAGGGCGTGTCCACCGCCACCGGCGCCGCCCTGGGCAACAAGATCGACGGCCGTGATAACCACGTATTCTGCGTCATCGGCGACGGTGAGGCTGACGAGGGCCAGGTCTGGGAGGGTTTCCACTTCGCCTATGCCCACAAGCTGGACAACATCATTTACTTCATCGACAACAACGGCTATCAGCTGGACGGCCCCACCGACGATATCCTGGCCCATGGCAGCTTGGCCAAGAAGGCTGAGGCTTTCGGCCTGTATACCCAGGAGATCGACGGCCACGATGTGAAGGCCATTTACGATGCCATCCAGAACGCCTACGCCAAGAAGGGCGTGCCCAGCTGCATCGTTCTGGACACCTGCAAGGGCAAGGGCGCCACTTTCGCCGAGCCCAAGCACGATCACTCTTCTCAGCCCAATGAGGAGCAGTGGGCCGAGGCTCTGGCCGCCGCCGAAAAGGCTTTGGAAGAAGCCAAGAACGCTTAAAGGAGGGCAAGAACGATGAACGTGAAACTGATTGGTGAGCATAAAAAAGATTCCCGGGCCTGCCGTGACGGTCTTGCTCTGACCCTGAACGAGATGATGGCCGAGGACAAGTCCATCTGCTATGTGGACTGCGACCTGATGGGCTGCATCAACACCAAGATGCTGCGCAAGAACTATCCCGACCGCGCTTTTGAGGCCGGTATTGCCGAGGCCAACGGCGCCGGCGTGGCCGCCGGTCTGGCCGCCACCGGCAAGAAGGTGTTTTACCATTCCTTCGGTACCTTCTCCTCCCGCCGCTGCTATGACCAGATCTACATGTCCGCCGCTTACGCCGGTCTGACTGTCCATGTGCTGGGCTCCGACGCCGGTGTGACCGCTGCCTTTAACGGCGGTACCCATATGCCTCTGGAGGATGCCGCCATGTACCTGAGCATCCCCGAGACCACCGTGCTGGACCCCGCCGACTATGATCAGCTGGCCAGCATCACCCGCCAATTGGTGAACGTGGAGGGCGTGACCTACACCCGCTTCGTCCGCAAGGGCATCATCCAGGTCTACGGCGAGGGCTCCGAGTTCGAAATCGGCAAGGGCGTTGTCCTGCACGAGAGCGACAAGGACGTTGCCACCATCATCACCTCCGGCATTATGGTGGACGAGAGCCTGAAGGCCTATGAGGCCCTGCAGGCTGAGGGCATCAATGTCCGCGTCATCGATATGTTCACCTGGAAGCCCCTGGACGAGGAGCTGGTCATCAAGGCCGCCAAGGAGACCGGCGCTATCGTCACCGCCGAGAACCACAACGTCACCTGTGGTCTGGGCTCCGTGGTCGCCAACTGCCTGGCCAAGAACTGCCCCACCGTTCAGGAGTTCGTGGGCGTCCAGGATCTGTTCGGCCAGGTCGGTCCTCAGGACTACCTGATGGACGTGTACGGTCTGCGTGCTACCAACATCGTGGAGGCCGTGAAGAAGGCCGTCGCCCGTAAGTAATTCCGTTGACTTCTGTCCCGGCTGACGCCGGGACAGCGTCAAATAATTTTATATTTCAAAGGAGAGTTGATTCCAATGGCTAAAGCAATGGACGCTTTTTCCGCCTCTCTGATGGCCGATAAGCGCGAGATTATTTTCGCCCCCACCGTGTACAAGTTCGAGACCTTCGCCCAGATGGCAGAAGAGTTCAAGCTGAACGACCGTGACGTGGTTCTGACCAACGAGTTCATCTACAAGCCCTTCATGGAGGAGCTGGGTCTGAAGTGCCAGTTCGTCTTCCAGGAAAAGTTCGGCGCCGGTGAGCCCTCCGAGGCCATGATCCAGACCATGTACGACGCCATCCCCTATGACAGCTATGACCGTGTCATCGCCGTCGGCGGTGGCGCCATCATGGACCTGTGCAAGCTGCTGGGCTGCAAGCGTCCCGACACCGTGCACAACCTGTACTTCAAGCGTTTCCCCGTCGTCCACGAGAAGGACGTTATCGCCATCCCCACCACCTGCGGCACCGGCTCTGAGTGCACCAACATCTCCGTGGCTATCGTCAAGGACGAGAAGGACGGCGTGCTGACCGGCGGCGAGACCAAGCTGGGCCTGGTTTCCGACGACATCATCCCCAACAAGGTCTGCCTGATCCCCGACCTGCTGCGCACCCTGCCCTACAAGCCCTTCGCCTGCTCCGCCATCGATGCTCTGGTGCACGCCACCGAGTCCTTCCTGAGCCCCCACCGCAAGACCATCACCAGCGAGCTCTTCAGCGAGAAGGCCATGGACATGATTCTCAAGGGCTTTAAGCTGCTGGACGAGAAAGGTCCCGACGCCCGCTTCGAGTACATGGAGCAGTTCGTCACCGCTTCCTTCTATGCCGGCATCGCCTTCCTGAAGGCTGGCTGCGGCCCTGTCCACGGCATGAGCTTCCCCCTGGGCGGCACCTATCATGTGCCTCACGGCGAGTCCAACTACATGCTGTTCGGCGCCATCATGGACTACTATGATGAGAAGAACCCCGACGGCGAGATCATGCGCTTCAAGGAGCTGGTTGCCAGTATCCTGGGCTGCGAGGCCAAGAACGCCATCCCCGAGATGAATGCCCTGCTGCAACGCATCCTGCCCCTGCGTCCCCTGCGTGACTGCGGCTTCACCGAGGCCGACTTCAAGGCCTTCCCCCAGTCCGTGGAGGCCAACCAGCAGCGCCTGATGACCAACGCCTACTATCCCTTCGATCTGGAGTCCGAAGAGGCCATCTATCGCAAGTGCTACTAATCCCCTATATGCAAAAGGAGCGACGGTTTTTACCGTCGCTCCTTTTTTGTCCTGTTGATATGATTTCCCAATATGTGGATATTGGCATTTCTCAATTTTCTTTTCCTCTCTGTACAATGCCTGCCTATGCAAAAGGACAGTCCAAAAGCAGGACTACCCTAATGAATTGAACATTGTTTTACTGTTCTTTCTTGAAATATTCAACTGCCATTATACAAATTCCAGAAATTACAAGTGCAATAGATAAAATAAATAATGCGTACTGAACAAAGCCGAAAGCCTTGAAAGCCAAGGCTTTCAAGGCCAT
>CAMAZB010000003.1 GCA_945862785.1 uncultured Clostridia bacterium | reverse complement strand
AATTTTCGGCAGGCAAATGTCCTGCCGAAAATGATTTCAATGTAAAAACAGCGCCTCGATTTGAGGCGCTGTTTTTCTGTGTGTTTCGTTATGCGGCGAAGGGGCGGTGGTCATGGACACGGTCTCATTGCCCTCGCTCACATCCCCTCGGCGCCGCAGAGCCGCACCAGCATGATGGCGGCTTCGGAGCGGGTGGGGCGCGGTCAGCAGCAATGTCGTGAACAGAAGGGTCAGAAAACGCTTCATGAGATTGCTCATCTCTTTCATATGCGGCGTGATTGCCAGTTTTACTATCAGGTACCCGCTGAAAATGACCGCCAATAGAAAGGGATAGACGAGTTTCGGTTGAAAATTTTTGTAGATCATATATAATTGAAGCCGTATGGGTGAAAGCCGCTCAAGGGGGTGCAACCGTTTGGTAGCATCATCTTGAGGTGGTAACATGTACTTTCGCCGATTGGAAGATTTGCGCACAGACCACGATAAGACTCAGATCGAAATTGCGGAATATCTGAATATGAACCGCAATGTTTATTGGCGCTATGAAAAAGGCGTGCGGGAAATTCCGGCATGGGCGGTTCTGAAACTGGCCGACTACTACAAGGTCAGCACGGATTACCTGCTGGGCCGTACCGATGACCCTATGCCGCCCAAAGGAAAATGAGAGTCCTTGCCACGTTCACGGGCGCTTTCGCCCTGGGTATTTTCCTGGCGCAATACCTGTTGCCGGTCAGTTGGCTGCTCCCCTGCGGAGCGGCTGTTTTCGTGCTGGCTTTCGGCAGGCTGCTCCTGCGGAACGACTGGGGACGACGACTGCTGCTGGTAAGTGTGGGACTGTCCTTTGCCCTCGGCTATGACTGGCTGTATATCCGTCAGGTCCAGCAGCCCATGGAAGCTCTGACCGGGACGGAGGCGGAGACGGTAATGACGCTGTGCGATTACGCCATCCCGACGAATTACGGCGCAAAGGCCACTGTCCGGCTGGAAGGACTGCCCGGAAAAGCCGTTTACTATGGCTCCTCCGCTCTGCTGGAACTGGAGCCGGGGCAGACTGTCACGAACCTGGTGCAGTTTCAGAGTGCCGCCCGCATTCGGGATGACGATGTAACCAGTTTCACTTCCAAGGGCGTGTTTTTGCTGGCCTACCGCCGGGGAGAGGCGTCCTATGGAGCGGGTACTTCCGACTCACCCCGTTGGTGGCCTGTTCGAATGGGCCATGCGATGCAGGCGATGATATGGGAGCTGTTTGAAGATGACACGGCCGGGTTCCTGACCGCCATCCTGACGGGAGATAAATCAGGACTTTCCGTGGAGGGCGCCGCGGCACTGTCCGAGGCAGGACTGTACCATATTCTGGCGGTATCCGGTATGCACTGCGGCTTTTTGATGGCGTTGGTGACATACCTGACGGGAAAGCACCGCCGCCGTCTCACAGCACTGTGCGCTTTGCCGCTGCTGGTGTTTTACGCAGCCCTCACCGGGGGAAGTCCCTCCGTCCTGCGGGCCTGCGTCATGCTGGCGTTTCTGCTGGCGGCGCCGCTGTTCCGCCGGGACAGCGACGGCCCCACGGCCTTGCTTGCCGCTTTGTTCTTGATTTTACTGGCAAACCCCTTTGCCGCTGCGTCCATCAGTTTGCAGTTGTCCTTTGCCGCCATGGCGGGCATCCTGTTCCTGACGCCACGGCTGTACCGCCTGCTGATGAACGGCAGAAAGGGGAACTGGGTGACACGGTTCCTGACGGCGGGCTTTTCCGCCACCATAGGCGCTCTGGTATTCACGGTGCCCCTGTCCGGCTGGTACTTCGGTACACTGACGCTGATCTCTCCACTCAGTAATCTGTTGTGCCTGTGGGCCGCCAGCGGTGTATTTCTGCTGGGGCTGGTAACGGTGCTGTTGGGGTTTTTCTGCCTGCCGCTGGCAAAGCTGCTGGCAGTGGCCCCGGCACTGCTGGCCCGGTATATCCTGGCTGCGGCGGGCATGTTGGCGAAAATCCCATACCATGCGGCGTATTTTGCAAACCCCTACCTGAAATACTGGCTGATCTTCGCCTACCTGCTGTTTTTGGTGGCGTGGCTGCGACGGAAAGCGCCGCGGAGAAAGTACGCCCTGGCGGCGATCCTGGCGTGTCTGTCCCTTGTATTGACCATAAAGTTGGGAGAGTGGCGGTATAACGCCGATCTGGACGCCAAAATATTGGATGTGGGCCAGGGGCAGTGCGTTCTGCTGGCCTCGGACGGAGACTTTACCTTGGTGGACTGTGGCAGCGGCAACAGCTGGTACGGCCCCGGCGATACCGCCAGCCAGCACCTGCGGGCCATGGGCTGCTGGAAGCTGGACCGCCTGATCCTGACCCATTACGACTCCGACCATGTGAGCGGCGTCCGGAGCCTGCTGGCCCGGATAGATGTGGATACCCTGCTGGTGCCGGAGCTGACGGACGATGGCGGCGCCGGAGATGAGATTCTGGAACTGGCCCGCGCCCGGGGAGTCGCGGTACGGACTGTGGAAGAAAAGACAGATATTCCGCTTGGCCGTGCCGTGCTGACGGTTTTCCCGCCGGTAGGGGATGGCGAGGATAACGAGCAGGGGCTTTCCGCTCTTGCTTCCGCCGGAGAAAAAGCACTGTTGATCACCGGGGACATGGACAGCGCCACGGAGCGAAAGCTTCTGGATGCTTACGACCTGCCGGATATCGATGTCCTCGTGGCGGGACACCACGGCTCCAAATATTCCACTTCCAACGACCTGCTGGATGCCCTGGCCCCTGAGACCGCCTGCATCAGTGTGGGCAGCAACCGCTACGGCCATCCGGCTGATGAGACCATACGGCGGCTGGCGGAGCATGGCTGCGCCGTCTACCGAACGGATATGCAGGGCAGCATCCATTTAACATTGAATCGAGGAGACTGACATGGCATACGCGAAAAAGGCCCCAAAGAGCAATGAAGCCTACAAGAAATTGAAGGCGGATCTGTCCGCCGGGATGGTGGGCTGCGCTTATATCTTTTACGGTGAGGAGAGCTATCTGCGGGAATACTACCTGGGGGAACTGCGGAAAAAGCTGGTGCCCGCCGGGTTCGAGGAGTTCAACTACCACCGTCTGGAGGGCAAGGACCTGACGGTCCAGGCCCTTTCTGAGATGGCGGAGGCTATGCCGATGATGGCGGAACGGACCCTCATTGTCGTCACGGACTTTGATATGTTCAAGCTCGGAGAGGAACAGCGGGAAAAGCTGGTGGCTTTTCTGGAGGATATCCCGCCTTACTGCTGTGTGGTGTTCGTCTATGATACCGTGGCGTACAAGCCCAACAAGACCATGAAAAAGCTGTGCAAGGCCATTGGCGACCATGTGCAGGCGGTGGAGTTTCAGGCCCAGGACAGCAGCGACCTCGTCGCCTGGATCGCGCGCCGTTTCCGGGCGCTGGACAAGGAGATCGACCGCCAGACGGCGGAATATCTTATCTTTATCTGCGGCGGATTGATGACCGGTCTGGTGCCGGAGATCTCCAAGATCGCCGCTTACGCCAAGGGAAAAACAATCACACAGAAGGACATTGACGATGTGGCGGACCCGGTGCTGTCTGCGGAGGTGTTCAAGCTCAGCGACGCGGTGCTGCAGGGTAATTACAACCTGGCGGCGTCCATCCTGGGAGACCTTTTGAAAATGCAGACGGAGCCTATCATGATTTTGGCAGCCCTGGGCAGCCAGTTGCGGCGCATTTACACTGCCCGCATTGCCATCGACAGCGGCAAGGATAAATACTGGCTGATGGAGCTTTGGGAGATGAAAAACGATTATCAGGCCAAACTCCTGCTGAACGCCGCGAAACGAACCACGGCGGATTGGTGTGCCGATGCGGTAAAAATGTGCCAGACGCTGGACCGCCGGATGAAGAGCGAAAAGGGCATCGACTCCGTGGGTGAGCTGAAGCTGCTGCTGGTGCGTCTGGGGGCAAAGCGGAAATGAGGAAAATCAAAGAGGTCATCGTTGTAGAGGGACGATATGACAAAAATGCCCTCAGCCAGGTGGTGGATGCCACCGTCATCACCCTGGGGGGCTTTTCTGTGTTTAATGACAAGGAGAAACTGGTTTTTCTCCGCCGTTTGGCGGAGAAGCAGGGGCTGATCGTTTTGACAGACAGCGACGGCGCGGGCTTCGTTATACGAAATTACCTGAAGGGAGCCCTGCCGAAGGAACAGGTAAAGCAGGCGTACATCCCGGACATTCACGGCAAAGAGCGCCGGAAACGAATCCCCGGCAAGGAGGGAAAGCTGGGCGTGGAGGGCATGAAGCCCGAGGTCCTGCTGGAGGCTCTGGAGCGGGCAGGCGCTACCTTTCTGGATGGGGAGACGGGGAAGAGTCGGAAAGGGGAGACCATCACCAAAGCGGATCTGTTCGTTCTGGGACTTGCCGGCGGACAGGACAGCGCCGCCAAGCGCCAGAAGCTGCTGCGGAAGCTGGACCTGCCCGAGCATCTGACGGCGAACGGCCTGCTGGAAGCATTGAACCTGCTGTACAGCCGGGATCAATTTTTAGAATGCGTTAAGAAGTTGTTAAAAAACGTATAATTTCTGAATTTTAATGACTTTTTGCACATTACTATTTTTTTATCAACAAGATTCGACTATATTCGACAATCAGAAGTGCTATCCTGAACGGCAAAAGGAGGCATTTCTGATGCGCAGAATTTTAATGGGAACAGCCTGGTGCCATGACCTGCCGGTCCAGTATTATTTGCTGGCAGAGGCCCGGGAAGATGAGACGGAGGTTTACGGCATAGGTGTGGAATATGCCGGTGAACGGTTGGAGATCCCGAACATCACGCCCCTTCAGTATCGCATTCAGAAATTGGCGCAAATGCTGATCCGTGGGCTTGTCACGCCGACAACGCTGCACGATGTGACAGAGGACTGGCTCTTGACTTGAAATCACTGATTTCCCTTGCAATTTTTCCATGAATTCTGTATAATACAGTTCCATGCTAAAACTTGCACAGGAAGGATTGACAGCCATGGCTGATGAGATCAAAACCATGCAGGAGGAAGTGCCCGAGAGCCGGAACTTTATCCATGCATTTATTGAAGAGGACATTGCTCCCGGCGGACAGTTCGAGGGCATGACCGTCCATACACGTTTTCCGCCGGAGCCTAACGGCTACCTGCACATCGGTCACTGCAAGGCCCTGACCATCGACTTCGGCACTGCCGAAAAGTTCGGAGGTCTGTGCAACCTCCGGATGGACGATACCAACCCCACCAAGGAGGATACCGAGTTTGTGGATGCCATTCAGGAGGACATTCACTGGCTTGGCTTCGACTGGGGGGACCGCTTTTTCTACGGTTCTGACTACTTTGAGGAGGACTATCGTCAGGCGGTGGGACTCATTAAAAAGGGTCTTGCCTATGTCTGTGAGCTGTCTCCCGAGGAGTTTAAGGAGTATCGGGGCAGCATTGGGGTGCCCGCCAAGAGCCCCTACCGGGACCGTCCCATTGAAGAGAGTCTGGACCTGTTTGCCCGGATGCGGGCGGGGGAATTTCCCAATGGCGCTATGACTCTGCGTGCCAAAATCGACTTGGCCAGCGGCAACTTTAACATGCGAGACCCCGTGCTGTACCGCATCAATCATATGCACCATCACCGTCAGGGCGACAAGTGGTGCATCTATCCCATGTACGACTTTGCTCATCCCATTCAGGACGCGCTGGAGGGCATCACCCATAGCCTCTGCTCTTTGGAGTTTGAAGCCCACCGTCCCCTGTACAACTGGGTGGTGGACAACTGCGACCTGCCCAGCAAGCCCCGTCAGATCGAATTCGCCCGCCTGGGCATCGATCACACGGTCATGAGCAAGCGGAAGCTGCGCGCTCTGGTCGAGAGCGGCAAGGTTTCCGGCTGGGACGATCCCCGGATGCCTACACTCTGCGGCCTGCGCCGCCGTGGCTATACCGCCAAGTCCATCCGCAATTTCTGCGAGCGTATCGGCGTTGCCAAGAGCGCAAATGTGGTGGAATACGGCTTCCTGGAGCACTGCCTGCGGGAGGACCTGAACGAGACGGCTGAGCGTGTCATGGGCGTTCTGCGTCCCATCAAGCTGACCATCACCAATTACCCGGAGGGCAAGACCGAGACCGTCACCGTGGAGAACAATCCTTTGGATCCCACCGCCGGCACCCGGGAGGTCAGCTTTTCCCGTGACCTGTATATCGAGGCTGACGACTTCCTGGAGATCCCGGTGCCCAAGTACAAGCGGCTGTTCCCCGGCGGCCCCGAGTGCCGTCTGAAGGGTGCCTACCTCATCACCTGCACCGGCTGCGTGAAGGACGAGAACGGCAATGTCACCGAGGTCCTGTGCGAGTACGACCCCGAGAGCCGGGGCGGCGATCCCGCCGACGGCCGGAAGGTGAAGGGCGCCACCATCCATTGGGTAGATGCCGGAACCGCTGTGGACGCAGAGGTGCGGCTCTACGACAACCTGTTCTCCGACGAGTCTCCCGACGGCGCGGACAAGGACTTCATCGACTGCCTGAACCCCAACTCCCTGGAGGTCCTCCAGGGCTGCAAGGTGGAAGCCGGCCTGCAGGCTGCCGCCGAGGCCTACGAGCAGACGGAGAAGAAGGGCAAGACCGCTCCGTCCTTCCAGTTTATGCGCCTGGGCTACTTCTGCCTGGACAGCAAGGATTCCACTCCGGAACACATGGTGTTCAACCGCAGCGTGTCGTTGAAGGACAGCTTCAAGAAATAAGCAAAAAGCTGACGCCAAAACTGGCGTCAGCTTTTTATATGAGCTTGCTTTTCCTGTTTAAAAATGGATCTTCTGCTCAAGTTGATAAAAGGTAAAGGTCCCGGTGCCCAGCAAGGCGCCGTTCTGGTCTGTGATGCGGACCTCAAAGACGCAGACTGTGTTTCCGTGCTTGATCTCCGTGGCTTCGGCTGTCAGACGGTCACCCACGATGGCGCTGCGGAAGAAGTGATAACTGGCGTCCATGGTGACAGCCATATATCCATAGGAAGCCATGGCGGAGCCGCAGGCGGTGTCCGCCATTGTGAAGTATACCCCGCCGTGAGGTACGCCCAGAGGATTGGTGTCCTCCGTCGTTACAGTCTTGGTGACTTTGGCATAGCCCTGGCCGAGCTCCTCTACGACCACGCCCTGCCGCTGAACATATGGGTTATGACTGTTGCGGTATTCCGCCATCTTTTGATAGTCCATAAAGCAGCACTCCTGAATCAGATGATACGATCATACGCTTTTTCTGGAAAAAGGTCAATTTTTTCTGCGGCAGATTTGTGAAAAAATGCCTTTGAACCAGGCTTGGAGACCGCCTATAATGTTATATACAGCGTGTGGCGTAACTGCGTAAATCCGGTTGCGGCCACACGCTGTATTTTTGCGCTTTTAGGAGGTATTACATGAACGAATCGAAAAACGCCTTTCTGGAGGAGGAAAAGCTGGGAGCATTGATGCGGAAGCATGCCATTCCCTGCGTGATTTCCCTGCTGGTAGCGGCCCTTTACAACATCGTGGACCAGATTTTCATTGCAAATGCGGACTATCTGGGCTCCTACGGCAACGCCGCCAACGGCGTTGTGTTTCCTCTGACCGTAGTAGCTCTGGCCGTGGCCGTCATGGTCGGCGACGGTTGCTGTGCCTTTGTCAGTATCTGCCTGGGTTCCCGCAATCAGGAAAACGCCCACCGGAGTATTGGAAACTCCGTGGTGCTGTGCGTGGTCGGCAGCTTGATTCTGACCGTCATATACCTGATTTTCCAGGAGCCCATCCTCACCGCCTTCGGCGGCCGGGTCAATGCGGAGACCTTTGCTCAGGCAAAGTCGTATTTCTTCTGGATTACGCTGGGTATCCCGTTCTATATGTTCGGCCAGGCAATGAATCCCATCATCCGCTCTGACGGCAGCCCCAAGTTCGCTATGGCATCCACCCTTGCCGGCGCCGCAGTCAACATCGCTCTGGACCCAGTGTTTATTTTTGCCTTCCGATGGGGCATGATGGGCGCCGCCGTTGCTACTGTTCTGGGGCAGATCCTGACAGCCGTACTGGCGGTATGGTATCTCTGTCACTTGAAGGTCGTCCGGTTGGAAAAACGCAGTTTTTTACCTGACTGGGGCGTAATCCGCCATTTTATTCCCTTGGGTGTGTGCAGTTTCCTTGCACAGATCTCCCTGGTGGCGGCCATGGCGGCCATCAACAACATGATCCGGAAATACGGCGCCATGGACGCAGTATTCGGTCAGAAGGAGTATGCGCAGATTCCCATGGCGGTGGTGAGTATCGTCATGAAGTTCTTTCAAATTGTGATTTCCGTTGTCATTGGCATGGCAGCGGGCTGTATCCCCATCGTGGGCTATAACATCGGCGCAGGGCGGAAAGACCGTGCCCGTCAACTGTTCACCTATCTGTTGACGGCGGAGGCCATCGTGGGTCTTCTGACGCTACTGATCGCGGAGTTTCTGCCGGGGCAGCTGATCCAAATTTTCGGCGCTTCAAACGAGAGCCATTACTACACGGAATTCGCTGTAAAGGCTTTCCGGATCTATCTCTGCCTACTGCCCCTGGCCTGTGTCAACAAGGCTACCTTCATTTACCTCCAGTCCCTGGGAGAGGCCCTGCTGTCCACGGTGCTGTCTATGGTCCGTGAGGTGGTGTTCGGTGTGGGATTTGCCCTGCTGCTTCCACTGTTCCTGGGACTGGACGGCGTGCTGTGGTCCATGCCGGTGTCCGATGCCCTGACCTTCGTGATCTCCGCCGTCGCCATCATCCACACCTACCGAAAGCTGCGGTGAGGCTGGCGTCGCTTGGAAGCGAACCTTTCAGGCTGATTTCAGAAACCTCTGCTATCCTGTACCCATCAACCGCAAAGGATGTGGCGACATGAGACGAATGGTTGCACTGGTGCTTGCTCTGATGCTGGCGATATCCCTGACGGCCTGCGGCAAGGGAACAGCACCGGCAGAACAGTATGAGGGCACCGCTATCGCGCTGTCGGACAAGGGCGTTACCGTGGACGGCAAACCGGCGCCTGCCGGTGAGACCGCCGCCGTTTATACCGCCAACGATATTGTGTTCTATCTGGAGGGTCAGGGCATCGCTTACGGCGAAGGTACCGAAACCGACGAACACATCCGGGAGGAGGCGGACGGACACATGGTGGTCCATATCACAAGGCCCGGGACCTATGTTCTCAGCGGGAGCCTGTCCGCCGGACAGGTGGCTGTGGACCTGGGAGAGGACGCGGAGGAGGACCCTGATGCCGTGGTGACGCTGATTCTGAACGGCGTGGACATCACCTGCACCGTGGCCCCCGCTGTGATTTTCTACAACGTCTATGAATGCGGCTCCACAGATGCGGAGACAGCCACAAAGGATGTGGACACCGCTGACGCCGGTGCCAATGTCATCATCGCGGACGGAACAGTCAACAATATTACCGGCTCCTACGTTGCCCGCATCTATAAGCCGGACAGCGTAGAGCTCAGCGAAGATGGCACTGAGGTGGTGGAGAGCAAGAAGCTCCACAAGTACGACGGTGCTTTCTATTCCAAAATGTCCATGAACGTGGGCGGTGGGGAACATGGCACCGGCATCCTGAACATCACTGCTGAAAACGAGGGGTTGGATTCCGAGCTGCACCTGACTATCAATGGCGGCAATATCAACATCACCTCCGGCAACGACGGTATCAACACCAATGAGGACGGGGTGTCCGTCACTACCGTCAATGGCGGCGTGCTGACCATCGACGTGGACGGTGCCACCGGAGAGGGTGACGGCATCGACTCCAACGGCTGGTTAGTCATCAACGGCGGCACCGTCATCGCCGCCGCCTGCGGCAGCAGCCAGGATTCCGGTATCGACTCCGATAACGGTATCTATATCAATGGCGGCACCGTAGTGGCTTCCGGCAATATGCTGGACCGCATCGACGGGGGAGAGCAGCCCTATGTGGTGTTCGGCTTCCGTCAGCGCCAGCGGGGAGGTACCTCCATCACGCTGAAGGCGGAGGGCGGCAGCACGGCAGGGGAATGGACACCCACCAACGACTTTACCTATCTGGTGGTCTCCAGCCCGGACCTGACGGAGGGCACCTATACCCTCTGGAACGGTGATACCCAGCTGGCAGGCGCCGCTGGGATGACCGGCATCATGGGCGGCGACCCCCGCCTGGACGGAGGGAAACCTCCAGAGGGTTTTGAAATGCCGGAGGGCATGGAGACCCCCGAGAGAGATCCGGACCGGCAGCCCGGCAAGGAGCATCCCCAGCCCAACGAGGACGGCACCATCACCTTGCCTGACGGCACAGTCATTGACCCGGCAGACATGAAGCGGCCGGAAGACGGTGAGCGCCCGGAGCCTCCAGAGGGCTTTGGCGGGAGGCCGGAAAATATGGAAGCAGCCGAAGTCAGCACAGAGTTCACTCTGACGGCGGAAGGCGGTACTTTCGGCAATATCGCCCCGGCGGAATAAAGAAGGAAAGAGGCCCTTTTGGGCCTCTTTCTATTTTCAAATGTTCTTTTTAATGGTATTGATGGCGCCCTTTTCCAGCCTGGAGACCTGGGCCTGGGAGATGCCTACCTCGGCGGAGACTTCCATCTGGGTTTTGCCCTCGTAAAAACGCAGGGACAGGATGCGCCGTTCCCGTTCATCCAGCCGCGCCAGGGCATCCTTCAGGGCAATGCGATCCGTCCACAACTCGTCGGTGTTTCGGGTATCGCTGACCTGGTCCATGACGCAGATGGCATCACCGCTGTCAGAGTAGACCGGCTCATATAGTGAGACCGGGTCCACGATGGCGTCCATTGCAAAGACCACATCCTCCCGGGGAATGTCCAGTTCTTTGGCAATCTGATCCACCGTTGGCTCCCGCTGACTTTCCGCAATGAGCCGGTCTCTGGCCTGGAGTACTCGGTAGGCGGTATCCCGCATACTGCGGCTGACACGAATGGAACTGTTATCCCGGAGATAGCGGCGGATCTCGCCGATGATCATAGGCACGCCGTACGTGGAGAACTTCACCGGCTGGTTGATGTCAAAATTGTCGATGGCCTTAATGAGCCCCACGCAGCCCACTTGAAACAGGTCGTCCGCGTTCTCGCCCCGCCCGGCGAACCGCTGGATAACGGACAGGACCAGCCGCAAGTTTCCTTCAATGAGCTGTTGGCGGGCATCCTGATCGCCCGATTTGCTCCTGCGGAGCAGCTCCATGGTCTCATCATTTTTCAGAACCTTCAGCTTCGTTGTATTGACCCCCGCGATCTCGACTTTTCCCTGCATCAAAACCGCCCCCCTGCCTCTTGAAAACTTCTGAAAGCAGTATTGCCGGAGGCGTTTTTTCCTATACTGGGAGCTTTTGTCACATTCTGGGCGCATAGGACAGACGGCCCCGCGCATAGGGTCATTTACAAGGAGGGATGCGCGATGCAGTGCAGGATCAGGGACTTACGGTGCAAGGAGGTCATCAACATCTGCGATGGCTGCCGATTGGGCTTTGTGGGGGATGTGGATGTGAAAGTGCCGGAGGGACAGGTAGTGGCCATCGTAGTCTTCGGCCCCTGTCGCTTCTTCGGGCTGTTCGGCAGGGGGGAGGAGTTCTACATCCCCTGGGACTGCATCCAGCGTATCGGGGACGATATCATCCTTATCGACAAGCCCTTCCAGCGGCGGGATCCACATTTGGAGAGAAAGCGCCGCCGGAAATTTTAACAGGCAAAAATCTTAAGAAAAACATTGGTATTTTCAGATATTTCTTGGAAAAAATACTTGCATTGCCTATGCTCTTATGGTATTATATTTCAGCATTCCGCACGGTGCGTCGACTTCCTGTTCGTGCCCGGTCTGAAAAAGGACGGGTCAGCAGGGGGGATGAAGCCGCCGGAGGTAAAAACGAAATTGATTTGGAGGAACAAACATGGCAAATTCTAACGTCGTATCCATGAAGGCCCTGCTGGAGGCGGGCGTCCACTTCGGTCACCAGACCCGCCGCTGGAACCCCAAGATGGCTCCCTATATCTACACCGAGCGCAACGGCATCTATATCGTGGACCTGCAGAAGACCGTCCGTAAGCTGGAGGAGGCTTACAGCTTCGTCCGTCAGCTGAGTGAGAGCGGCCAGTCCCTGCTGTTCGTCGGCACCAAGAAGCAGGCTCAGGAGGCCATCCGCGAGGAGGCTACCCGTTGCGGTCAGTACTATGTCAACGCTCGTTGGCTGGGCGGCATGATGACCAACTTCAAGACCATGCGTACCCGCGTGGATCGTCTGAACCAGCTGAAGACCATGCAGGAGGACGGCACCTTCGATATGCTGCCCAAGAAGGAAGTCATGAAGCACCTGGGCGAGATCGCCAAGCTGGAGAAGTACCTGGGCGGCGTGAAGGACATGAAGAAGCTGCCCGGCGCTCTGTTCATCGTGGATACCCGCAAGGAGCGCAACGCCATCGCCGAGGCCCACAAGCTGGGCATCCCCGTTGTCGCCATCGCCGATACCAACTGCGATCCCGACGAGATCGATTATGTCATTCCTGGCAACGATGACGCTATCCGCGCCATCAAGCTGATCTCTTCCATCATGGCCAACGCCGTGCTGGAGGGCAAGCAGGGCGAGCAGACTGCCGAGGCTGCCGAGGAAAAGGCCGCCGAGGACGCCGAGTAATCAGACTTTCAAGCGTACACGCTTTGAGACCAATAAAATTGGAGGAAACGAAAAATGGCTTTTACCGCAGCTGATGTGAAGAACCTGCGCGAAATGACCGGCGTGGGTATGATGGATTGCAAGAAGGCTCTGACCGCTTCCGACGGCGATATGGACAAGGCCGTCGAGTGGCTGCGTGAGAAGGGTATGGCCGCCTCTGCCAAGAAGGCCGGCCGTATCGCTGCCGAGGGCATGGCGTTTGCCACTGTCGTGGACGGCGTGGGCGTCGTGGTCGAGGTCAACGCTGAGACCGACTTCGTCGGCAAGAACGAGAAGTTTGTGGACTTCGTCAAGGGCGTGGCCGCCACCGTGGCCAAGGAGAACCCCGCCGACATGGACGCCCTGATGGCCTGCAAGTACAATGGCACCGACCTGACTGTTGAGCAGCAGCAGCAGGAGATGGTCCTGGTCATCGGCGAGAACATCAAGGTCCGCCGCTTCGCCCGCTTTGGCGAGGGCGTCTCCGTGTCCTACGTTCACGCCGGCGGCAAGATCGGCGTTCTGGTGAACCTGGAGACCGACCTGCCCGCCGAGAAGGTGGAGGAAGTCGGCAAGGATGTTGCCATGCAGATCGCCGCTCTGAATCCCCGCTTCTGGGATAAGGCTCAGGTGACTGAGGATGTCCTGGCCGAGGAGAAGAAGATCATGATGGTCCAGATGGAGAATGATCCCAAGATGGCTAACAAGCCCGAGCAGGTCCGCGAGAAGATCGTCATGGGCAAGCTCAACAAGTTCTACGCCGAGAACTGCCTGCTGCAGCAGGAGTTCGTGAAGGACAACTCCATGTCCATCGAGAAGTATATCGCCTCCGCTGCCAAGGCACTGGGCGGTACTATCACCTTCAAGAATGCCGTTCGTTTTGAGAAGGGCGAGGGCATTGAGAAGAAGCAGGAGAACTTCGCCGCGGAGATCGCTTCTATGGTGAAGGGCTAAGTTCTGATAACGAAGGCAGGCGCGAAAGCGCCTGCTTTTTTTATCTTTGAGTCAGATATACTTGCCGCAGGCATCTGTTCAAGAGGTATGACAGGCCATCGGCTTGATTTTTTAAATAGAATTTTGTAGAATAGCGTATCAAGCAGTCGGCTAATAATCTGATAGACCGCGACTTGCGGAAAAGGCAGCGCGGTGCAGCGGAACGAGGCAATGCATATGGATAACGAACAAAACAGTGGCTTGTTGCTTTTGAAAAAGGGGCAAAAGGGGATTGTCCATGCGATTTTCAGCCGCATGGGTCTGATCCTTCTGCTGCTGGCATTCCATATTTTCCTGTTGTTCAGTGTGTTCAGTTGGTTTGAGAATTTCCTTCCCCATATTTACGGAGGAACGGTCCTATTTACGGTTGTGATGGTGCTATACCTCCTTAACTGCCGGATCGATCCCTCCGCCAAGATCACATGGCTGATCGTTGTGATGCTGCTTCCGGTGTTTGGTGCGCTTCTGTTCTGGTATACGCAAAGCGATCTGGGCCATCGGACTTTGAAGAACCGCCTGAATCAACTGATCGGCCAGACGCGTGATAGTATCCCGCAGTCTGAGGCGGTCATGGAAACAGTCAGCAGGGAAGCTCCAGGGACAGCGGCGCTGGCTCGCTATGTGCATCGTACCGGCTGCTATCCGCTGTTTGACCGGACTGCTGTGACTTACTTTCCTCTGGGGGAGTGTAAATGGGAGGAAATGCTGCGGCAGCTGGAGCAGGCGGAACACTTCATCTTTATGGAATATTTCATCGTAGATGAAGGCCTGATGTGGGGAAAGATTCTGGAGATTCTGGCCCGGAAAGCAAAATCGGGTGTGGATGTCCGGGTAATGTATGACGGCACCTGCGAATTCTCTACGCTGCCCCATGACTATCCGAAGCGCCTGAAAGAGCTCGGCATCCAGTGCAAGATGTT
This sequence comes from uncultured Clostridia bacterium, assembly GCA_945862785.1. Taxonomy (GTDB): domain Bacteria; phylum Bacillota; class Clostridia; order Oscillospirales; family Oscillospiraceae; genus Oscillibacter. Next base: position 35,789 of record CAMAZB010000003.1, on the reverse strand, counting down.
TTCTCCCGTGACGCCGTTCCTGTCTACGCATTATAACTACCGTGACCATCGAAAGATTCTGGTTATCGATGGACATACCGCCTTTAACGGCGGCGTCAATCTGGCGGATGAGTACATCAACCATATTGAAAAGTACGGACATTGGAAGGATACAGCCGTCATGCTCAAGGGCGAGGCGGTCAGGAGCTTTACGCTCATGTTCCTGCAGATGTGGAACATCGATGAAAAGCAGCCGGAGTTTGACCGCTTCCTGGCATATCCGGCCAACCCGCCGGAGGGGACATCGGGATATGTTCTTCCTTACGGCGACTGCCCGCTGGACAACGACAAGGTCGGCGAGCGCGTTTACATGGACATCCTCAACCGTGCACGGCGCTATGTCCATATCATGTCTCCGTACCTGATTCTGGACGGAGAGATGGAGACTGCTTTAAAATTCGCAGCGGAGCGGGGCGTGGATGTGACGCTGATCCTGCCGGGTATTCCGGACAAGGCCGCGCCCTATGCGCTGGCAAAGACTCACTACGCCTCCTTGCTGGCCTCCGGCGTGAAGATCTTTGAGTATACGCCCGGCTTTGTCCATGCCAAAGTATTTGTCAGTGATGACCAGGAAGCGGTAGTCGGCACCATCAATCTGGACTACCGCAGCTTGTATCACCATTTTGAGTGTGCGACATATCTGTTCAAAGTACCCTGCATTCCTCAGATCGAGGGCGATTTTCAGGAGACCCTGAAACAATGCCGCCGGGTAACGGAACAGACCGTCCGGGAAGAAAAACTGAGCCGCAAGCTGATGGGTGTTTTCTTCAAAGCAATCGCACCCTTGATGTGACGAGATAACAGCGTGTAAAAGGCGGCTTCCGCTGTGTGGAAGCCGCTTTTTGCGCGCGTTTTCCCCTGTTTCGGGAATTATTATGATGGGAACGAAAGGAAATGGGGACAATCAGCACTCTACATCCCGGGAGCGCGGCGAGAAAGCAGAACGCCCGAACCGTTTACAAAATTCCGGGATTTTTCTTGTATTTAGTAGCATACGCTGGTATAATAGTCCTATATTTTGGGTTATTATGATTTGGAGCACGTTATGCTGCACTATCTTCAGGAATTATTACAGGCGCTGGATGTAGTCTCCCTGATGGACGCTGTTCTCCGCACGGCGGCTGTTTTGCTGTGCCTGACGGTCCATGAGACCTGCCATGGACTGGCGGCTTATGCACTGGGAGATCCTACCGCCAAGTCCATGCATCGGCTGTCTTTGAATCCCCTGCACCACATCGACTGGTTTGGCCTGGCGATGATGTTTGCAGCAGGCTTCGGCTGGGCCAAGCCCGTGCCAGTGGATCCTCGTTACTTCAAAAAGCCTAAGCAGGGTATGGCTGTTACGGCGCTGGCAGGGCCTGTCTCCAATTTTTTACTGGCGGTTTTGCTGATATTGATCAGTAAAGCCATCTACCTTTACACACCTTACACCGCCGTTTGGGATGCCGTATTTACTTTCTGCCTGTACACTGCGGCACCCCTGTCGATTGGTTTGGGGCTGTTTAACCTTTTGCCGATTCCTCCGCTGGACGGCTCTAAGGTCTTGGGAGTACTGCTTCCGGATGAAGCCTATTCAAAGCTGATGCGATATGAGCGGTACGGGATCCTGCTGCTCCTGGCGCTGTCGCTGCTTGGTGTTACGGGAAACTTTATCAGCGGAGTCATCGTGCGGGTATATGAGACGATGTTCAACTTGATCTATTGAGGTGGGATATTTGGAAAACCCCGTTTTCAAACTGGAAAAAGTCGTTCGATCCCGGTCGGAGGAAATGCAGGACTTTGAAGGCCCTCTGGACCTGATTTTGTTCCTGCTGAGCAAAAACAAGATGGAGATCCAGGACATCTCCATCTCCCTGATCTGCGACCAATACCTCGCCTGGCTGGAGCAGCGGCAGAAGATGGACCTGGAGGTTGCCAGTGAATTTGTCACCATGGCTTCCCATTTGGTATACATCAAGACAAGAATGCTGCTTTCCATTGAAGATGAAGAGGCGCAGAGCGAAATGGACGCCCTGATCCAGTCTCTGGAGGAGCGCCGCCGGAACGAGAATTATATCCGCGTCAAGGCTCTGGCGGTAAAACTGGGCCCCATGGGGGAATTCGGCCGCAATATCATTACCAGAAGCCCGGAGCCGGTGAAGCGGGGAAAAATCTACGAATACGACCAGGAACGGGCGGATCTGGTCCTGGCCATGGCGGAGATCCAGAGCCGGTCAGAGCGGACGCTTCCGCCACCCAAGGCCGCGTTCCAGGATATCGTCCAGCATGAACCCTATCCGGTGGAGAGCAAGGCCCGGGATATCATCCGAAAGCTGAAGGAGCACGGCATCACCCGATTTCTGCTCCTGTTCCAGGGCAGCCGCAGCCGCAGCGAGGTCGTGGCCACGTTCCTGGCGGTGCTGGAGCTGTGCCGCGCCCACGTTCTGCGGCTGGCAGGTTCCGAAACGGACTGCACAGTCCGTCAGGAGGGTGAACTGCCGGAAAATCTGACTTTGTAATCCGCATTTTGCGGCACAATAAAACGGTAGAACCGTTTTATTGAAATTCAGTATAAGGAGACCGCCATGGAAAACATGGAGATGAAAGAGATCGAATCCGCCGTTGAGGGCATTCTGTTTGCCTCCGGTGAGCCAGTCCATGTGGACCGTATCTGCGTGGCACTGGATATGGACCGTCCCACCGTGGAACAGGTGCTTCAGAAGCTGACGGATTACTATGCGTATGAACGCCGCGGCATTCGCCTTCTGCGTATTGACGACAGTTGGCAGCTCTGTTCCTCACCAGACTATGCGGATGTTATCCGCAAGGCTTTTGAAATTCGAAAGCCCGCCAAGCTGAGCCAGCCGGCGCTGGAAGTATTGACTATCATCGCTTATTACCAGCCTACCACCCGGGCCTATGTGGATCAGATCCGGGGCGTGGACAGCTCCTATACCGTAGGGCTGCTTCTTGAGCGGAAACTCATTGAGGAGTGCGGGCGGCTCCAGGTGCCCGGCCGTCCCCGGCTGTACCGCACCACTAAGCAATTCCTGCGGGCCTTCCATCTCTCCAGCCTGGAGGACCTGCCGGAGATGCCGGAATTGAGCGGGGAAGGGCAGATGCGATTGAACGAGGACGGTCAGATCGTGGATCCTGCCGAGGAAGCGGAGATTATCGGCGCTGATACGCCGGAAGATGCCGCTTTTCCGGAATCCGGTACCGAAGTATCAGAGGAATAAAGGATTCACCGCGCCGACAGGAGGTGAGAGCCGTTGATCGCGCTTTGGATAATTGGCGTTTTACTGGCACTGATCGTGTTGCTTTGCTGGAACCGGGTGGGTGTCCATGCCGTATTCGGCGATGAACTTCTGCTGGATGCCAGGATTGGCGTGTTCCACATCCATATCCTGCCGGGAAAGGAACCGGATAAAGAGAAGAAAAAGCGGGAAAAGAAAGAAACGGATGACACCGAGAACACAGAGGAGACTGAGAAGAAACCCGGACTCTCAAAACCTTCCACGGAGGATATCAGGGACGCGGTATCCACGCTGTGGCCTCCCCTGAAACTGGCGCTGGAGCGCACGCGGCGGGGGCTGAGGATTCATCCCATGACTTTGTGTGTGACTCTGGGCGGCGGGGAAGACCCTGCGGCTGCCGCGCAGTTGTATGGAGAGCTTCATGCCGGCGTCTGGTCGGTTATGCCGCTTTTGGAGAGACTGCTGGTCATTCCGGAGCCGCATATCCATATCGGCATTGATTTTCAGGCCGATCGGACAGTGTTTGAAGGGGAAGTGGGCGTCAGCGCCCGGATCGGGACTTTACTGGCTGTGGCCGCCACAGTCGGATTCCCGGCATTAAAGTGGATTCTCCGTTACCAGAAGAAGCAAAAGAAGCCAGCGACGCAGACAGAGCCGGCGACGGCCTGAGAAAGGACGGACATGATGGAAAACAAGAACAGCCAGTTGAATGAGATGATGCGGGGCACCATGGAGAAGGTCCGTGAGATGGTGGACACCAATACCATCGTCGGTCAGCCCATCACGACTCCCGACGGCGTCACCCTGATCCCCATTTCCAAGGTCAGCTTCGGCTTTGGCAGCGGCGGCGGTGACTACGGCAAGGCTCCGAAAGAGAATTTCGGCGGCGGCGCCGGAGCCGGCGTCAAAATCGATCCGGTGGCGTTCCTGGTAATCAAGGACGGTTCTACCCGCGTTTTGCCTGTGGCGGTGCCGCCGGTATCCACGATGGACCGCATTGTGGAAATGGCACCGGATATCATGGACAAAGTGGAAAAATTTTTCGACAAGAAGGAAGCTAAAGAAACGCTCTGAGAGGGGTATACTACCATCACTGTGAACAAATGAGGTGATGGTATATGCGCAGGCGTGTATGTGCTTTTTTCGCTGCGGCCCTGGCCTTGTTCAGTATATTTCCTTGTCAGGTGGAAGCGGTGGATACCTCTGCCGCCGCCGCGATCCTGATGGATGCGGACAGCGGTCGGGTGCTGTATGAACAAAACGCCGACTCCCGGATGCTCATAGCCAGTACCACCAAGATCCTGACGGCGCTGGTAGCTATCCGGGAGGGAGACTTGTCGGACATAGTCACCGTCAAGCGTGAGGCGGTGCTGACGGAAGGCTCCTCCATGTATCTGAAAGAAGGGGAGAAGCTGACCCTGGAAACGCTGCTGTACGGGCTGATGCTCTGCTCCGGTAACGACGCCGCCGTTGCCATTGCCGACCATGTTGGCGGCAGTCAGGCGGGCTTTGCGAAGTTGATGAATGAGACTGCCCGGGAGTTGGGGATGGAGAACTCGTCCTTTGCCAATCCCAACGGCCTGGATGCGGAAGACCATTATTCCACTGCCAGAGATATGGCCAGACTGGCCTGTGCCGCTGTGGAAAACGAGACATTGCTCCGTATCGTATCTACCCGGAGCGTTACTATCGGTGGACGGACCATGACGAATCATAACAAGCTGCTGCAGTATCTGGATGGATGTCTGGGGCTCAAGACCGGGTATACCCGGGCCGCCGGACGTACACTGGTGAGCTGCGCGGAGCGGAATGGCCAGCGGCTGGTGGCGGTCACGCTTCAGGACGGGAACGACTGGGCGGACCACCAAGCCCTTTATGAGTATGGCTTTGCGGCGTATCCCGCCCACAGGGCCGCTGTTCTGGGAAAGACGCTGTACCGTGCCCCTGTAAAAAACGGTATCCGGGCAACGGTACCCCTGGTCGCAGCGGAAGGCTTCTCCTGGCCGCTGGCAGAGGGAGAACATCTGGAGATGTCCGTTGAACTGGACGCGCCTTTGGCGGCTCCCCTGACGGCGGGCCGCAGCGTGGGGAACGCTATTTTTACTCTGAATGGCAGGGAAGTGGGCCGGGTGGCGCTGCTGTGCGGAGAATCCGTACCACCTATGCTGGATTCGGCAATGCAGACGCTGAAACTGGGACTGCCCCAATGAGGAGTGACATATGGAAGAACGACTGCAAAAACTGCTCTCTGCCGCCGGGCTATGTTCCCGCAGGACGGCGGAGAGCTACATCATGGCAGGCCGGGTGACGGTCAACGGCGCCACGGCGGAGTTGGGACAGCGGGCTGACCCGGAAAAGGATGATATCCGTCTGGACGGAAAGCCAGTGTCCGGCCCTGCGGAAGCAGTGTACCTCCTTCTGAACAAACCCCGGGGATATGTCACTACGCTTTCCGACGAGGAAGGGCGGAAAACAGTGGCGGACCTGGTGCGGGACTGCGGTGCGCGGGTGTACCCTGTGGGTCGCCTGGACCTGGATTCCGAGGGGCTTCTGCTGATGACCAATGATGGGGCGCTGATGCAGCGCCTGATCCACCCCAGCGGAGAGATCGATAAAGTGTACCAGGTTTCCGTCTACGGCCCTGTTCAGGGCTGCGTGGCCCGCCTGGGGTCGCTGACGGACCTGGAGGGGGAGGCCATCCGCCCGGCCCAGGTAGACGTCCTGCGGCAGACCCAACAGACGGCGGAGCTGTCCATCACCATCCACGAGGGGAAAAACCGCCAGATCCGGCGGATGTGCGCCGCCTGCGGACTGACAGTGAAACGTCTGCGCCGGGTGAAAGAACACACTTTGGAGCTGGGTGACCTGCCGGCCGGGAAGTGGCGGTATCTGACACCAGAAGAAATCTGTGCTTTGAAGAAAATCCTTTGACGACTGTCTATATGGACGTAAATAGCCGCGTTTCGCGGCTATTTTTTCTTCTGATTTGCAGGATGAAAAAAATAACTTGCAAAATATGTTTCCTTTTTAACCGGGGTGTGTTACAATACGGCGGGAGACAAAATGATAAAAACGCGGGGGGCATCGACCGTGGCGAAGAGTATTTTACATACAATAGAAAGCGGCATGAGCGGTTTCTCCAAGGGACAAAAGCGTATTGCCGGCTACATTCTGGAAAACTATGATAAAGCCGCCTTTATGACTGCCAGCAAGCTGGGAAAGCTGGTAGGGGTCAGCGAGTCCACGGTCGTACGGTTTGCCTCAGAGCTTGGCTACGACGGCTATCCCAGTATGCAGAGAGCGCTGCAAGAGATGATCCGCAGCCGTCTGACCTCTACCCAGCGCATTCAGGCGGCGGGCGATTTGTTCGACCACCAGGACCTGCTGGGTGCGGTTTTGCAGTCTGACATCGATAAGCTGCGGGAGATCGTGGGTGAGGCGGACCGGACCGCGTTTAACAATGTGGTGGAGCGCATCATGCACGCTCGTCATATTTACATCCTGGGCGTTCGGTCTTCCTCCTTTGTAGCCGGATATTTGAATTTTTACATGCATCTGCTGTGCGAAAATGTAACGCTGGTGCAGTCCAACGCGGCGGGAGAGATCTTTGAGCAGCTCTTCCGCATCGGGCCGGAGGATGTGATGATCGCCATCAGCTTCCCCCGGTACTCCAAGGTGACGATGAATACGGTGAAATTCGCCCGGGACCGGGGAGCCAGCATCATTGCCATTACCGACAACGAGCTTTCTCCGGTCTACCAGATGTCCGACGCGGCGCTGCTGGCACCCTGTGAGATGATTTCCTTCGTGGACTCCATGGTGGCGCCCTTGTCCCTGATCAACGCCCTGCTGGTGGCTCTGGCCCACCGCATGGGCACGGATGTGTCCACCACCTTCGCGGAGCTGGAGGATATTTGGAACGAATACGGTGTATTTGGAAAGATGGATGATGAGTAAAGAGATCGTAGTGGTCGGCGGCGGCGCCGCCGGCATGATGTCCGCCATTTCGGCGGCAGAGAAGGGTGCCCGTGTGACTCTGCTGGAGCCCAACGAGCGCCTTGGCAAAAAGCTGAATATCACTGGCAAAGGCCGGTGCAACGTCACCAACGACGCGGGGCTGGAGGAACTGCTGGCGAATACGCCGAAGAACGGCAAGTTCCTGTACAGCGCATTCTCCCGTTTCGACGGGCGGGACGCCAAAGCGTTTTTCGAGGGCCTGGGTGTCCCGCTGAAAACGGAGCGGGGAAACCGGGTGTTCCCAGTATCTGACCGGGCCTTTGACATCAGCGGCGCCCTGGAACGGCGGTTGAAAGCGCTGAAGGTCGTTTTGCGCCGGGATCGGGCGGTGTCCCTGGACATCCAGGACGGCGTGATCCACGGCGTTAGCGGCGAAAAGGGAACTTACCCCGCGGAAGCCGTTATTCTGGCCACCGGCGGCGTCAGCTATCCCGCCACTGGCTCCACCGGAGAAGGCCACCGCATGGCGGCGGAGGCCGGACATACGGTGACACCTTTGCAGGGCTCTCTGGTGCCGCTGCGGGATTTTGGCGTGGGCAGACGGATGCAGGGCCTGAGCCTGCGGAATGTGGGCCTGACGGTATTTGAGAACGACAAAAAAATCTATACGGACTTTGGCGAGCTGCTATTTACTCATTTCGGTCTCAGCGGGCCGCTGATTTTGTCCGCCTCCGCCCATATGCGGCGTTTTGAGAAAAAGGCATACCGCATTGAGATCGACTTGAAGCCCGCATTGGACGAGCAGCAGCTCGACAAACGGCTGCTTTCCGATTTTACAAAATATGCCAACAGTGACTTCTGCAACGCTTTGGACGACCTGCTGCCCCAGAAACTCATCCCGGTGGTGGTGGAATGGACGGAGATACCGCCCCATCAGAAGGTCCACGACCTGACAAAGGAGCAGCGGCGGGGGCTTCTCCAGCTGCTGAAGCATTTCCCTGTTGCCATTGCCGGACCTTGCCCGGTGACGGACGCCATCGTGACCTCCGGCGGCGTCAAGGTAGGAGAGATCGACCCCAAGACTATGGAATCTAAAATCGTAAAGGGATTATACTTTGCAGGCGAACTGATCGATGTGGACGCCTATACCGGTGGCTTCAATCTGCAGATCGCCTGGGCCACGGGCCGTGCCGCCGGATTTGCGGCTGCGGAGAACGAAACATGACAGGAGAGAATACCATGCAGACCATCAGCATTGCCATTGACGGCCCCTCCGGCGCCGGGAAGAGCACCCTGGCCCGCAGTATTGCCGCCAAACTTGGCTATTTATATGTGGATACCGGCGCGATCTACCGTACCATCGGCTACCATGCGCTTTCCGCCGGCATCGACCCCAAGGATGAGGCGGCGGTGTCGGCCGCCCTGCCGGAGCTCCATGTGGAGCTGACCTACGGGGAGGACGGCTTGCAGCATATGTTCCTGAACGAACAGGATGTGACGAAGGAGATTCGCCTGCCGGAGGTATCCATGTACGCCTCCGCCGTGTCCGCCCATCCGCCGGTGCGGGCATATCTGCTGGAGATGCAGCGGGAGCTGGCCCGTACCAATAATGTCATCATGGATGGGCGTGATATCGGCACAGTGGTTCTGCCGGATGCCCGTGTAAAGGTGTTCCTGACGGCTTCCCCGGAAGCCCGTGCCCGGCGCCGGATGCTGGAACTGGAGCAGAGGGGCACTCCGCAGCCCTTTGAACAGATATTGAACGATATCCGGGAGCGGGACTGGAACGACTCTCACCGGGCAACGGCACCCCTGCGCCAGGCGGAGGACGCCGTCCTGCTGGACACCACGGAGCTGAACTTCCAGGAGAGTGAAGCAGCGCTGTTGGACATCATTCGGGAGAGGACAGAGGCATGAAACCGACAAACAAATTTTTCGTTTTTGTATATTATGTGGCGGGCTTCGTGATCAAGCTCCTGCATCCCACCACGGTGGAGGGACTGGAGAACCTGCCCAGCAGCGGCGTGCTGCTGTGCGCCAACCATTCCAGTAACTGGGATCCGCTGATTCTGGCCACCCGCCTGCCGGTGAATTATCGGCTCCATATCATGGCGAAAGAGGAACTGTTCAAAAATCCTGTCCTGGGCTGGATCATCCGCAAGCTGGGCGCGTTCCCCGTCAGCCGGGGCAACAATGACATTCAATCTGTCAAGACCGCCATCCAGAGCATCAAAAGCGGTGACAATCTGCTGATTTTCCCGGAGGGCACCGTGATTCGGAACGGGATCGGCTATGCCGACGGCTTGCCGGCCCACGCCAAGGGCGGCGTGGCCATGATCGGTGTCCGTACTGGCGCCACCATCATCCCGGTGTTTATGGACGGGGAAAAGAAGCTGTTTCACCGCACCCGTATCATTTTCGGGAAGCCCTACACCCCCGTCTATACTGGGCGCCACGGTACGGCGGAGGAAATGCAGAAAATCGCGGATGACATCTTGGCGGAGGCCTATGCACTGGGCGGTCAGGCCGTAGGAGGGGGATCCCTGTGAGCGGAAAGATCCTGCTGGCGGAGAGCGCCGGCTTTTGCTATGGCGTCCGGCGGGCAGTGGAACTGGCTAAAAAGACCGCCGGGGAACAGGGAAACTGCTGGATGCTGGGAGACCTAATCCATAACACCCAAGTGGTGGAGGAACTGGCTGCCCGGGGCATCCGTAAAACGGCGGATGCTGATTCCCTGGGACAGGGAGACACCGTCATCATCCGCTCTCACGGAGAACTGAAAAATGTTCTGGACGGGCTGGAGAACCGGGGCGTCCGGTGTGTCAACGCCACCTGTCCAAACGTGGTCCGTATCCAGCGGCTAGTAGCGGAAGCGGATAGCGAGGGCCGCCAGCCCGTCATCATCGGTGAGCCACACCACCCGGAGGTAATGGGCGTGGCCAGCTGGTGCCGTGCTCCTCTTGTTTTTGACGGGCCTGCGTCAGTAAAAAAGTGGCTGTCCGAGGCCCCTGAAAATCGGGAAATTCCTCTGACAGTAGTAGCGCAGACTACCTGTATTCGTGAACTTTTTGAAACTTCTTGGAAAATCCTAAAAAAAGAGTGTACAAACGTAAAAATTTTTGATACAATATGCAATGCTACGCATAAGCGGCAAACGGAAGCGGCATTGATTGCCGGCCAAGTGGACGTGATGGTCGTGGTAGGAGACCGAAAGAGTGCCAACACAAAGCACCTGACGGAGATCTGCATGAAAGAATGTGCCCGTGTGCTCCAGGTGGAGAACGCGGACGAGCTTCCTCATGGGATCTTTGACGGATGCTCTGTTGCGGGACTGACGGCCGGCGCTTCCACACCTGCGGGCATTATTAAGGAGGTATATGCAACGATGAGCGAAGAAATCAAAGCGGCCGAGGGCAAAGAGGAGTCCTTCGAGGAATTACTGAATCAGTCTTTCAAAACTTTAAATACAGGAGAGAAGGTAACCGGCATCGTCACGGCCATCACCCCCACCGAGGTCCAGGTGGATGTGGGTGCCAAGCAGTCCGCTTACATCAAGATGAGCGAACTGACGGATGATCCCACTGCGAAGCCCGAGGATATCGTCAAGATCGGCGACGAGATCGAGACCTATATCGTCCGCGTCAACGACGTGGAGGGTTATGCCGAGTTGAGCAAGAAGCGTCTGGACGCCGTCAAGGTCTGGGAGAACATCGAGACCGCTGTGGAAGAGAAGACCGTCATGGAAGGCACCGTCACCGAGGAGAACAAGGGCGGTATCGTGGTGTCTGTCAAGGGTGTCCGCGTGTTCGTGCCCGCTTCCCAGAGCGGCCAGCCCCGCGGTGCTGACCTGTCTGCCATGAAGGGCCAGAAGGTTCAGCTGCGTATCACCGAGGTCAACCGTGCCCGCCGCCGTGTGGTCGGCTCCATCCGCTCTGTCACTGACGAGGCCCGTAAGGCCGCTCAGGAAGCTGTTTGGAGCAGCATTGAGGTCGGCAAGCACTACACCGGCACCGTGAAGTCCATGACCAGCTACGGCGTGTTCGTGGACATCGGCGGTGTGGACGGCATGGTACATATCTCTGAGCTGAGCTGGAGCCGCATCAAGACCCCCTCTGAGGTCTGCAAGGTCGGCGACACCATGGATGTGTACGTCATCTCCTTTGACGCGGAGAAGCACAAGATCTCCCTGGGCGTCAAGGATCACAGTGTCGATCCCTGGAACGTGTTTATGAGCAAGTACAGCGTGGGCGATGTGGCCTCCGTCCGTATCGTCAAGCTGATGACCTTCGGTGCCTTTGCCGAGGTCGTTCCCGGCGTGGACGGCCTGATCCACATTTCTCAGATCGCTGACCGCCGCATCGAGAAGCCTGAGGACGTCCTGTCCGAGGGTCAGATCGTGGATGCCAAGATCACCGCTGTGGACGAGGAAAAGAAGAAGATTTCCCTGTCCATCCGCGCGCTGCTGGCTCCCGCTGTGGAGAAAGCTGCTGAGGAGGCTCCCGTCGAGGAGTAAATTCCGCTGCTAAGAGGCAGACCCGAGGGGGGTCTGCCTCTTTTTATGAAAATCTTGTGATTTTTTTCACGTTTTCATTGCATTGTCTGTTTGTATCTGTTATAATCTTGACAATACGATGTATGACTATGTGTAATCTCATCATACAACAAATCAGACCGGGAGGAAGAAACATGAGTTATCTGGAAGAATACCAGCAGAAGTTGACTACGGCTGAAGAAGCTGTCAAGGTTATTAAGTCCGGCGACTGGCTGGACTACGGCTGGAGCATCTGCTCCGCCAACGCGCTGGACAAGGCTCTGGCAAACCGCATGGAGGAGCTGACGGACGTCAATATCCGGGGTGGTATCTTGACCCGCCGGCCTGCCATTTTTGATGTTCCCAACGCTGCCGATCACTTTACCTGGAACTCCTGGCACATGTCCGGTATTGAGCGCAAGGCCGTTAAGGATGGTTTCTCTTTCTATATCCCCCTGCGTTATTCCGAACTGCCCGGCTATTACCGCAACTGCATCAAGAGCCTGGATGTTGCCATGTTTCAGGTGGCGCCCATGGATGAGCACGGCTACTTCAACTTCGGCCCCGGCGGCTCTCACATGAAGGCCGTTTGCGAGTGTGCCAAGACCGTCATTGTGGAAGTCAACAAGAATATGCCCATCTGCCTGGGCGGCTTCGACAACTGCGTCCACATCAGCGATGTGGATATGATCGTGGAGGGCGAGAATCCGCCCATGGAGACTCTGGGCGGCTCCGGCGAACCCTCTGATGTGGACCTGGCCATCGCGAACCTGGTGGTGCCCGAGATTCCCGATGGCGCCTGCCTGCAGCTGGGCATCGGCTCCGTGCCCAATACCATCGGCAAGATGATCGCCAAGAGCGACCTGAAGGATCTGGGTGTGCACACCGAGATGTATGTGGACGCCTTTGTGGACATGGCTGCCGCCGGTAAGCTCACCGGCCTGCGTAAGCCCTTTGACCGTGGCCGCCAGGTTTACGCCTTTGCCGCCGGCTCTCAGAAGCTGTATGACTATATCAATAATAACCCCGCCTGCATGGCCGCGCCCGTCAGCTATGTCAACGATATTGCCCGGGTATCCCAGATCGACAACTTCATCTCCATCAACGGCGCGGTGGATATCGACCTGTTCGGTCAGGTGTCCTCCGAGTCCTCCGGCGTGCACCACATCTCTGGCGCCGGCGGCCAGCAGGACTTTGTTATGGGCGCTTACCTGGCCAAGGGCGGCAAGAGCTTCATTTGCTGCTCCTCCACCGTGATGGACAAGAAGACCGGCAAAATCCAGTCCCGTATCCGCCCCACTCTGATTGAGGGCTCTGTGGCTACCTGTACCCGCACCAACCTCCATTGGCTGGTAACGGAGTATGGCAAGTTCAACGCCAAGGGCAAGTCCACCTGGGAGCGCGCCGAGGGCCTGATCGCCATCGCTCATCCCCAGTTCCGGGAGGAGCTGATCGCCGAGGCCGAAAAAATGCATATCTGGCGCCGCTCTAACAAGAAGTAAATATCTGATTTGTTCAAATCGGCGGGCGTTTTTTGAAACGTCCGCCGATTTTTATGGAAATCGTTTCTGCTTTTTGCAAAAATGCTTGTAAATTGCAAAAAATATAGATATAATATATCTGGATAAATTTCGGATTGCTGGAGACCAACTAAAAAACGGATACCAAAATCGGGCGGACAAGAAGGGAAGGGCTTGCCATGTTCAGGATTGGGGATCTGGTCGTGCATCCCATGCACGGGGCCGGTGTGATCGACGATATTGTCCGGGAGCGGGTAGCGGGATCCACAAAGGAATATTATGTGTTCAAGATGCCTATGGGCGGCCTTGTTCTGAAGATCCCCACGGAGAACAGCCAGGCCATTGGTATCCGTCCGGTGATCACCGCAGAGGAGGCGGATGCGCTTCTGAATGCGGTCTCATCCATCAAACCGGAACACAATGCTAACTGGAACAAACGTTACCAGGAGAATTTGCTGCGCCTGAAAAGCGGCGATCTTTACGAGGTGGCGCAGGTCGTCAAAGGGCTGATGCACCGCGACGCCGTCCGGGGCCTTTCCACCGGAGAGCGCAAAATGCTGCACAGCGCCAAACAGATCATGCTTTCTGAACTTGCCCTGGTGCTGGAGTGCGACTACAAAGCGGTGGAAATGCGGCTGGACCGTGCTATGATGGAGAAAACCGCCGCCTTACCAAAACCCTGAGAGGAACTTTTTATGCTGCCTTTTTTGAAGAAAATACGGGAGAGCAGAAAACCGTTCTGCTCCGCTTTGGTCGCCGCCGCCGGCAGTTCCAGCCGGATGGGCGGCGTAAATAAGCTGCTGGAGCCACTGGATGGGATCCCTGTTCTGGCTCGCACGCTGATGGCGCTGCAAGCGTCCCAGCGGGTGGACGAAATCGTGGTTGCCACCCGGGAGGAGGATCTGGTGGAGATCTCCAGGCTTTGCCGTACATACGGGATCACAAAATGCGCGAAAGTGGTCCGCGGTGGAGAGAGCCGCGCCCACTCTGTGCTGCTGGCCGCGCTGGAGGCTTCTCCCCAGGCATCCTTGCTGGCGGTGCAGGATGGCGCCCGGCCGCTGTCCACACCGGAACTCATTGACCGGGTCATTACCGCCGCCGGACGCTGCGGCGCGGCGGCGCCCGCCCTGCCGGTGAAGGATACGGTGAAAACCGTCCGGGATGGCGGCGCTGTGGAGCGGACCTTGGAGCGGGACAGCCTGCGGGCTGTTCAGACGCCCCAGGTCTTTGAAGCGGACCTCCTGAAAGCGGCCCTCCAGGCCGCCGTGGACAATGGGGCTATGATCACTGACGATTGCAGCGCCGTGGAGCTGTTGGGCAAGGTGGTGTTCCTGGTCGATGGCGACGAGTCCAATATCAAAATCACAACGCCTATCGACATGGTCTTTGCGGAGGCCATTTTGCAGGAAAGGGAGAGAAAAGCATGACGAATCTTCGCATTGGACACGGTTATGATGTTCACCGCCTGGTAGATGAGCGCAAGCTGGTCCTTGGCGGGGTGGAGATCCCCTGGGAAAAGGGTTTGCTGGGCCACTCCGACGCCGACGTTCTGGTCCACGCCGTTATGGATGCGCTGACCGGCGCATCCCGTCTGGGAGATATCGGCAAGCTGTTTCCGGACACGGATCCGGCCTATGCCGGTATTTCTAGCCTGAAGCTGCTGGCGGAAGTGGGACGTTTGCTGGAGGAGAATGGCTTTGTTGTGGTGAATATTGACGCCACGCTGCTGGCTCAGGCTCCCAAGGTCGGACCGTACAAACAGCAGATGGCGGAAAACATGGCCGCAGCCCTGAACATCCGTCCGGAGCAGGTGAACGTGAAAGCCACCACGGAGGAGGGGCTGGGCTTTACCGGTGACGGTTCCGGTATGGCGGCGCATGCTGTGGCACTTCTGGAAATCATGGAATAAGATACTGTTAAGGGACGTGCCTTGCGGCGCGTCCCTTTTCGCACCTTTTCCATCTCTGTCCGTAAACTGGATAGAAAGGAGGAGTGCTTATGGACTACTATTTGATCCTGGCCCGTTCCGTGACCTACGCCCAGCGTATGCAAAGGGCGCTGGAACGGACAGGGATCCACTGCCAGATAGCCCGTGCGCCAAGAGACATGACAGATCTTGGCTGCGCTTATATCTTGCGGCTGGCGGCGGCGGATCTTGCGGCGGCTTTGACTGTCCTTCACAGGGAATCTCTGGACCCTGTTCAAATATTTCTCAACCAGCGGGGCGTTCTTCGGGAGGTCAGATATGATCTATCTTGACAGTGCGGCAACGACTTTCCAGAAGCCACCCGCCGTGGCGGCCGCTATGCGGGATGCCTTGCTGACCATGAGTTCTCCGGGCCGGGGCGGGCACCCCGCCGCTATGCGGGCCGCAGACATAGCCTTCCAGTGCCGGAGCGAACTGGCGGAACTGTTCGGCGTGGGAAATCCGGAGCGGGTGGTGTTCACGGAAAACGCGACCCATGGGCTGAATATCGCCATCAAAAGCCTGGTGCCGCCCGGAGGGCGAGCGGTGGTATCCGGCTATGAGCACAACGCGGTGACCCGGCCGCTGAAAGCCCTGGAAGCCAAAATCGATGTGGCGACGGCACCGCTGTTTCACCCTGATGCAGTAACGGTTGCCTTTGAGCAGCATGTAAAGCCGGGTGTGGATGCCGTGATCTGCAATCATATCTCCAACGTGTTTGGCTTCATTCAGCCGGTAGAGGAAATCGCCGCTCTTTGCCGTGAACGGGGCGTGCCCTTCATTATCGATGCCTCTCAGTCCGCGGGCGTGCTTCCACTGAATATGGACCGGCTGGGCGCCGCGTTTATTGCCATGCCCGGGCACAAAGGGCTGTATGGACCTCAGGGGACGGGGGTGCTGCTGTGCGGAGAAAACGTGACGGCCAAAACACTGCTGGAAGGCGGCACCGGCAGCCTTTCCATCCAGCAGGAGATGCCGGACTTTCTGCCGGACCGACTGGAAGCCGGGACGCATAATATGCCCGGGATCTCTGGGCTTTTGGCAGGTGTGAAGTATGTTCGGCAGCGGGGGATGCAGAATATCCTGGATCGGGAGCGGCGGCTGGCGCTGCTGGCCGCGGAGGGAATGCGGACCATTGACGGCGTCCGGGTATTTGCTCTGTCGGGCCTGCGGGATCAGGCCGGAGTCCTGTCCTTTGCCCCGAAATACAAGGATGTGGAGGAGATCGGCTCAGGTCTGGCAGAAAAAGGAATCGCCGTCCGATCGGGCCTCCACTGTGCACCCTTTGCCCACAGAAGCGCCGGAACACTGGATACCGGTACGGTGCGCTTGAGTTTCTCGGATTTCAATACACCGGTGGAGGTCTACCGGTTTTTGTCTGTGCTCCAGGGAGTTTTGCGCTGATTTTTCTGAACAGTCCGTGAATTTTCCCCTGAATCGCCTTGCAATCTACTGGTATATTTTATATAATCTTAGTATTCATGGCCTGAAAGGGATGATGACGAAAAATGAATGTGACTTTCGCTGAACTGGCCGCGAATGTCGGCCGGTATTTGCTGTCGATTCAGGTCACGGACTATCTGGATATTGCGATCATGGCTTTGGTGCTCTATAAGGTGCTGACCTGGGTTCGGAGCACCAAGGCAGCCAGTCTGCTCAAGGGCCTGTTCGTGTTCCTGGCGGCTTTGATGCTGTCTAATGTATTCAAACTCCACGGCATTAACTATCTTATGAGCCGAATGGTGGATTTGGGTGTCCTGGCGCTCATTATCCTGTTTCAGCCGGAGATCCGCCGCCTGCTGGAACAGATGGGCAGCCGCCGCTTCATCGCATTCTTTGCCCATACGGAGTCCGGCAATGTGATGGATCAGATGATCGGGCAGACCGTTCTTGCCTGCACCGAGATGTCCCAGTCCCGCACCGGCGCCCTGATCGTATTTGAGCGGGAGATCCTGCTGGACGATATGGTGCGCAGCGGAACGGTGCTGGACGCTGCCGTTTCCAGCGAACTTTTGAAAAACATCTTCTTCGTCAAAGCGCCCATGCATGACGGCGCTGTCATCGTCCGCCACGGGCGGGTACTGGGCGCCGGCTGTATGCTGCCGCTGAGCAAGAATGTGAATCTCTCCCGGGATCTGGGAATGCGGCACCGGGCCGGCATCGGTATGAGTGAGAACTCTGACGCGGTGGTGGTCATCGTTTCAGAGGAGACCGGTTCCATCTCTGTGGCTATCGGCGGGATGCTGAAACGGCATCTGAAGCCGGAGACCCTGGAAAACCTCCTGCGGAACGAGCTGCTCCCGCAGGACGCAGACGATGCGGACAAGCAGAAGTTCAATCTGATGAATCTGCTGCGCACCAGAAAGAACGGAGGTGCGGACGATGCGGAATGAGAAGATGAACAAACGGAAAGCCTTTTATATCCTGCTGGCTATTCTGATTTCCGCTGCCATTTGGTACTTTGTAGACGAGTTCGGCAATGGCGGCGGTCCCTACCTGGTGGAGCAGAAGGTCACGGACATTCCCATCGAGTACATCTCGGAGGATACCCTGACTGACCGGGGACTGATGCTTCTCCAGGATGGAACCAGCCAGACCATCGACCTTACCTTCCGGGGGGCCAGGCGTGTCGTCACACGGCTTGATCGGAGCAAGATCCGGGTGACCGTGGACCTGTCCAGCGTATCCCGGGCGGGCGTTCAGGGCATTGGTACGTCTTTGTCTTTCACGGACCGGAAATTCTCACTGAACAACAATGTGACGATTATGGACCGCAGCTTTTATAATGCTACGGTGAACATCAGCGAACTGAACAGCAACACGGTGGATGTCCGCTGTGAGCTGGTGGGCAATGTCGCGGAGAGCTATTCCGCAGGGGAGATCCAGCTCTCCCAGGATACGCTGGAGATCCGGGGTCTGGCAAAGGACATCAATCCTGTCAGCTACGCAAAGGTTGTCCTGGATATCGGCAAGAACGCCGTGGAGACTGTATCCAAGGACCTGCCTATCCAGTTCTACGACCGGTATGATAATCTGATCGAGAATGAGAACATCTATCCTACCGTGGACACTATCCAGGCCACGCTGCCGGTATTTGTGACCAAGGAACTGACGCTGGTGGTGGATTTCAAAGAAGCTCCGGGCGCGCGGAAGAGCAATTTGGACGCTCCCATCACGCCCGCTACCATCACTGTTTCCGGTGATGCCGGAAAGCTGAAAAATGTGGATACCATCGTTCTGGGTGAATTCGACCTGCTGGATCTGCTGAAAGAAGGCGTTTCCAGTGAGTCCTACGCCACATACAGTTATCCCATCATCATTCCCGAAGGCTGCCAGAATCTCAGTGGCGTCACACGGGCGACTATGCAGATCAAATTCAATGATCTCGCTACCTCCGAGGTGACTGCCACCCAGATGCAGTATGCGGCTCTGCCCGAAGGCAAGGAGGCGCAAATTCTGACCGAGGAGCTGCTGGTGACGGTATTTGGTACGGCTGCGAATGTGGCAAACATCACCACGGAAAACCTGATCGTGACCGCTGACCTGACGGATTATTCCGCAGCCTCCGGCACTTATACAGTCCCTGCTACCGTATCGGTGAAGGGGAACAGTGATATCGGCATCCTGGGCAAGTACCAGGTGCAGGTAACTATCCGGGAATCCGCGGCGGAGGAGCCGCCCGCGGAAGAACCATAACACAGGAGAGACAATATGACCCAGATCGCAACTGTTGAACGTATCATTGATTCCGACCATGCGGAGATCTCCGTCCCCCGTAAATCCGCCTGCGGCCATGACTGTGAGGAGTGCGCCGGCTGCGGCGTCTCCGGCGCATCAGTCCATGCCAAGGCCGCCAATCCGATCGGAGCCCGCCCCGGACAGAAGGTAGTGGTGGAGAGCAGTACCCGGAAAATGCTGGGGATCGTGGCCTTTGTCTACCTGATCCCTGTGGTACTGTTCTTGGCCGGATATCTGCTGACGGCCTTTCTGACTTCCGCTGTGGCCATCCAGTATACTGTGGCTGTGGTCGCCTTTTTGGCAGGCATCGGGTTTGCCATTCTGTACGACCGGCGTCTGCGGGCTAGGGGAGGACTTTCCTTTACCATCGTCCGCCTGTTCTGAGACATGTTCGGTTATGTAAGGCCGCCGCTTCAGGCTTTGCCGAAAGCGGAAGAGGATCGGTTTCGCCGCATGTACTGCGGACTATGCCACACCCTTGGGCAGCGGTACGGCCAGGCGGCCCGCTTTATTCTGAACTATGATTTCACCTATTTGGCCATCCTGCTTTCGGAACCGGAGGAAAGCGGGGCCAGCGCCGCCCGATGCTTTGCAAGCCCGCTCCGCCCCCGGGAATATCTGGAGTCGACGGCCGCAATGTCTTTGGCGGCGGATGAGAGCGTCATCCTGGCATATTGGCAGCTGCGCGACGGCGTAGCCGACCATGACTGGCTCCACGGGCTGAAATACCGTGCGGTCTCCGCTGTATTGGAACCGGCTTACCGCAAGGCTGCCGCCATACGGCCGGGTTTTGATGAAGCGGTACGGACCCAGCTCACCCGGCTTTCGGCGTTGGAAAAGGCACAATGCGCTTCCATGGACGAGGCGTCGGACGCTTTCGCTGTACTGCTGGGGAGCGTAGCCGGTGAAGTGGACGATCCCGTTCGCCGGCGGGTGCTGGAACAGCTCTTATATCATCTGGGACGGTGGGTCTATCTGGTAGATGCGGCCGATGATCTGAAAAAAGATGCGGCGAATGGGAACTATAATCCTGTGGCGCTGCGGTTCGGACTGTCGAACGGCATATGGACACCGCAGAGCCGTGGGGAGTTCGCATTGTCCCTGGATCACTCCATCCGCATGATGGCCACCGCATTTGAACTTTGGGATTTCGGCGTCTGGACGCCGATTCTGGAAACAACGATTTATCAGGGACTCTTCCATGTGGGTAAGGCTGTTTTAGACGGTACGTTCCGGACAGGCTACCGGGAAGAGGAGAGAAAGAAACGCAAGAAGGTCGAGGAAAGCACATGAACGATCCTTATCAGATCCTTGGCGTGCCGGAAACCGCCACGGACGAAGAAGTCAAACGGGCTTACCGGGAACTGGCGCGAAAGTACCACCCCGATAACTACCATGACAATCCACTGGCTGATCTGGCGCAGGAGAAAATGAAGGATATCAATGCCGCCTATGAGCAGATCACCAAAATGCGAAGCGGCGGTCGGTCCGGCGGGAACGGTTATTCTTCCGCCGGCGGTTACAGCGGATATCAACAGTACGGTGGCCAGTCCGCTTCCGGCAGTTCCGTGCTGCAGCAGGTCCGCATTGCCATTCAGACCGGTAATATCAGCCGGGCGGAAGCGCTGCTGGCCAATTACAGCGACCACAATGCCGAGTGGAATTTCCTGCGGGGAGCTGTGTGCTACCGCCGGGGGTGGATGGACGAGGCAAAACGCTACTATCAGACGGCCTGCCAGATGGATCCCGGCAATGCCGAGTATCGGCAGGCGTTGGAGTTCATGGAGCGCGGTACGCAGACGGCTTACCGGCCCGGCGGTCAGCCTTTCGGAACGGAAGCGTGCGGCGGAAATCTCTGCCTGCCCCTGTGCTGCCTCTGGACGCTTTGCAACGGCGGCGGGTACTGGTTCTGCTGCTGAGAGATAGGAGGAAGAAATCGTGATCAAGAGTATGACCGGCTATGGCCGGGCAAGAGAGATGCTGCACAAGCGGGACATCACCGTGGAGGTGCGTTCCGTCAATAACCGCTATCTGGACTGCACCGTGAAGATGCCCCGGATGTACGGCTTCGCCGAGGACGCGGTGAAGCAGCATGTGCAGAAGGCCATTTCCCGGGGAAAGGTGGATGTGTTCATTACGGTGGACGCCTCCGCTGCCGATGTGGCGAAGGTCACCGTCAACCGCGAGCTGGCCGCCCAGTATGCCGCAGCTTTGGGAGAGCTGGCGGAGGTCTGTGGAACGGAGCCTCATGTGACGCCGGAGACGCTGTCCCGATTCCCGGATGTGCTGACCGTCACAAAGGCAGACGAGGACCTGGAGACCGTCAGCGCCGATCTGTGCGCGGTCCTGGACGAGGCCTTGCAGGCTTATAACGCCATGCGGGCCGTAGAGGGCGCCAAATTGGCGGAGGACATTGGCAACCGCCTGACTTACATTGAAAACTACACCAGTCAGGTGGAGAAGCGCTCTCCTGAGACAGTTGCGGAATATCGGGCCAAGCTGACCGCGCGGATGCAGGAGGTGCTTCAGAGCACCACCATCGACGAGCAGCGGATTTTGACCGAGGCCGCCATCTACGCCGACAAGGTGGCCGTAGACGAGGAGACCGTCCGCCTGCGGAGCCATGTGTCCCAATTGCGTACCATGATTGCCTCCGACGAGCCCATGGGCCGCAAGATGGACTTCCTGATCCAGGAGGTCAACCGGGAGTCCAACACCATCGGCTCCAAGTGCAACGATGTTGCCATCGCCCAGGTGGTCGTAGGACTGAAGGCCGAGGTCGAGAAGATGCGCGAGCAGGTGCAGAACGTGGAGTGACGGTATGAAACTCATCAATATCGGATTTGGAAACCTGGTCAGTGAGGAGCGGCTGGTTGCCATCGTCAGCCCTGACTCCGCGCCTATCAAGCGGATGGTTCAGGAGACCCGGGAGCGCGGAATGCTGATCGACGCCACCTACGGCCGCAAGACCGCCTCCATCTTCATCATGGACAGCGACCATGTGATCCTGTCCGCCCTGCCGCCGGAGAAGTTCGGCGTTCGCGGGGGAGATGGGCAAGCAGAGGAGAGAGGAACTGCATGAAAAAGGGAAAGACATTCATTATCTCCGGCCCCTCGGGCGTCGGAAAGAGTACGGTGTTAAAAGCGTTGCTGGAGAAACGGCCCAATGTGTATTTTTCCGTTTCCGCCACGACGCGGGATCCCCGTCCCGGTGAGCTGGACGGCATCCATTATCATTTTATGGACGTGGAATCTTTCCGCAAATGGATCTCCATGGATCAGTTCCTGGAATATGCGGAGTATGTGGGCAACTTTTACGGCACGCCCAAGCGCTTTGTGGATGAGGCTATGGACCAGGGCAAGGACGTCATTCTGGACATTGAGATCCAGGGCGCCATTCAGGTCACCAGCAAGCGGCCCGACACGGTACGAATCTTTATTGCCCCGCCAAGCTGGGCAGAGCTGGAGCGCCGTCTTACTGAACGAGGGACTGACAGTAAGGATAAGATTCAGAAGCGCCTTCTGCGGGCCAAGGTGGAGTTCCAGACGGCTCATACCTACGATTATTTTGTCATTAACGACACTGTGGAAAACGCAGTACGGGAATTGGACGCCATCATGACGGCTGAGCACTGTAAGCCCAAGGAGCGTATGGAAATCATCAGCGGAAGATAAGACGCTCCTTTTCAGGTATCAAATATAAAAATTTAGCCAAACGGCAGAATGGAAGTAGATCACAATGATGCTGTATCCCGCAATGAATAAGCTGACAAGCTATGTGCCTAACCGCTATATGCTGGTGAACGTAGTGGCACGCCGTGCCCGCCAGATCGCCGAGAACGCTGAGGAAATCGGCGAGCACCTGGATGAAAAGCCGGTGACCCTGGCGATCAATGAGGTGGCTGAAGGCAAGCTGGACGCCACGCAGATGGACCTGACTATCGAAGAAGAAAACGCGTAAACGACAAGGGGAGAGCGAGGCATGGAGACCGCTGTCATTGTAAAAGTCGCGGTCAGCGCCGCGCCCTATTCCATTGATAAGCCCTATGACTATCTGGTGCCCGAGTCCCTGCTGGATGCGGCGGTACCCGGAGTTCGGGTCACAGTTCCCTTTGGCCGGGGCAACCGGGAGTCTGAAGGCATGATTCTGGCCCAGGGCACCGGAGAGAAAGTGAAGGGACTGAAGCCCCTGATGAACATCCTGGACCGGGAGCCTGTCCTGGACCAGGACGGTATCGCCCTGGCTCTGTGGATGCGTCAGCGGTATTTCTGTACTATGTTCGAGGCTGTGAAAGCGATCCTGCCCGCAGGGCTCTGGTATCGCTTCCGGGAAACCTGGTTTCTCACTGACGATCCGGAAGGCAGAGAGAAAGCACAGTCCGTCAAGGGCGGCGGCCCCGTATGGGAGACGCTTGCGGCCAATGGAGGACAGTGCGAGCTGGAGACACTGCGAAGCTTGTGCGGCGAGCAGGTGCAGACCGTACTGAAATCGCTACGGAAGGCGGGTCTCGTTCGGTGCGAGACCGCCGCAAAGCGCAGGATCAGTGACAAGACCCGCCGTATGGCGGAGTTGGCTGTCAGCGCGGAAGACGCTCTGGCGCTGACAGAAGCACGCCGGCGTTCAGCGCCGATGCGCTATGAGGTAGTGCGCCTTTTAGCCTCCACAGGCAAGGCCTCTGCCGCTGATATCTGTTACTTTACCGGCGCTTCCATGCAGACTTTGCGTGGGTTGGAAAAATCCGGGATCCTGACTTTTTCCGAGGAGGAGGAACTGCGGGTTCCGGAAGCAAAGCAAATCGAGCCCGGTCTACCCATCATCCTCAACAGCGAACAACAGGCGGCCTTTGAGGCAGTCATGGAGCTTGTGGCACATCCCAACGGGGAGGTGGCCTTGCTTCACGGCGTCACCGGCAGCGGAAAGACCCAGGTCTATCTGCGGCTGGTGCAGGAGATTTTGCAGCAGGGAAAAACCGCCATCGTTTTAGTGCCAGAGATCGTACTGACGCCTCAGATGATGCGGAAGTTCACCTCTTACTTCGGCAGCGATGTGGCCATGCTCCATAGCTCCCTCCATATGACAGAGCGCTATGACCAGTGGAAACGCATCCGAAGGGGAGAGGTCCGGGTGGTGCTGGGTACCCGCTCGGCGATTTTCGCGCCGCTGAAAAACCTGGGTCTCATTATCATGGATGAAGAACAGGAGAGCAGCTACCAGTCGGAAAATCCGCCCCGGTATCACACCCGGGATGTGGCAAAATACCTTTGCGCCAAACATGATGCCACTCTGCTGCTGGGTTCCGCCACACCAACCGTGGAAACTGCCTGGGCCGCGGAGCAGGGAAGCTATCACAAGCTTCTGCTGCGCCGCCGATATAACGAAGGGGCTTTGCCCCAGGTCATGGTAGCGGATCTTCGGGAGGAGATTCGGGAGGGTAATCCGGGGCTTATCAGCCGGGTGCTTCGGGAAGAACTTGAGAAAAACCTTGCCAGCGGCGAACAGAGCATTCTCTTTTTGAATCGCCGCGGCAGCAGCCGTATGCTGCTCTGCGGTGAATGCGGCTATGTGCCGGAGTGCCCCCGGTGCAGCGTACCTATGACTTACCACTCCGCCAATGGGCGGCTTATGTGTCACTATTGCGGTCACTCCCAGCGGGCTTTTGATGTCTGCCCGGAGTGCGGCGGTATCGTGAAGCACATCGGCGCTGGAACCCAGAAAGTGGAAGAGGAGCTTCGGGAGCTTTTCCCGGAGACGGGTATCCTGCGGATGGACGCGGATACCGCAGCGGGCGGCCACGAAAAACTGCTGAACCGCTTTGAAAAAGAGCAGGTTCCCATCCTTTTGGGCACACAGATGGTGGCTAAGGGATTGGACTTTGAAAACGTGACCCTGGTGGGCGTTCTGGCCGCCGACATTTCCCTGTATGTAGACAATTACCGGGCGGCGGAGCGGACCTTCAGCCTGTTGACACAGGTTGTGGGTCGGGCCGGACGGGGCAGTAAGCTGGGCCGGGCCGTTATCCAGACCTACACGCCCGGCAATGATGTCATCCAGAGTGCGGCCCGACAGGACTATAACAGCTTTTACGAAAGCGAGATCCGGATGCGCCGGATGCGGCGCTATCCGCCGTTTGCGGACCTCTTTACGTTTACTGTTTCCGGCACGGAGGAAGGTGCCGTTTTACGGGCCGCCGCCGGAGTGCGGGAGCAGCTGCGGAAGCTGTTTATAGACAATAGCGCTGTGGAGGTGCTGGGTCCTGCGCCCGCGCCAGTGCTGAAGCTGAACAACCGTTTTCGCTACCGCTGCGTGCTGGTGGGAAAGAACGACAAATCCACGCGGGAAAAAATCAGTTGGCTGCTGAAAGAATTTGCCAATGACCGAGCCAACCGCGGATTGAATATATTTGCAGACTGTAATACGCTGGAATGAGCGAGGAGGATAAAAGTAATGGCATTGCGCAAAATTGTAGAGCAGGGCGACGAGTGCCTGACAAAGGTGTGCCGTCCCGTGACTTCATTCAACAAGCGGCTCCATGAGCTGCTGGACGACATGACGGAGACCCTGGCGGACGCCAACGGTGCCGGTCTGGCCGCGCCCCAGGTGGGTGTGCTCCGCCGCCTGTGCATTGTGATGGATGAGGCCTCCGGAGAGTATCTGGAACTCGTCAACCCCGAAATCGTGGCCCAGAGCGGCGAACAGACCGGACTGGAAGGCTGCCTCAGTGTTCCCGGTAAGTGGGGGATCGTCACCAGACCGGCAAAGGTCCGTGTCCGTGCCCAGGACCGCTACGGTGAGTGGTTCGAGGTGGAGGGAGAGGGCCTGAACGCCCGCTGCTTCTGCCACGAGCTGGAGCATTTGGACGGCCACCTGTATACCGAGCACATCGATCACTTCCTGTCGGACGAAGAACTGCGGAAGTACCTGGAAGCAGAGGAAGGGGAGTAAGCCCATGCGAATCCTGTTTATGGGAACGCCGGATTTTGCCGTGGCGTCTCTGAAGCGCCTGGTGGAGGACGGTCATGAGGTCTGCGGCGTATTTACCCAGCCGGATAAGCCGAAGAATCGCGGACATAAACTCGCCTTCTCTCCTGTAAAGGAATATTCCTTAACGCAAGAACTGCCGGTTTATCAGCCGCTGAAAATGCGGGACGGCGAAGCGATGTCCATCGTGGAGGAATTGTCCCCCGAGCTGATCGTGGTGGCGGCCTACGGAAAAATCCTGCCGGAGGACATTTTGAACTTCCCCAAGTACGGTTCCATCAATGTCCATTCGTCCCTGCTGCCCAAGTACCGGGGCGCGGCGCCCATCAACTGGGCCATTCTGGACGGCGAAGCAGAGACCGGCGTATCCATCATGTATATGGCGAAGGAACTGGATGTCGGCGATGTGATCTTGCAGAAGACGACGGCCATCGGCGAGGATGAAGATGCTCTGGCGCTGACCACGCGCCTGGCGGAGTTGGGCGCAGAGGCCTTGTCTGAGACCGTAACGGCGCTGCAAAACGGCACCGCCAGCCGTATGCCTCAGGATGAGAGCAAACAGACTTACGCCTCTATGCTTTCCAAAGAGATGTCTCCCATCGACTGGAGCCGTTCCGCCCGTGCCATTGACTGCCAGGTTCGGGGTCTTATTCCCTGGCCCTGCGCTTCCACGATTTTGGCCGGACAGCGCTTCAAGGTCTATCGAACGGCTCCCGGCCACGAAACTGACAAGGCCCCCGGTACCGTCCTGACTGCCGGGAAGGCGGGAATCGAGGTGGCCTGCGGTGACGGGAAGAGCCTGTTTATCACGGAACTCCAGGCGGAGGGCGGCAAGCGCATGGCCGCTGCTGCCTATCTGCTGGGACATCCAATCCAAATATAATACTGTTTTTTACGGAGTAAAACCTAGTATAAGCGAGGGATATTATGCCTTATTACACCCCTGTTTACGGCGGATGCGGCACTTTTCTGGTGGATAACATTTATTTCATTCTCCTGATTCCTGTTTTTCTTCTGTCGCTGTGGGCACAGTTTCAGGTCAGCGGGAACTTTCGGCGGTACAGCGCCGTCCAAAACCACAGACGGCTCACCGGAGCCCAGGCGGCGGAGGCGGTCCTGCGGGCCCATGGTGTCTACGACGTGGGCATCCGGCCTTGCCGGGGGAATCTAACGGACCACTATGATCCCCGGGACAACACCATCTATCTTTCCGAAAATGTATACAACACACCTACTGTGGCGGCGGTGGGCGTGGCAGCCCATGAGGCGGGCCACGCGGTGCAGTACGCGGTGGGGTATGGTCCTATCCGCCTGCGGAACGCCATCGTCCCCGCAACGCAGATCGGCTCCAAGTTTTCCTTTATCCTGCTGCTGCTTGGGTTGATCCTTTACAATCAAAGATTGTTTCTCGTCGGCATCCTGCTGTTCTCTCTGACGACTTTCTTCCAACTGGTGACGCTGCCGGTGGAATTCAATGCCTCGCATCGTGCTCTGGAAACCCTGGAGGGACAGATGCTCCTGGATAACGAGGAGCTTTTCGGTGCTCGGAAGGTCCTGCGGGCGGCGGCGCTGACCTATGTGGCCGCGCTGCTGATGTCTGCTCTGCAGCTTTTGCGTTATGTGCTGATTTTTCTGACGCGGAATAACAACCGCAGGGGAGGACGGGAATGAATCAGAATGCCCGTGCCACAGCTCTGCGGGTGCTGGTGAGCTGCCGCAGCAACGGCGCCTGGGCGGACGCCGCTCTGAAAGCCCAGCTTAGCCGGGATGGCCTGTCCGGGCCGGACGCGGCGCTGTGCAGCCGCATCGTCTACGGCGTTATGCAAAACCAAATACTGCTTGATTTCTATATCAGCGCTTACTGCTCCCAGAAACCCGACCATTTACAACCGCCGCTGTTGGAGATCCTGCGGATCGGTGCGTATCAGATATTATTTCTTGATAAAATTCCTGACAGCGCCGCCGTCAACACCTCTGTGGAGCTGGCAAAACTGGCAAAGAGGGGACAAGCCTCCGGCCTTGTCAACGCTGTTCTCCGTAAGCTTTCTCAGAACAAGGAGACTCTGCCTCCCATCCCGAACCGGGATCAGGTACAGCGGTTGTCCATTCAGTACAGCCATCCCAAATGGCTTATCAAACGGATGGTGAACCTGCTGGGTGAGGTAGAGACGGAGCAGTTTCTGGCTTCCGACAACCGGATCGCTCCCATCACCGTCCAGGTCAACCCTCTGAAAATCACTTTGGAAGCCTTGACAGAGGAGCTCCGCCAGGCGGGCGTGGAGGTCCGCGCCCACGCCTGGGTGCCGGACTGTCTGGAGCTTTCCGGCACCGGCGACCTGACGGCATTGCCTGCTTTCCGGGAGGGAAAATTCCTGGTCCAGGACCCCGCCGCCCGGCTGGTATCTCTGATCGCGGATATCAAGCCAGGGCAGACGGTCCTGGATGTGTGTGCCGCCCCCGGCGGCAAGTCCCTCAGCGCCGCCTTCGCCATGGAGGGGCAGGGAAGTATTCTGTCCTGTGACCTCCATGAGAACAAGCTCAAGCGTATTCAGGAGAGCGCCCGGCGCTTGGGCGTGGACATCATTGACACCCACGCAGCAGACGGGCGGGTGTTCCACCCGGAGTGGGAAGCCGCCTTTGACACCGTGCTGGTGGACGCCCCCTGCTCTGGCCTGGGCATCATCCGCAAGAAGCCGGATACCCGGTATAAAAAGGCAGATGACCTGTTTACACTTCCTGTGATCCAGGCTGCTATTCTGGATAATGCCGCCCGGTACGTCCGTCTCGGCGGCACGCTGGTCTACTCCACCTGCACGATTCTTCCGGAGGAAAACGAGCAGGTGACGCAGGCTTTCCTGGCAGAACATACGGACTTTATATTGGAACCCTTTGAATTTCCCCAGCCCGTGGGAAAAACCGACGGCTCTCTGACCCTGTGGCCCCAGCGCCACGATACGGACGGCTTCTATATCTGCCGCATGACGCGGCGATGACTACGAGGAAACTATGCGAGATTTGAAATCCATGACCCTGCCGGAGATGACGAATGCCCTGAAAGCCATGGGCCAGCCGGCATTTCGCGGCAAGCAGGTCTTTACCTGGCTCCATAAGGGCGTCACCTCCTTCGATGAGATGACGAACCTGCCTAAGGATCTGCGGGACAAGCTGAAAAGTGAATTCACTCTGACGGTGCCGAAGGTAGCGCGGAAACAGGTGTCCAGGCAGGACGGTACCATCAAGTACTTATGGGAGTTGGCGGACGGCAACTGCATCGAGTCTGTCCTGATGCGCTATCACCACGGCAATACAGTATGTATCTCCTCCCAGGTGGGGTGCCGGATGGGGTGTGCTTTCTGTGCCTCCACGGTTGCCGGGAAGGTCCGGGACCTGACGCCTGCGGAAATGTTGGACCAGGTGCTGTTTACCCAGCTGGACTCCGGCCTTGAGATCAGCAACATTGTGCTGATGGGCATTGGCGAGCCCATGGATAACCTGGATACGGTGCTTCGTTTCCTGGAACTTGTGAACCACCCGGACGGCATGAATATCGGGATGCGGCACATCTCTTTGTCTACCTGCGGCGTGATTCCCGGTATCCACCGTCTGGCAGACCTGGGATTGCAGCTGACATTGTCTGTGTCCCTCCATGCGCCGGA
The DNA here is from genome assembly GCA_945862785.1 of uncultured Clostridia bacterium. Classification (GTDB taxonomy): domain Bacteria; phylum Bacillota; class Clostridia; order Oscillospirales; family Oscillospiraceae; genus Oscillibacter. Next base: position 6,167 of record CAMAZB010000003.1, on the reverse strand, counting down.
CAGCGAGACCCGCTCCAAGATCATGCCGGTAAACCGCGCTTACGACGTGGAGGAACTGTTTGATGCCTGCCACGACTATTTCAAAAAAACCGGCCGCCGGATTTCCTTTGAATACGCCATGATCGACGGCATCAACGATCAGGACTGGCAGGCGGACCTGATTGCCGCCAAGCTCAAGGGAATGCCCGGCCATGTGAATCTGATCCCGCTGAACGACGTGGTGGAGAGTCCGTTCAAGCCCTCCAAGCGCATTGCGGCATTCCAGAAGCGGCTGGAGTCCCATGGCATCACCGCCACAGTGCGGCGAAGCCTGGGCGGCGATATTGACGCTTCCTGCGGCCAACTCCGTCGGAAAGCTATGGAGGAAGCCGAGAAAGGAGAGAACGGATGAAAGCATGGGGAATCACGGACATCGGCCTTGTCCGTAAGGAAAATCAGGACGCCTTTCTGATCCGGGAGGACATGCCCTCCCGGCACACCGTCTGCGTTGTTTGCGACGGTATGGGCGGCGCCGCGGGCGGCCGTCTGGCCAGCCAGATCGCCGTGGAGTCTTTTACCGCGGAGTTGGAACATATCCTGACCCGGGATATGACTCCGGAGCAGCTGCGGGAGGCATCCTCCTATGCAGTCTCCCAGGCCAACGAGGCGATTCGGGAGGCCGCCAGAAAAAATGAAGAATACCGCAGCATGGGCACCACACTGGTGGCTGCTGTGTCCTATGACGGCGGCGCCGTCATCACCAATGTGGGTGACAGCCGGGCCTATCATATTACCAAAACAAGCATCACCCGTGTCACCAAGGATCATTCCCTGGTGGAGCGGATGGTGGACCGTGGCGACATCACCGCCGAGGAGGCTCGCCGACATCCCAACCGCAATCTCATCACCCGTGCCCTGGGCCCTGACGCAGACGCCCAGTGTGACGGCTACATTTGCCCGATGAAAGCAGGGGAGCATCTGCTGCTCTGCACTGACGGTCTGGTCAACACTGTGACCGACCAGGAAATGCTGTTTGAAGTCCTGCATCATTCCGAGCCCGAGACGAGTCTCGCCTGTATGCTGGACATCTCTAAATCGCAGGGAGCCTCCGATAATGTGACGGCTGTCCTGATGCGGAAACTGTAAGGAAGGGGGAGACGTATGGATCAGTACATTGGAAAAATGCTTGATAACCGCTATGAGATCCTGGAGCGCATCGGCACAGGCGGCATGGCGGTGGTCTATAAGGCCAAATGCCACCGTCTCAACCGCCTGGTGGCCGTCAAGATCCTGAAAGCCGATCTGGCGCAGGATGAGGATTTCCGCCGCCGTTTCAACGCGGAGTCCCAGGCCGTCGCCCAGCTTTCCCATCCCAATATTGTGTCTGTCTATGACGTGTCCCGTGGCGGTGACACGGAATATATTGTGATGGAGCTTATCGACGGGATCACTCTGAAGCAGTATATGGAAAAGCGGGGCCAGCTGAACTGGCGCGAGGCCCTGCACTTTATCACGCAGATCATGCGCGGCCTGAGTCATGCCCACAGCCGCGGCATCGTCCACCGGGACATCAAGCCCCAGAATATCATGGTGCTGCGGGACGGCAGTGTAAAGGTGGCCGACTTCGGTATCGCCTGCCTGGAAAACTCCGCCCAGACCCTGACCCAGGAGGCCCTGGGCTCCGTCCACTATATCTCTCCCGAGCAGGCCCGGGGCGACCGGACGGATGCCCGCAGCGATATTTACTCCGCCGGCGTTGTCCTGTACGAAATGCTTTCCGGTCGTCTGCCCTTTGAGGGAGATTCCGCCGTTTCCGTGGCTATCCAGCATCTGAGTTCCATTCCTCTGGCACCCCGGGAGATCAATCCGGATATCCCCGAGCAGCTGGAACTGATCTGCATGAAGGCTATGGCCTCGGACATCGACCGGCGCTATGCCTCCGCCGATGACATGATTGCGGATCTGGAGGCCTTCCGCAAGAATCCCGGCGTCAGCCTGGACTTTGAACTGGAGGATCTGCGCCCTGAAGAAGAGGACGAGCCTACCCGTCCAATCCGGGTGGCTTCACCGCGTGGAACTGCTGTACAACAGCACAAAGCAGCCCCTGCCTACGAACGGGAACGCCGCCGCGACTACGAGGACGATGAGCCTGTCCGCAGCAAAAAGCAGACAGTTTTGATGGTGATCGCCGGTATTCTTGCAGTGGCTTTGGCCGCAGTACTGCTGCGTTCTATCCTGGGGTCCTTCCAGCCGCCTGTTTTGGATTCTTCTGTTGTGCCAAATGTTCTGGGCTATACGCTGGAAGAGGCTGAGGCGCTGGACAGCGTGGTGGAAGGCGGTTTCCAGATCGTGCTTAAAGATGACGAGCCGTTTTACAGTGAGGAGTACGGCGTGGGCAAGATAGCCCGCCAGAGTCCCGCAGAAGGGGATGTCCGCAAAGGCGACAATCGGGTCATCACCGTTTGGATCAGCGCCGGCGAGGAAACAGGGGAGATGCCCTATGTCCTGAACAAGACTGTGCCGGACGCCCTGGCAGAGATGCGCAGCTTAAAGGAAAAATACAATTTGGTGTTTGATTCCAGTGAAGAGCAGTTCAGTGAGATTACTGCCGGGTACATTATTTCCACCGAACCCGCTTATGGTGATCCCCTACGGAAGGGGCAGACCGTCAAGCTGGTTGTCAGCAAGGGCCCGGAGCTGAAGGAAATCATGGTTCCCAATTTTGTGGGGCTGGTTTACGGTGATCCCAAAACTACAGAGCTTTTGCAAAATTCCATGCTGACCTGCACCGAGGCTGATGTGGAGACAGTTTTCAGCGACCGCCCCGGCGGCGAGATCGTATGGCAGAGCCTGAATGCCGGCGATATGGCAACAGAATGGGACACCATCAAGTTCCAGGTCAGTGCCGGCCTTGCGGAATCCAGCATCACAGAGAATATCCCTCTGCCGCAGGACGGCCGGGAAAAAGTCCTGGTGGAAGTCTATGTGGGCGATTCTGATACGCCGCAGTACAAGGAAGTACACAACTGTTCCGATGAGTATGTCAACAACGTTACGCTGACCGGTACAGGCACGCAGAAAATACGGGTCTATTTTGACGGAGCGATTGCCCAGGATCTGACACATTACAAGGACTTCGAATAATATGAGTGAAGGACGGATCCAAAAAGCCCTTAGTGGCTTCTATTATGTAGATACCGGTACCGAAGTGCTGTCCTGCCGCGCCAGGGGAAAGTTCCGCCGGGAGGGGATTTCCCCTCTGGTGGGCGATCGGGTAGAGGTACGGGAGCTGGGAAACGGCGAGGGCTTTGTAGAGAAGATCTTACCCCGGAAAAACGCCTTTACCCGGCCTGCTGTGGCCAATATCGATCAGATGGTGGTCATCGCTTCGGGGGCTGTTCCCAAAACAGACCCATTTCTCATTGACCGCGTTGCAGCCATTGCTGCGCTGAAGGAATGCGAAGTCATCATTCTGCTGAACAAATGCGATCTGGACAGTGCCGAAGATCTTTACCGCATTTACCAGGCCTCCGGCTTTCAGACCTTGCGGGTCAGCGCCCAGACAGGGGAGGGACTGGATGAACTGATCCCCTTAATCCATAGCAAGCTATCTGCCTTTACAGGTAACTCGGGCGTTGGAAAATCCAGCATCCTGAATGCACTGGATCCGGAATTCCAGCTTCAGGTGGGGGAGGTCAGCGACGCGCTGGGCCGCGGCCGCCACACCACCCGGCATGTGGAGCTGTACCGCTTGTCCTGTGGTGCGGAGGTGGTGGATTCTCCCGGATTTTCCTCCTTTGAGACAGACGAGCTGAACCTGGAGCTGAAGCATCGGCTGCCGGAGACCTTTCGGGAGTTCCGGCCATATCTGGACAACTGCCGCTTTGTGGGGTGCAGCCATACGAAGGAAAAAGGCTGCGCCGTGCTGGAGGCCGTCCGGCGGGGAGAGATTCAGAAGAGCCGCCATGCCAGCTATCTGCGGCTCTATGAAGAATTAAAACCATTAAAGGACTGGCAGGAACAGAAAAAATGAACGGGAACCGGATGCTTCTGCATCCGGTTCTTTTTTGAACCAGGACAAGGCCTACCAAATATACTGAATCAGAAGGGAGGCGTAACGTATGTTTCATGGAGGAGACGGCGGCTGCAAGATACTGGGTATTTGCGCGGTAGCCCTAGGTGCCGGTATCCTGATTGCCGCGATCTTTCCGGTGGGGGCATTGCTGTTCCTAGTGGCGTTCCTGCTGATCGCATGCGGATGCGCCTGCTGCAGGCGTTAGAAAGGAGCTTTTATATGAATATCGTGGTTTGGAAATCTCCAAAGGCCCTGCGTGGCATTCTGCGAAAATTATTCCGCGTGTGGGCATAATCCCTCCCGGCGGTTCATAGAGTAGGACATGAACTGCCGGGAAAGGATGGGGTTCTCATGGAATTGGAACTGAAAAAAACAAACCTGGACAACTATGAAATATGCGGGGAAGTAACACTGACGCAGGAGGAGACCACCGAGGTCATCGTACCGGACTACTGCCCCGATATCGCGCGCATCATCTCCGCTGACAGCAAGGTCTATCTCCACAGCCGTGAGCTTCGGGACGGCAAAGCCAGCGTATCGGGCACGGTGAGAGTTACCGTTCTCTATACACCGGATGGAGAGAGCGGTATTCGCACCCTGGAATTTGCCATGCCGTTTAACGCCGAAAGCGACAGCCGGACTCTTGCAGACTGCGTATTCCTGGAGGCGGACACGCGGACAGAGTTTTTGGAATCGCGCATGCTGAATCCGAGGAAAGTCTTTACCCACTGTAAACTGGTCACCCGCCTGACTGGCTATCAGAAGGTGCCGCTGTGCTTTTGCTCAGATCTGGAGGCCGAGGAGCGGCTCTGTGTGGAAAAACGGCAGGAGCAACAGCGTGTGACCCTTTTAACGCACATATCTGAAAAGGATTTTACCTTTACGGAAGAAATGAACTTATCTCCGGGTAGAGAGGGCGCCGCCGAGCTGCTGAACAGTCAGATATGCAGTTCTGTAACGGAGAGCAAGATCGTAGGCAGCAAGCTGATCTTCAAGGGCGTCTTCTCCGTAACTCTGCTTTACCGCAGCATGGACGGCAAGTATTACACCTCCACCAGCGAGCTGCCTTTCTCTCAGATCATGGAAATAGAGGGGGCCGCTGAAGGCTGTGTCCCATCGCTGCGTCTGCAGCTCACCGGAGCTGACCTCCAGATCGACGGGGACGATGCGGAAGGCCGGCAGATAGCGGTAACGCTTTATCTCCACGCTACGGTATTACTGCGGGAGGAGCAGGAACTGACCTTGCTGAGCGACCTGTATTCTACATCCTTTGAGACCTCTTACGAGGCGACGCCGCTGACCGTCACCGGGTTCTATGAAACCTTTTCCCGCCGCCATACCGTACGCGAGGTGCTGGAGATCGGCGTGGTAGCGGACACGATCCTGTCTCTGACCGCATCCTGCGGAGCGGTCACAGTCAGCCGGGAAGGGGAGACCACTGTTCTGCGGACGGAGGTATCTGTTCGGGCGCTGTACCTGGACGAGGGCGGCGTTCCGCTGGTGGTAGAACGGAGTTTCGACACCTCCAGCCAGCTGGAACTGCCGGAGGACTGCAAGGTCACCGCCTATGCCGTTTGCCCGGAGGAAGTCCAGGGCAGTCTGGGGGACCGGGGCATCGAGGTGCGGTTCCCTGTGGACTTCCGGGCGGAAGCGGTATCCCGTCTGAAGAAGGTATGCATCAGCGCCGCAAAGCTGGATACGGAATCCACCAAGGATACCGCGGGGGCGCCGTCTCTTGTGCTGCGGTGCCTTGGGAAGCAGGAAAGCGCCTGGGACCTGGCCAAAAAATACAACACCACCATTGCCATGATCCTGGCGGCAAACCAGTTGGAAGACGGAGAGATTCCCCGCGAAAAGCTGCTGCTTATTCCGCGGAAACGGGCATAATACGCTTCTTCAATAAAAACATTAAAAATGTTTTTATCACGGTGCGAAGCGCCGTGCCGCCTTCGGCGGTGAAGATAGGAACAACATTTTCAGCGGTTTTGTTGCTCGCGCCCCAAAATGCGGCGCAATAAAACGATTCAATCGTTTTATTGAAAATTAGTATAAGGACATAAAAGAAGGGGCTGTAAAAAAACAGCCTGAAGAAAGATAGCGAGTCTCATCCGAG
>CAMAZB010000002.1 GCA_945862785.1 uncultured Clostridia bacterium | reverse complement strand
CGCCGAACCGCGCCGCCAGGGCGGGCAGCAGGCTTACATCCGGGCAGCCGGCCCCGGTCTCCCATTTGCTGACGGCCTGGGCGCTGACGTGGAGCGCCTCCGCCAGTTCTCGCTGGGTCATACCCACTTCCTGCCGCAGCAGCCGCAGTAGGGTGCCGGTATTTCGTTCTTTCATATCCCTCACCTCTCCCACAGGATATCCTGATCCGCCGGTTTTTTCAAGCAACGCTTCGTTGATATGGCATCGCGTCGGCAAAATCCTGCGTTTTTGCAGCCTTTTTCTTGTTCAGTCCGCCAAATCTGCAAGTCCGCCCTCTTTTTCCTGCAAAAATGTCTTTGCAAACGTTTGAATATATGTTATATTATGAGCCAACAACCTGGACGGGAGGTCATCTCCATGATCACGTTACACGACCACGGCGTATTTCTCGCGAACGGCGTCCCCTGTGCCGACGCCCCCATCTCCCCGGCGGAGGGCCGCCGGCGGACCATGGCCTGGAACATTTTGCAGGCCCACAACACCGGCGACGACCCGGAAAATCTGAAAATTAAATTTGATGCCATGCTGTCCCACGACATCACCTATGTGGGCATCATCCAGCAGGCCAGAGCCTCCGGCATGAAGGAATTTCCCATTCCCTACGCCCTGACCAACTGCCACAACAGCCTCTGCGCCGTAGGCGGCACCATCAATGAGGATGACCATGTCTTCGGCCTGTCCGCCGCCAAGAAGTACGGCGGCATCTACGTGCCCGCCAACCAGAGCGTGATCCACTCCTATGGCCGGGAGGCCATGGCAAAGTGCGGCGCCATGATCCTGGGCTCCGACTCCCACACCCGGTACGGCGCTCTGGGCACCATGGCCGTGGGCGAGGGCGGCCCGGAGCTGGCTAAGCAGCTTTTGAAAAACACCTGGGACATCAAATACCCCCAGGGGGTATTGGTGTACCTGAAAAATATACCCCCACGGGGTATCGGTCCTCACGACATCGCCATCGCCCTGGTGAAGGCGGTGTTTGCCAACGGCTTTGTCAACAACTGCGTGCTGGAATTTGCCGGCCCCGGCATTGCGGGATTACCCATCGACTTCCGCAACGGCATCGACGTGATGACGACGGAGACCACCTGCCTCTCCTCCATCTGGGAGACGGACGAGGTGACCCATGGCTTCTACGAGGCCCACCAGCGGCCGGAGGATTTCAGGGAGCTGCATCCCGGCGAGTACGCCTGGTACGATAAGTACATTGAGATCGACCTCGCCAAGGCCGAGTCCATGATCGCCATGCCCTTCCACCCCTCCAACGCCTGGACTATCCATGAATTCCAGGAGAACGCCGGAGAAATCCTGGCAAAGGTGGAAGCCGACGCCCAGGCCCGGTATCCCAAAGCCCATGTGAAGCTGACCGACAAGGTCCACGACGGCGGCGTCTGGGCCGATCAGGGCGTCATCGCGGGCTGCGCTGGCGGCCTGTTCGACAACATTCAGGAGGCGGCGGACATTCTCCGGGGCGGCAGCTGCGGCAGCGGCTACTTCACCCTGGACGTGTATCCCACCAGCGTGCCTGTCAGCCTGGAGCTGATGAAGACCGGCGCCACCGCCGAATTGCTGCAAAGCGGCGCCGTCATCAAGCCCAGCTTCTGCGGCCCCTGCTTCGGCGCGGGCGACGTGCCCTCCAACAACGGCCTCTCCCTGCGGCACACCACCCGGAACTTCCCCAACCGGGAGGGCTCCAAGCCCGCCGAGGGCCAGTTTGCCGGCGTGTGCCTGATGGACGCCCGTTCCATCGCCGCCACCGCCGCAAACGGCGGCAAGATCACCGCCGCCACGGACATTGACTACATCCCCGTCCACCGGGAATACCACTTTGACAAGAGCGTCTACGACAAGCGGGTCTACTACGGCTTCGGCAAGGCGGACCCCACCGTGGAGCTGCGGATGGGCCCCAACATCACCGACTGGCCGCAGATGTCCCCTCTGGCGGAGAACCTGCTGGTGGAACTGGCGGCGGTGCTCCACGACCCCGTCACCACCACCGACGAGCTGATTCCCTCCGGCGAGACCTCCTCTTACCGCTCCAACCCCCTGCGGCTGGCGGAGTTCACCCTCTCCCGCCGGGAGCCCGCCTACGTAGGCCGGGCCAAGGCTGTGGCGGAGGACGAGGCGGAGCGTCTTGCGGGCAAGGCCCCGGAGAAGCTGAAAACCCTGCTGGGCATGGTGGGCGACGCCGACACGCTGATGGGCTCCACCCAGTTCGGCTCCTGCGTGTTCGCCAACAAGCCCGGCGACGGCTCCGCAAGAGAGCAGGCGGCCTCCTGTCAGAAGGTGCTGGGCGGCTTTGCCAACATCTGCTACGAATTCGCCACGAAGCGCTACCGCTCCAACTGCATCAACTGGGGCATCCTGCCCTTCACCATTGACAAGGACACCGCCTTTGACTATCAGCCCGGCGACTGTGTGTTCGTCCCCAGTATCCGCAAGGCCATTGAAACCGGCGTGGAGGACATTCCGGCCAAGGTACTCAAGGCCGACGGCGGCGTGGAGGACATTCTGCTCCATGTCAAGGGCCTGACGGCGGATGAAAAAGAGATCATCCTGGATGGGTGCTTGATCAATTATTACGCCAAGCGTTCCTAAAGAGGGGACTTCGTCCCCCCTTTAGATTCCCCCACCAGTGACATCGGTCACTGGTGAACGCCGCCCAAGGCGGCTGAGTCAATGTATTTTCGCCACGTACACGCCGCGGCGAAAATAATTGAAATCCCGGAGGTTATTCTATTATGGGAAAAATTAAAATGACCACTCCCCTGGTGGAGATGGACGGCGACGAGATGACCCGCGTGCTGTGGGCAATGATCAAAGAAAAGCTGATTTTACCCTTTGTGGACCTGAAAACCGAATACTACGATTTGGGTCTGCTGCACCGCAACGAAACGAAAGACCAAGTGACCATTGACGCCGCTTATGCCACAAAGCGGCTGGGCGTCGCCGTCAAATGCGCCACCATTACGCCCAACCGCCAGCGGATGGAGGAATACCCTCAGCTGACGGAGATGTGGAAGTCTCCCAACGGCACCATCCGGGCCATTCTGGACGGCACCGCCTTCCGGGCTCCCATCGTTCTGCCCTGCATCAAGCCTGTGGTGAAGAACTGGGAGGCCCCCATCACCATTGCCCGCCACGCCTACGGCGATATGTACAAGGCTGTGGACCTGGAGACCGACGAGCCGGGCACCGCCACTCTGACCTTCAAAGGCGAGAGCGGCGCGGAAAAGACGCTGGGCGTCCAGACTGTGGACGGCCCCGCCGTGTGGCAGGCCCAGCACAACAAGGAAAGCAGCATCCGGGCCTTCGCCCGCTCCTGTTTCCAGTACGCCATCAATCAGAAGCAGGACCTGTGGTTCTCCACCAAGGACACCATTGCCAAAGTCTACGACGGAACGTTCAAGCGCATTTTTGAGGAGGAGTACGAATCCACCTACAAGGCGGAGTTCGAGAAGCTGGGCCTGACCTACTTCTACACCCTTATCGACGACGCGGTGGCCCGTGTCATCCGCTCCAAAGGCGGGTTCATCTGGGCGCTGAAAAACTACGACGGCGACGTCATGAGCGACATGGTGGCCACCGCCTTCGGCTCCCTTGCCATGATGACCTCCGTGCTGGTATCCCCCGACGGCACCATGGAGTTCGAGGCCAGCCACGGCACCGTCACCCGCCACTACTACCGCTGGCTGAAGGGTGAAAAGACCTCCACCAACCCCATCGCCACCATTTTTGCCTGGAGCGGCGCCCTGAAGCGCCGGGGCGAGCTGGACGGCCTGGAGGACCTGGTGAAGTTCGGTCAGGCCATGGAGGACGCCTCCCTGGAGACGCTGATGGACGGCATCATGACAAAGGACCTGCTGGGACTGGTGGAACCTGGTTTCCAGGCTACCGGGGTGGACAGCGAGGCGTTTTTGGACGCCATTGCGGAGAGATTGCGCAGGAAATTGGCATAAATATATGATATCCCGCACTTTTTTCAAAGTGCGGGATATTTTTTGCAGTCATTAGTTCTTCCAGGCCGAGGGAAATTCCGGCAGTCTCTCCAGTTGAGATACCGTCAGCGCCGGAGCGTGTCCCCATGCGCTCTCTGGGGAAACTGCCAGAACGTACCTCTGCTCCGCCCGAGGCTGGTCCGCCACTAGATATCAAAGCCGCCCTGTTCCCGCAGCAAACGCTGCGTGGAGCGGGGCGGTCATCCTATATTCACCGCAGGCCGGGCAGGTCCGCAAGCTCCTGTGTGCTGCTGCTCTGTTCCAGGTTTTGGAGACCGGCCAGGGTCGCCATGGTGGTGCTCAGCTGGGTCAGCAGCAAGGACGCGCGGGTCAGTTCCTCCGTGCTCATGCTTTTCGCCAGCGCGACCGCCAGTGCGTAAACACTGGTGCTTTGCTGAAAGGTATCCACGGCATCCCTCCTCTCCCCGTACAGTCTATGCGGGACAGGACAGGGGCGGTGCGGCGGAATACGTTCCTCCAGCTGGTAAGGTCTGTCAGCCGTCAGCCTTATTGACCCATGCTCTCCATCCGGACGGCCGCGGCTTCGACGCTGCCGCTCAGGTCAACGGGGAAATCCACCCACAGGGCGTACACAATGGTTCCCTTGCGGGCGAGGAACATCTGCTCGTCCCCACTGATCAGTAAAATCGCTTCGTCAAAGGCGTCGTGTTCCACTGCCGCCTCCACAGCGTCCGGGTGGCCTTTCCGGAAATCCGCCGCGCGCTCCCGATACAGAGCCTTTGCCAGCAGTTCAAATCGCAGGCGGTCGGCGGTGTTGCGGACATGTTCGCCCTGTTCGCCCCGGAACTGGCTGCCGGTACGGGCAAAGGCCAAAGCCGTGCGACGCCACGCGTAGTTTTCTGTTTCAAATTCCCAGTATGTCTTGTCCGTTTCCTCCACCAGGGATGTCGGTGCGGTATAGGGCAGGCCGACGGTATCAGGCTCCGATCCCCGGAAAGCGGAGGCGGCATTGCCAAAGAGCATCAGCAACCAGGTCAACAAAAACAGCAGCGTGATGACCTGCTGCCACCGGCGGTCCCTCCGCCAGTTCCCGGCAGGCGGCAGCACCCCTGCCGCCATCTGCCGCCGCACCCGCCGCAGATGCCACAGCCGACGGACCATCACCACTGCCAGGAAAATCAGGAACAGCAGCCAGAACAGCCAATACAGCTTCAGGTTCAGCAGACGCTCCAGCAGCGACTTCCCTGAGATCACCATTGGTAGCATCAGCACACCCAGAATCAGCGCTAAGCAGAGCCAGCCCGCCAGCCAGCTGCGGCGCAGGGGCTTCTCCCATGCCCATATCCAGGCCACAGGATCGGTGTCCAGCTCCGGGGCCGATGGGTCGCTGCAGTAATACACCTCAAAATCAGAGTTCTCGTCGCCCTCGATCACGGTGGCCCAGTCCCAGCCCATCTCCCGGTAGGCCTCTCCCCGCTCCCGGCGGGCCTCCGGCGTTTCCGGCCGCTGGGGCTGGAGCCGCACCCGGTACGTCCCCGGCTCCACGGCTCGAAAGGTGGCCAGCACCCGGCCGCAGTCCGCCATCTGCCACCCCCTGGCAGCCTCGTCCTCCAGCCACTTCTCGATGGCGCCGGGATTCCACAGCTCCAGGGGCCGCAGGGCCTTTTTCCGCTTTGTCATAGTCCGTCCTCCTCTCTGTCGCCGTCGGCGACGCATAGCTTCAGGCGGCTTAGCTCCTGCCGGAACAGCGCCCGGCCCCGATCCGTGATGGCGTAGGTCCGCTTCCGACCCTCCACCGCCGTCTCCCGGATGAGCTCCTCCTCCTGGAACTTCGCCAGGATGGTGTACAGCGTCCCCGGGCCCAGGGGCACCCGGCCTGCCGTGGCGTTATCCACGAACCGCACGATCTCCGTGCCGCACCGCTCCTGCCGCAGCAGGCTAAGCAGGACGTAAAACATGCTCTCCGTCAAGACTTTCAAGGGTTCTTTCGCCATGCGCCTCTCCTCCAATATCGTGTCACGATATTTCCTGTTTCTATTGTAATATCGTGACACGATATTGTCAATCCCATTGGTCGATTTTGGGGCAGATGCCAGGTTTTGAGGGTTGCTTCCAACCGGGGGATTCCTGTACCATGGATTGCGGAAAAAACCACAGAAAGGAAAAACGTCATGAAAAAACAAGGTGAATTGACGAGAAGAGGCAAGAGATGGACTTCCGGCAGAAAGCTTCTGTGCGGCCTGCTGGCCGCCGCGTCCCTCTCCCTCCCGGCCCAGGCGGCCCGGAGGACGGTGCCTGTTCAGGCGGACGGTACCGTGCTGAAAAGCGGCTCCTACGTGGAACAGGGCGTTACATACGTCCCCCTGCGGTATCTGCTGGACGCTCTGGGCGGCTGGACGGTCTCCTGGGACAGCCGGGAAAAGGAAGCCGTGGCGGTATCCGGCTCGATGCGGCTGACTGCGGACCCGGCGGGAAATACCGTCACCTTGGGCGGCCGGAAATATGCCGGGCGGGTAACTGTGGAGAATGGCCGGACCTACGTCCCCCTGCGGCTGGTGGCAGAGACTCTGGGCGGCAGCGCCGAATGGGACCCCTATCTGGGCGGCGCGGCGGTGACCTCCGCCGGGGCGGCGCATGACGCGGCGGATCTTTACTGGCTCAGCCGCATCATCAGCGCCGAGAGCGGCGGCGAATCCATGGAGGGGCAGATCGCCGTGGGCAATGTGGTACTGAACCGGGTGGCCAGCCGGGAGTTCCCCGACACCATCCCCGGCGTCATCTTTGACCGGGTGGACGGCGTGCAGTTTGAGCCCGTATCCAACGGCACCGTCTACAAAACGCCCACCGCCCAGGCCGTGGAGGCCGCAAGGCGGGTGCTGGCAGGGGAAAAGGTCATCGGGAACGCGCTGTACTTCTACGCTCCGGCCCTGTCCCAGGGTGTGTGGATCAATGCCAACCGGACATACTACAAGACCATCGGCTGCCACCGGTTTTATCTGTGAGGATTTGACTTTTCCCGGTATGGGGCATAGAATAAGGGCATCAAGAACGCAAAGGAGCATACGACTATGCTGTTTTCCGACCGGCCCAGAAGCCACTACCCCAACGCCCCCATACACGAGGTCATCTGCCAGCTCCGCTTCCCCACCATCCTCACCATCAACACCGTGGAACCCGCCGATTTTCAGGAGGCCATCCGGGAGGATTTCCCCCAGTACGCCCGGCGGCAGGATGTGACGCCGCCCAAGGTCTCCGGCCTGGGCGGACCCAACCCCAAGGTGGAGCAGCAGCCTCCTGTGGCGAACTACCACTTTCTCTCCGCCGACGGTAAGTGGAAGCTAAACCTCACCAAGGATTTCATCGCCCTGTCCACTCTGCGCTACACCGGCTGGGAGGATTTCGCCCACCACCTGGACAAGCCTCTGGCGGCATTCATCAAGCTGTACAAGCCTGCCTACTTCCAACGGGTGGGCATCCGGTATGTGAACCTCTTTTCCAGGCAGCGGCTGGGACTGGAGGACACGCCCTGGGAGGAACTGTTTACTCCCGCCTACACCGGCGTTTTCCGGGAGCAGGATATCCGGGAGGACCAGGTTCTGAACTACGGCTGCGACATGACGCTGAAGCTGGATTCCTCCTGCCGGGTCAAGATCCACAGCGGGCCGGGCCGTATCCAGAACAACGCCCCCGGCGCCCAGCAGGACCCGGAGGTGAAGTTCATCTTCGACATGGACCTGTCCATGAACGGCCAGACTCCCTGCACCCTGGCAGCCGCCGCGCTGGAGACCCTCCATGGCCACGGTACCCGTGTCTTTGAGGGAGCCGTCACCGACCGCCTGCGGGACGCCATGAGCGTCCTGTGAGTGTCCGCTCGGCGTATAAGGTAGTACCTCTATCGGGAACAAATATCAGCACCTTTGTCCGTAGTGGAAAAAGGTGCTGATATTTTTGTAAAATTTGCAGAAATCGACTTGTATAATCGTTTTATATTTTAGGAATTTTAAGTCTTGTACAAAACACCCGTTTTCCGCTATTCTATTCCGTGAGAAAGTTTCACCGCGTTAAACACCAAAAGAAAGAAAAAGGGGCAAGGCAATATGTTGAACAGCGAATACCTGCAGCGCGTCTATACCCAGGTGGTCACCCGGGATCCGGACCAAAAAGAGTTCCATCAGGCGGTCCTGGAGGTCCTGGAGAGCCTGGATATGATCGTGGAGCAGCATCCTGAATATGAGAAGAAGGGCATCATCGAAACTTTCGTGGAGCCGGAGCGCATGATCTGCTTCCGGGTACCCTGGATCGACGACCAGGGCGCCGTCCACGTCAACCGGGGCTACCGCATTCAGTTCAGCTCCGCCATCGGCCCCTACAAGGGCGGTCTGCGGTTCCACCCCACCGTCAACCTGTCCATTCTGAAGTTCCTGGGCTTTGAGCAGATCCTGAAGAACAGCCTGACCGGCCTGCCCATGGGCGGTGCCAAGGGCGGCAGCGACTTTGATCCCAAGGGCAAGAGCGACGGCGAGGTCATGCGCTTCTGCCAGAGCTTCATGACCGAACTGAACCGCCACATCGGCCAGTTCGTGGATGTGCCCGCCGGCGACATCGGCGTGGGCGCCCGTGAGATCGGCTACCTGTTCGGCCAGTACCGCCGCATCCGCGGCAGCTACGATGCCGGTGTCCTCACCGGCAAGGGCCTGGAATTCGGCGGCTCCCTGGTGCGTACCGAGGCCACCGGCTACGGCCTGTGCTACCTGACCGAGGAAATGCTGAAGTGCATGAAAAACGACAGCTTTGAGGGCAAGACCGTGGTCATCTCCGGCTCCGGCAATGTGGCCATCTTCGCCTGCCAGAAGGCCACTCAGCTGGGCGGCAAGGTCGTTGCCATGAGCGACTCCAACGGCTATATCCACGACCCCAACGGCATCGACCTGGACGTGGTGAAGGACATCAAGCTGGGCCATCGCGGCCGTATCAAGGAGTACGCCGAGCGCGTTCCCGGCAGCACCTACACTGAGGGCTTCCGGGGCATCTGGAACATCCCCTGCGACATTGCCCTGCCCTGCGCCACCCAGAACGAGATCGATGGTGAGATCGCCAAGGTCATCGTGAAGAACGGCGCCCTGGCCGTGGCTGAGGGCGCCAACATGCCCTGCCGGCCTGAGGCCATCCGGGTATTCCAGGAGGCCGGGCTGCTGTTCGCTCCCGCCAAGGCAGCCAACGCCGGCGGCGTGGCCACCAGCGGCCTGGAGATGAGCCAGAACTCCATGCGCTACTCCTGGACCTTCGAGGAAGTGGACTCCAAGCTGAAGGAGATCATGATCAACATCTTCCACAACATCTACAACGCCGCCGAGGAATGCGGCCATACCGGAGACCTTGTGGTTGGCGCCAATATCGCCGGCTTCAAGAAAGTGGCCGATGTCATGCTGGCCCAGGGCCTGATCTGATTTTTCCACCCTCTCTTATCTATGCAAAAGGACCGACCCTGCGGGGCCGGTCCTTTTGCTTTATGAGCCGATCTCAATCAGCCGATCTCAAACTCCACATATCCCATCGCGCCGGGAGCCACGGTGTAGGGTGGGAACACCACCACGGGGTTTCCGGCCTGATTGATATAGAAGTCGGTGGCCTCATCCACCGTTGAGAAGCCGCCCATGCTCTCATCAAAGTACACAGAAGGATCCTCCGCAGCGGCCATCTGGGCCCGGATGGAGTCATTGCAGACAGTCACCCAATCCTCCCCCAGCACATCCGCCAGGGTAAGTTCCTTGTCTGCTGCCAGGTCCAGATTATAGTAGAACTGCTCCTGATAGGCATTTGCGATGGAGACAGAGCTGTTCACCACAAAGGAGACGGTGGTGTCCGTCTGGGACTTGATGTCGTAGGTGACGCTGACGGTGTTGTCATGCTGCTCCCATTCCTCCTGGGTGCCGCCGGTGGCAAAATAGGCCTCTTTATACTCCGCTATGAGCTGCTCGCCTTCGGCAGTCTTTTGGTCCACGATGGCCTGAATTTCCTGATTGACCCGCTGGGCCAGGGCGTCACCGCCCTCCACTGCGGGCTGCTCCAATTCTAGCGTGCGGTCACTGTTCTCGTCGGTGAAGCTGCGGACGGTCAGCACCCGGAACAAACCGCCCAGCACCGGCACATCGGCGGCAGCCGCCGCCACGGTGGGAGACAGGTTCAACGTACCGAACACCACCAGGAAGCAGGCGGCCGCGCTGCCCAGGCCGCGTCTCCATGCGCGGCGGGCCCGATTGGCCTTGCCCTGACGGATACCCGCCCTAACCCGGTCCTCCAGCTCCGGAGGAATGGGGGTGTTTTCATAAGCCTGTCTGGCTTCCTTAAAATCATTCATAGCTCTACTCCTTCCAACTCGACGCGTAGTTTTTTCAGTCCGGTGTACAGGCGGGTCTTGACGGTGCTCAGCGGGCAGTCCACCACCCGGCTGATCTCTTTCAGAGACAGCTCCTCGTAAAACCGAAGCTTCACGATGGCGGCGACCTCCGGCGGCAGGGCATCCACCCGCTCCGCCAGGGAACCGTCGGCGGGCAGTGGATCGTTGTAGCTGCCGGTATCCAGGTCCTCCGGCGCCGCCGGGAACTCCCGCTTTCGCTGCCGCAGCATGTCTGTACACACATTGACCAGAATGCGGTAAAACCAGGTACGCATGGCGTCTGCGTCCTTCAGGCCATCCTGCTTTTCCAGTGCTTTGCAGACAGCGGTCTGTACCGCGTCCAAAGCCTCTTCCCTGTTGTGCAGATAGCTGTACGCCAGACGGTAGAACCGCGCCTGGTCTTCCACAAGATAAGTTGTCAATCGTGCTTCCGGGATATGTGACATACGAAAGATCCTTTCTGTTGGTTCTGTCTCATAGACGGAAAAGCGGTGAAAAAAGTTTGCGGCGGCGAAAAAATATATTGGGCAGAAAATACATCTGCCGTCAGTCAGAAGCAAAAAACTTTCCGGTTAAAAAAAGACGGCTCAAAGCCGTCTTTTTAGATGGGGCATTATGTCAACTCGTACAGGGGTACCGTCCGGCGGTAGGGCTGGGGGCGGTAGGTGACGGAGGCGATGGGCCGTCCGCTGAGGCCGTACTTGGGATGGGTGCCGAAAAGGTCAATGTACTTCTCCAGGTCATCCCGTTCCGCCGCCATAGCCTCCAGAAGCCGAACGGTGGCCCGGGCGTCATCCACGGCCCGGTGGCTGTTGACCGCGTCTGTCAGGCCGTAGGCTTCAATGGCGTTGCAGAGCTTGTGGGGATAGTCCCGGCGGTCCCGGTAGACTGTCAGGGCATCCAGGAAGCGGGGCTTTTTCAGCAGTTCCGTCAGGCCAAGAGGCCGCAGGAACCAGAACATGAAATTCAGGTCGAACTGGGCGTTATAGGCCACCAGCAGCGGCCGCTCCGCACCCTCCAGCAGCGCGCAAAAGTCCCCGGCGGCCTCCTCCGGCGCAGCGCCCTCAGTCCGGAGCTGTTCATCGGTGATACCCGTCAGGCCGGTGATGAAGGGCGGGAGGGTCCGGCCCTCCGGCAGGCGGATGAGACGGTCCATGCTGTCCCGTTCTCCGCCGTTTTCCAAGGACACGGCCCCCAGCTCGATGATCGTATCCTTTCCGAATTCAATGCCGGTGGTCTCCGTATCGAAAACCACTACCCGGTCAAACTGTTCCCACAAGCTCTCCATCATGCCGCATTCTCCTCCGCAAGGCAGCTCTCTCCAGTGGCGTAGTCGATCTCCACACCGGGCTGCACGTTATAGCAGTATACGTTGAAGCAAACTCCAGCGCCGCCGTCCTCCACAGACCAGGCCTCAATCTGCACGCCCCGGGCCACCAGCTCCAAGCCCTTGAATACTGGCGTTGACCGGTAGAGGACATGGTTTCCCGTCTCCTCCACATAGTCCGCCACCTGATTTTCAAAGGGCAGCATCCCCTCCACATTCAGATAGCGGGTGCCGGTGATGAGGTTGCGCTCGTTGGCGTTCTCGCCGGTAAGCTGATAGCCGATGAGGTGGCAGCGATTGTAAAGGTATTTCCCGTCCACCACACCGTCGTAGCGAACGGTGTGCCAGCCGCTGGGCTTCACCATGCCGATGGCGCCCCGTTCCTCTGTGGGCATCAGCTCCTGTCCCACGCAGGCCTCCGCCGGGCCGCAGCGGCCCAGCAGGTCCAGGGAGGCGTAAGTCTCGTAAGAGGCCGTCCCGGCCTTTTCTTCTTCCGTAAAAGCCGGCTGGTTCCCATCCAGTTCCACATAGGGGTTTCCGTCATAGGCCGGCAGCGTGCCCAGCGTGACCGCCGCATCTTCTTCCGGGGGAACCAGCGGTTCCCGCAGCTCCGGCGGCAGCTTTTTCAGCAGGTCCGCCAAGCCGGACCGGACCTCTGCCAGCTTCTCTGCCGCCAGGGTCCGAACCGTCAACGCCCGCTGGGCCAGAGTCTCCGGAACCGGCAGTTCATAATGATGCCACAGGGCCGCTCCGGCAACGCACAGTGCCAGCAGCAGTGCCAGGCGGCTCCCGGCCTTGCTCTTTCGCTTTTTTCTTCGTTTTGCCATGATCGTCGTTTTTCGCGCTCCTTCGATATTCCTCCGATAGTTTAGCAGATTCCCGCATTTATTTCAATGTCCGCATAAAAGCGGCCCCGCCGGGGCATACTGCTGCACGACAATGTGCAACAGGAGGTTTTTTTATGCGCCGTTTCTTTCGGAATTCCCTGATCCTGCTGTTTCCCTGCCTGTTCCTGGCGGGCGTTCTGTACGTCCAGAGCCGGGTCGCCTCGGAACCGGCGTCTTCCGTCGCCGCCATCCCGGTCTCCACCACCGACTGGGGCCTGTCCTTCCAGACGGAGGGCGCCGCCCCCATCGGCAACGCCACGGTGGAAGACCTGGCAAAGTACGATGCTTATTACCTGGGAGACACCTCGAAAAAGGTCATCTATCTGACCTTCGACTGCGGCTATGAGAACGGCTACACGGAGCAGATCCTGGACGCGCTGAAAAAGCACAACGCCCCCGCCGCCTTCTTCGTGGTGGGCAACATGATCGAGACCGCTCCGGACATCGTCCGCCGCATGGCCGCCGAGGGCCACATCGTAGGCAACCACACCTATCACCATCCCAACATGTCCGCCATCAGCGACCAGGCAGCTTTCCAGAAGGAACTGGACAGCCTGGCGGCGCTGTACAAGGAGACCGTAGGCCAGGACCTGCCCATGTACTACCGCCCGCCCCAGGGAAAATACAGCACGGAGAACCTGAAACATGCCCAGGCCCTGGGCTACAAGACCGTGTTCTGGAGCCTGGCCTATGTGGACTGGTACGTGGACAAGCAGCCCACAGCGGAACAGGCCTATGCCAAGCTGCTGCCCCGTATCCACGACGGAGCCATCGTCCTGCTGCACTCCACATCAAAGACCAACGCGGAGATCCTGGACGACCTGCTGACGAAGTGGGAGGAGATGGGTTACTCCTTCGCCTCCCTGGAGGACCTGCCCACAGTCTGAGGCGCCGGATGTAAAAGGGCTGTCAGAAAAGTCCCTTTTCTGGAAAAATGGTATCCGCTGAAAGCAGAGAGCGCCCTGTGAGAAGTGAGATGTTCCTCGCTTCTCGCAGGGCGCTATTTTGCTTATTGGAAGGGATAGGGAGTGATTCTGCCGTCCGGTCATCCGTCACATTGGTTGATGGAAAAGACTTTTTCGACAAGCTGAGGACGCGCTTTTCAGCGCGTCCCGTTTTGATACGAATCTTCAAGATAACGCTGTTTAATTATATCTCCGGTTCCCCGGCCCCGCACCGCTCCCGCTGAACGGAAATGGTGGCCAGAGTATCTCCCAACTGGGTCAGAACCGCCGCCGCCAGAGCAAGGTCCGCATCGTTCAGCTGAGCGGCGATAGACACCGCCAGGGTGTTGACGGCGGTGGTCAGCGCCAGCGGATCACAGTCGCAGTTGTGCATGACATCACCCCTGTCAGTCTATGCAGAGGACGGAAACAATGCGTCAGGATCGCGAAGCCGTTTTAGGCGGATCCATGGGAAATACCGTCAGCTTTTCGCCGCCGCCCCATAACGCCAGGAGAACGCCGGATTCATCCTTGTAGCCCTGACGCAGCAGCGCGCGGTGGACCCACGCTTCCTCCTTCCCAGCCTGGTGGATGTTGTCCGGCAGCAGTTTGCCGTCCATGACGAAGGGCGTCTGCACCTGGGACTGCTTGGGGTCCAGGTGCAGGTCCATGGGCGTGGCGGGACGATCCGTCTCTTTGGGCAGAAAGCTGACCACGCCGTTATGCTCCAGCACCGCCGACTGGAGCTGGTTCAGGTCGAACCAGCCGCCGATGCGGCAATAGGTGAGAAATTCGTTCAGGTCCAGCCGGGCCTTTTTCAGATTCTTTCGGTAAATGACGCCGTTTTCCAGCAGTACCAGAGGCTTCCCCGTCACAACCGCCCGGGCTTTGATGGATTTGTTGGTCAAAATGGAGATCAGCACGGCCATTATGCCGTAAATGATCAGGGCTGTCAGGGGCTTGGCGGGTTCCTCCATCTCCGTTGCCAGCTCCGCCGCCACAGAGCCAATGGTGATGCCCACCACATAGTCGAACATGGTCATCTGGGACACCTGCTTGGTACCCATGAGCTTTGCCAAAAGGAACAGCACCAGGATGGACAGCAGGGCCGTCAGGGTCGTCTGTCCGATTTGGGCCAATATCTGGGTGAACTGCATAAAGAACCTCCCGAGGCATGACTTTCTCACAGTATGCCACGGGAGGTCTGTTTTTACTCGTTTGTATGGGCCGTATCGGCAAGACCGGGGTCCTGCTTCGGCTCGTTGGTATGGACATTGATGTACTGGGCTTTCAGCTTGGAGTACAGGATGGTCTGGCTGGAATACAGGCCGCTGTACCCGGAGAGCATGTAGCTGATGACGCAGGCCAGGGCAAAGTACAGAAGGCCCGCGTCCCCGAACAGCTCGATGGACAGCAGCGTGGAGGCCAGGGGGCAGTTGGTGGCACCGCAGAACACGGCCACCAGGCCGATAGCAGCGGAAGCGCCCGCGGGCAGCCCCAGTAGCGGCCCCGCCACACAGCCGAAGGTGGCTCCCACGAAAAAGGAGGGCACCACCTCGCCGCCCTTGAAGCCGGCGGCCAGGGTCACAGCGGTGAACAGCAGCTTCAAAAGGAATGCCGCCGGATGGGCCGTTCCCTGCTCCACAGCTGCGGTGACCACATCCATGCCCGCGCCGTTATAGTCCGTGGTGCCGCAGAGGTATGTCAGGGCGATGACGGCAAAGCCGCCCGTCACGACCCGCACCCAGGGGTTGGGCAGGTATTTTGCCATCAGATGCTCCATCCCGTGGATAACTCCGCAAAACAGGACGGACACCAGGGCACACAGCGCCGCCAGCACCGCCACCCGCAGCATAGTGCCTGTTGCCAGAACAGGCATCTCCACCGTGAAGCGGGTAGGCTCCACACCCAGAGCCAGAGATACGCCGTAG
This sequence comes from uncultured Clostridia bacterium, assembly GCA_945862785.1. Taxonomy (GTDB): domain Bacteria; phylum Bacillota; class Clostridia; order Oscillospirales; family Oscillospiraceae; genus Oscillibacter. The sequence continues at coordinate 36,553 of CAMAZB010000002.1, read as the reverse complement.
GCCGTCAGGGCGGCGGTCAGGCAGGGGAACATGGCGGCGTGGTACATGACACCGATGCTGATGACCACGATGGAAAAGATGGCGGCGGTCAGAGGCGTACCGAACAGGGCGGAAAAAAACGCCGCCATGCCCGCCAGGGTGGCAATCCGCAGGTCCTTGTCGTCCAGGCGGAACAGCCGCCCGGTGTGGAAGCCGATGGTACCGCCCATCTGGAGAGCGGCGCCCTCCCGGCCGGCGGAGCCGCCGCACAGGTGGGTCAGCACAGTGCCCAGGAAAATGGCGGGCAGCAGAAGAATGGGCAAGCCTTTGCCAAGATGCACCTGGTCGATGACGGCGTTGGTACCCTGGCCCTCGGTCTTTGTCAGTTTATAGAAGCCCACGATCACTAGGCCCGCCAGGGGAAGGCACCACAGCAGCCAGGGGCGCTCACCCCGGAGCAGCGTGGCCTCGTGGACACCAACGTGAAAGGCGGTTCCGATCACGCCGCAGACAAGGCCCACGGCCACCGCCAGCAACAGCCATTTACCAAGGGAGCAGACATACAGGGCCGCCAGACGGATCAGGGCCTTCGCCCGCTCCACGTATCCGTTTTTCACGATCTTCCTCCTTACGCCATGGCCGGGACAGCCTAGCCGTCCAGCCGGGTCTCCAGCAGCTCCGGCTTTTTCAGATACCGCTCAAAGGCGGCGAAGAAACGGGAGTATTCGATGCCGGTGGCAATGCGCTCGTCCATCACCACGCCCAGGGGCATCCGCTTTTTGCGGCTCCCTGCCGGGGCGTTGGGGTCGGGCACGGGCTTGCCCATGCAGACGAACACGCTGGTAGTGCCGAATTCATAGCAGTGATGGAAAATGTAACTGGTGTTGATGGAGGCCAGGTTCGTGATGAACAGGCTGGTGTGAAAGGGGCTGAGCTCAATAATCTTCTTCGGCAGCAAGCCATACACGTCCAGCCGGTAGGCCAGGCCGAACACCAGGCGGGCAAGGCCCGGGATGGAAAAGACAATATTGGCAAACTTGTCTGTATTGTTGTTGTGGACAGCCTCCATGTTCCGGTCGATATGCTCCTGAATGCGTTGGCTGATAGTGAACACATCGTCCTCGGGATTCAGGTAGATCTTCAGGGTGGTCTCGTCCGGCGTGCCGTCCGCCCGGGTTTTGAGAATGACGAAGCTGACGCAGAAGTGGTTTCGTTTGTACACTTTGCGGTTCATAATAAAGTAGTTTACCTTGGGGTTCTCCAGCGCGGCCTTGTAGTAAGCGGCGATCAGCACGCTCATATGGGTCACGCGGTGCCCCTCCCGCCGCTTCTGGCGGATAAAGGCTTTGACGATATCCTCGTCCACATAGTCACTGGCCCAGTTCTGGGCGTCAAATCGCTTGGGCATGATGTAGGGCAGCGCCTGCACGATGGGCGTCAGTCCCTTGACGCGGGTTCCGTCCGGTCGCATGTTCGTTTCCTCGTTCTTTCCTAAACTGGGGCCTCCCCCCGTATATTTGCACATCAAAATATTATAATGAATTTCCAGGGAAATTTCAACCGCTTTTCCGCATACGCTTCCGGCTGTTTTCGGCACTTCATTCTAAAATCAGCAAGGAAGCCCCTTCCTCCTATGGTAGATTTGCACAAAAACCAAATATTTTTTTAGCTGGTCTGAAAAAATTTGCATAACCGGTTGATTCTCCTTTTTCCCTGTCGTATACTAAAATCAGGATCATAGGAAAAGGGCGACCTTTTCCCGGACGGCGTGCCTGCCTGCCCGTCAAAATACAAAAAGATGGAGGATATGAAGATGAAATACGGTCGTACTTACAACTTCTCCGCCGGTCCCGCCATGATGCCGGAGCCCGTTCTGGAAGAGATCGCCGCCGAAATGATGAACTACCGTGGCAGCGGCATGTGCGTCATGGAGATGAGCCACCGTTCCAAGGTGTTCCAGCAGATCCGGGACGAGGCCGAGGCCGATCTCCGCAAGCTGATGAACATTCCCGACAACTACAAGGTCCTGTTCGTCCAGGGCGGCGGCACGCTGGAGTTCGCCATGGTGCCCATCAATCTGATGAAAAACGGCGTGGCCTGCTATGTGGAGACCGGCGCCTGGTCCAAGAAGGCCATCGCCGAAGCCAAGAAGTACGGCGAGGTCAAGATCGTGGCCTCCTCCAAGGACGAGAACTTCTCCTACATCCCCGACTGCTCCGATCTGGACATCCCCGATAACGCCGACTATGTCTACATCTGCGAGAACGAGACCATCAACGGTACCACCTTCCACACCCTGCCCAACACCAAGGGCAAGGTCCTGGTGTCCGACCAGTCCTCCATGTTCCTGTCCCGTCCCTGCGACGTCAGCAAGTACGGCCTGATTTGGGCCGGCGTGCAGAAGAACGTGGGTCCCGCCGGCATGGCCGTGGTCATCATCCGGGAGGACCTGATTCGGGAGGATCTGGACCCCAAGACTCCCGTCTACCTGAGCTACAAGACTCACGCCGACGCCGACTCCCTGTACAACACCCCCAACTGCTGGGCCATCTACTGCTGCGGCAAGGTGTTCAAGTACCTGCTGGATAACGGCGGTCTGGAAGCCATGGCGAAACGCAACGAGGAGAAGGCCGCCATCCTGTATGACTTCCTGGATGAGAGCAAGCTGTTCACCGGCGCTGTCCGCAAGGAAGACCGCTCCCTGATGAACGTGCCCTTCGTGACCCCCAGCAAGGAGCAGGACGCCGATGTGGTGGCCGCTTCCAAGGCCGCGGGCTTTGACAACCTGAAGGGCCACAAGTCCGTGGGCGGCCTGCGGGCTTCCATCTACAACGCCATGCCCAAGGAGGGCGTGGAGGCTCTGGTGGAGTTCCTGAAGAAGTACGAGGCGGAGCACGCCTGATGCTTTTGGGGGTATGCGAGGTTGGGCTTTGCCCAAACCCACCAGGGGCACTGCCCCTGGACCCCGCCACCTTTGAAAAGGTGGACCAAACTTTTATCTTGCCCCCGCACGGCATTTGCCGTATCGCCTGTCCCCCAATGGGCGAATGGGATTTTCCGTTACATTGTCCCCCGCACGCGGCCCCGCCGCGCGCGGAGAGGAGGAGCAAGGAAGCGCGCACCGTTTTCGACGTCAGGCGGAAACGGAACTCAGCGGACTTTGCGACGACGATGGCACCCCTGGGGTGTGCCGGGAAATTTTGATAAAAGGGGTAATTGAATATGTCAATGCGCGTTTTGGTCACTGACGGTATGGACGCCGGCGCTATCGAAACTTTGCGCCGGGACGGTCACGAGATCGTGGAGCAATTCTATGAGCCCGACCAGTTGGGCGAAGCCCTGCGGGAATTCGACGCGGTCATCATCCGCTCCGCCACCAAGATCAAGGAGCCCCAGATCGACGCCGCCAAGGGCAGCCGCCTGAAGCTCATCGTCCGGGCCGGTGTCGGTGTAGACAATATCGCCGTAAAATACGCCGAAGCGGCGGGCATCACCGTAAAGAACACGCCCCGGGCATCCTCCAACGCTGTGGCGGAGCTGGCCATCGCCCTGCTGTTCTCCTGCGCCCGGAACATTTCCATCGCCGGACACACCATGCGGGAGAAAAAGTGGGAGAAGAAGGCCTACTCCAAGGGCTTTGAGGTCATGGGCAAGACCATGGGTGTCATCGGCTACGGCCGCATCGGCCGCATGGTGGGCGACAAGGCCCAGGCCTTGGGCATGAACGTGCTGTCCGTGGTCCACCGCAACAAGCCCGAGGGCTGCGAGTGCGGCACCATGCACTTCGTCTCCATGGATGAACTGCTGGCCCAGTCCGACATCATCGTCCTCTGCGCTCCCGGCGGCGACAAGCCCCTGGTGGACGCCGAATCCATTGCGAAGATGAAGGACGGCGTGGTCATCATCAATGTTTCCCGTGGTTCCAACGTGGACGAAGCCGCCCTGCTGGACGGTCTGAACAGCGGCAAGGTCAAGGCCGCCGGTCTGGACGTGTGGCTCAGCGAAAAGGACCCCAACTGGGTCTTGGCTTCCCACCCCGCCGTCAGCTGCATGCCCCATGTGGGCGCGGGCACCAAGGAGGCTCAGAAGCGCATCGGCGCCGAGCTGGTGGACATCATCGAGCATTTCTGATATTCAACCAAAAACTGTCCGGTCCAAACTTTTGGACCGGACAGTTTTTTAGGAAAACGCCGGAAAAATAGTCTGCCAGCCTCCCCCGGAGGCCAGCACTGCCTCCACCCGGGGCGCTAGGGCCAACGCCGTCTCCCGGAGGTACGCGGCAGCCCCGGCAGGCAGCTCCAAGCGGCGGGCAAGGGTCTCCCCCGCCCGTTCCAAAGCCAGCCGCCGTGCGCATACGGACATCGGCGCAAGCCAGGCGGTCAGGGTCACCTGCCCCGCCGCTGTGATGTCCAGTTCAAAGAGGTCTCCCTCCGTCATGGTCACCCCCAGCGCCGCCGCTGCCGCCGGCTCGTACAGGTTTACCAGCAATTCCTGGTGGTCGGGGCAGGAAGCCGCCAGCACCCGGCGGACTGCGTCCGGTCGGAACCGCCGGAGAACCGTGTCTTCCAGCAAAAGCCTGTCCAAATAGTCCCGGAGCCACGCCACGCCCAACAGCTTATCCGGCACGGGGTGGGCCAACTGGTAGTCAATGTCGCAGGGCACCTCCGCCGCGAAAAACTGCGGGTCGTAATCATGGAAAAAGCCACCGATGCCCCGGAGGGTATCCCGCAATGACACGCTCTCCTCCTGATACAGACAGCGGCAGGCCCGGCGGTACTGAAGCTGCGTCCGGGCCGTCTGGCGGCGCACCACCTCCGCCCCTTCCTGCAGGAGAATATCCAGCGATTCTTGCAGCAAATTCCGCTCCGGCTGGGCCTGTTGAATCTGGTCCAGCGAGAAGCAGATGGAGCGCAGCAGCATTTGGGCGGTATCCGTCCGGACAGACGTGCTCTGCCCCGAGGTATACCGCTCTGTCTGGAGCCGCAGTAGCTCCCATAGCTTCATCTGCCACGCCTGCCGGTCATGTTCCGGCAAGCTGACCGTCAAATCAGTCTGTGCCATGCTTTCCCTCCCGCACCCAGCGGACCAGCTCCGCAAGGGAGCAGCCCGCAAGATACTCTGTGCTGCCTCCCGCCCGGTCAAAGGCCCGGCGGAGAAGCCGCAAAATATCCTCGTCCGGCGTCAGATCCCCGGCCTCGTTCTTGCAGCGGTAGAAAATAGCCTGCAGGGCTTCCAGCGCCGCCGCATACTCCGCCTGATGCAAATTAGGAGAATCGCAGAACATCTCAACGATCTGGGGCAGGATACCCGCTCCCAGCTCCACCCTGCCGGTATCAAGCAGAGCGCGGGCCCGGCTTTCCGCAAGAGCCGTCATCTGTTCTGGCGTCAACGTCAGGCCGTAGCGGGCCGTCCGGCGGTTTGCTTCCACTAAAATCTGTACGGTCTCCCGCGGCTGGGGAATGATTTGAAATTCCATGGCGACCACCTCCGTCTCCCAGCATACGGCGGCCATGACAGCAGAACAAGACTTGAATTTTAAGCCGATTTGTGGTAATATGAGCATGAAAAAAGGGCGCTTTCGCGCTCTTTTTTCTTTATTACCGTGTAAAATAGTATGATCAGGCTGAATGCCGGCCGAAGATACAGTTCCCATTGATATCAGTATTTTCTTGACTGGTTTTTCTCGTTTTTCTTCTTTTTTTGCAGAGATCTCAAATTTGTTTACAGTTTATTAACTGCCACATCCATTTACTTATTCGAGTTGGCAGTATATAATAAGATCATTCTACATCTCATAACAGGTGGTGGTATCCATGAAACAAACCGTTGTTCCCTCCCAATATTTACAGATCGCGCTGGACCTGGCACGCCGCATCGCCAAGGGCGAGTTGCCGGAGGGCAGCCGGGTCTATGGGCGGTCCGTCATGGCGTCGGAGTACAACGTATCCCCGGAGACCATCCGGCGGGCGCTGCGGCTGCTGGCGGACATGAAGGTGGTAGAGGTGAAGCCCCAGAGCGGAGCCGTGGTCCTCTCCGCCGACAGCGCCAGGCGGTACATCGAAAACTTTGAGGAGAGCGCCGACGTCCGGGCATTGCGGCAGCAGCTCAAGGAACTGATGGCGGAATATGCCGACCTGAGCCGCCGCCTCAGCGACACGGTGGCGGCCCTGGTAAAGAGCCGGGACACCTTTGCCGCCGCCGACCAGCCTTTCCCCAACTACGAGGTCCCCATTCCCAAGGGCTCTCCCCTTATCGGGCACAGCATCGGAGCTCTGAAATTCTGGCAGTCCACCGGCGGCACCATCGTGGCCATCCGGCGGGGCCAGACTGTCATCCTCTCCCCCGGTCCCTACGCGGAGCTGTACGACGGGGACGTACTTGTCCTGGTGGGCAGCCCCGCCGCCGTGGAGGCCGCCCACAACCTCATTGCGCCAAAGGAGGTAACCAATGATCCAATTTGAACATGTCTGCAAAAGCTACGGTAAGACGCCCATCCTCAAGGACCTGAACTTCACCATTGAGGACGGGCAGTTCGTGGTGCTGATCGGCCCCTCGGGCTGCGGCAAAACCACGACGCTAAAAACCATCAACCGCCTCATCGACATCGACTCCGGCACCATTTCCATCGACGGGAAGAACATCCAGTCCCAGGACAAGGTGGAACTGCGGCGCCACATCGGCTACGTCATCCAGCAGATCGGCCTGTTCCCCAACATGACCGTGGCCCAGAACATCTGCGTGGTGCCGAAGCTCCTGAAGTACGACAAGGCCAAGTGCGACGAGATCGTCCGGGAAATGCTGCAGCTGGTGGACATGGAGCAGTACGCCGACAAGTATCCCTCGGAGCTCTCCGGCGGACAGCAGCAGCGCATCGGCGTGCTGCGGGCGCTGGCGGCATCCCCTCCCATCGTACTGATGGATGAACCCTTCAGTGCCCTGGATCCCATGACCCGGGAGACCTTGCAGGACGAGGTCAAGAATATCCAACAGAAGCTGCACAAAACCGTTATTTTCGTCAGCCACGACATGGGCGAAGCCCTGAAATTGGCCGACGTTATTATTTTTATGACAGGCGGTGAGATCGTCCAGATGGCCTCCCCGGAGGAAATGCTGGAGCATCCCGCCAACGACCTGGTGCGGAATTTCCTGGGCAAGCACGCTCCCGACGCCCCCGCCCCCTCCACCGTGGAGCACTTCATGCGGACGAACCTGGTTACCGTCAAAAAGGACCGGGGCGTGATGGAGTGCGCCGAACGCATGGCCCGCAGCAGCGTGGACTCCCTGCTGGTCACCGACGAGGAGGGCCGGTACGCCGGCACTATCTCCATCGGCGACATCCGCCGCTGGGGCCGGGAACTGACCAGCATCGAACCCATGGTCCGCCAGACCGCCCGGACCGTCCGGGTGGGGGACGACGCCAGGGAAAGCTTTGACTACCTTTTGGACTCCGGCGCGGGCTACGTGGTGGTTCTGAACGAGGACGACACCATTGCGGGCATCGTGACCAAAACCAGCGTGGCACGGTCGGTGGCGGAGAACCTGTGGGGGGATGCCAAATGACGGCCCTGTTTCAGACCTACGGCGCCATGCTGGCAAAAGCCATCGGCATCCACACGGTGTATGTGCTGGTCTCCGTGGCCTGCGGCTTTTGTCTGGGCCTGCTGCTGGGTATCCTGCTGTCCCGCGTCCCAAAGTGGTCCGGCATCATTTTGCCGGTGCTGTCCATCTTCCAGACCATCCCCGGTCTGGTGTTCATCGGTGTGCTGTTCATTCTCTGGGGCAACACCGCCTCCACGGTCATCGTAGCCCTCAGCGTGTACGCCATGTTCCCGGTGCTGAAAAACACCTACACCGGTATTCTGGGGGTGGAGTCAAAGTACATTGAGGCCGCCAGGGGCTGCGGGATGTCTCCCCTCCAAACACTGCTGCGGGTGGAGCTGCCCCTGGCCATGCCCACCATCATCGCCGGGTTGCGGATGGCCGCCATCTACACCGTCTCCTGGACGGTGCTGGCCGCCATGATCGGCCGGGGCGGCCTGGGCACTTTCGTGTACCAGGGCGTGGCCTCCAACAATAACACCCTCATCCTGCTGGGCGCCATCCCGGCAGCTATCCTGGCTATTCTGTTCGGCGCGGTCATCGACCGGCTCCAGCGGAAGGTCACACCCCGGGGCCTGCAGAAGGAGGTGGGCAAATGACCTGGTCTTTGATCTGTGAGCATCTGTTCATTGTACTGGCGGCCAGCATCCTGTCCATTGCCATCGGCCTGCCGCTGGGCATCTGGGCCTATGTGTCCAAAACCGCCCGGCCCGCCATTCTGCGGGCGGTGGATTTACTGCAAACGATCCCCTCCCTGGCATTGCTTGGCATCATCATGGTCTTTCTTGACCCCGGCAAGCTCACCGTTATCATCGGCATCACACTGTACTCCCTTCTCCCCATCGTGCGGAACACCTGCCTGGGACTGCAGGAGGTAGACCCCGGCGTGAAGGAAGCCGCCCGGGGCATGGGCATGAGCAAGCCCTACCGGGTGCTGATGGTGGAGTTCCCCCTGGCCTTCCCCACCGTGTTCACCGGCATCCGCATCGCCGTGGTCAACGCCATCGGCACCGCCGTGTTCGCGGCCTTCGTGGGCGGCGGCGGTTTGGGCGGCGTCATTACCCAGGCTATCCGCATCTCCGACATGAAGCTCATTCTGGCCGCCACCGGCGTCCTCATGGTCATTGCAGTGGTGCTGGACCTGCTGATGGGCTGGTTTGAAACCCAGATGCACAAGGACAGGGGCGGATCCCGGAAGATGTGGATCCCCGTGGCCGCCATCCTGCTGGCCTTCTGCCTTCTCCTTCCCTACGGCCGGGGCAGCAGCGGCGACCTGATGCTTTACGACGGCGACTACTCCGAGACTCAGCTCATGCACCACATGGTGAAAATGCTGGTGGAGGATCAGACCGACCTGACGGTCACCATTCAGGACCAGATGTCCCAGGTAAATAACTTCAATGCCCTGAACGGTGACAGCCACACCTGCGACCTGATGATCTCCTACGACGGCACCCTGCTGACCACCTTCTTCCACCAGGACGTTACCGATGTGCCGGAGGGTATGAGCATTTATGATTATGTCAACCAGGTGGCTCAGGAGGAATACGGGATGCGGCTGCTGGAGAAGCTAGGCTTCGACAACACCTATGCCATTGCGGTGCCCCAGGCCGTCGCCGACCAGTACGGCCTGGAGACCATCAGCGACTTGGTCCCCGTCGCGGACCAGCTGACCTTCGGTGCGGAGCAGGGCTTCTTCACCCTGGAGGGCAGCATGAAGTACGGACCCTTCACGGAATTCTACGGTCTGAACTTCCGCAATCCTGTGTCCGTGGACCTGGGACTGAAATACGCCGCCGTTGAAAACGGCAGCTTCGACGTTACCGTGGTCTACGCCACCGACGGTCTGAACCGCAAGGCGGGCCTGAAAATTCTGGAGGATGACAAGGGCTTCTTCCCCGACTACAACGGTGCTTTCCTGGTGCGGGAGGACGTGCTGGAGAAATACCCGGAGCTGGAGGGCATTTTGAACCAGTTGGCGGGCGAAATTCCCACAGAACAGATGGCGGAGTTGACCTATCAGGTGGATGTACTGGGCCGGACCGTGGACGACGTGGCCCGGGAGTTCCTGGTAAGCCAGGGACTGCTGTAAAGTAAAAAACACCGGGGTAAATCCCCCGGCTCAAGCTGTCAAAAACCCGGTTGCACAACCGGGTTTTTGATATGCGAAAGCGGGACTTAGCGTCCCGCTTTTCTCAGCACTTTTTCCATGATTTTGGCGCCAGCCCAGCCTACGGCGGCGCCCAGCAGAGCGCCCGCCAGCACATCGCTGGGCCAGTGGACATACAGGTACAGCCGGGAGAAGGCGATCACCAGCGCCGCCGCCAGGGCGGGCTTCCACAAAGGGCTGCCCGCCGTTTTCAGGGCAAATACCGCCGCAAAAGATGCCGCCGTATGGCCCGAGGGAAACGACGCGTCCATAGGGGCAGCGATCAGCAGCTCCGCCAATTCGTTCAGCACAAAGGGGCGGCTGCGGCCGATCAGGGGTTTCAGAATGATATTGCAGCTCACAAGGTCTAAAACCAGCCCGCAAGCCACGGAGGCACCGTACTTCCGTTGGCCCTTGATAAGAAGCAGGATCACCGCCAGGATGATCCACAGCTCCCCGTGGTCAGCTGTCCGGCTGATGGCCGGCAGCACCGCATCCAGAAAGCCGCAGCGAAGATGGGCCTGGATCCAGTCCAGGATGCTCAATTCAAAGGCTTGCATGAAAAACTCCTATTACAATAAATTTGGACAGGAAAGCCGGGCAGCCAGTCCGGCTTTCTTTCCATCTCGTGCCTAAGCTACAATAAGGGGAGCAACTGGCTGACCATTAACTCCTTGGGCTGCTATGTCCGTCGGAAAGACTGTCAGCCATCCTCTTGTTGCAGCGTTCGATTTGAGCAGGTTGAGCCATCGAGTTCGCGTCACCCAATAGATTGAATCGGCAACGAGAAAAAGATGGATTCCGGTTGCAGATTTCGTATTGGAGGTAGATACATGAACTCTGTTGGCATCGACATTTCCAAAGGCAGAAGTACGGTTGCTGTCATGCGTCCCTTTGGAGAGGTCGTCATCTCACCATTTGAAGTGCGTCACACCGACAGTGAACTGAGCGAGCTGGCAAGGCGTCTCAAAAGCCTGGACGGTGAGACTCGTGTGGTCATGGAGGCCACAGGGAATTACCATGCGCCGGTGGCTTGGCTGCTCCACGATGCGGGGCTGTATGTCTCCGTCGTCAACGCAAAGCTGGTGCATGGCTACGGGAACAACGATTTGAGGCATGTCAAGACCGACAGGAAGGACGCCGTAAAGCTGGCGAACTATGGCCTTGACCGCTGGCTTACTTTGCCGAGGTATGTTCCGGAGGAAGACACTCGGCTGCTACTAAAGAGCTGCTACCGCCAGTACCGACAGTATTCCAAGGTACAAACTGTTCTGAAAAACAACTTGATCTCTTTGCTGGATACCACTTTTCCGAACGCGAATCGTTTATTCAATAGTCCTGCCCGTGCAGATGGAAGCGAGAAGTGGGTAGACTTCGTGGCGGAGTTCTGGCACTGCGGGTGCGTTTGTGAACGCTCTGAAAAGGCGTTCCTAAACAAATATCAGCGATGGTGCAGAAAGAACGGTTACAACTTCAGTGAGGAAAAGGCTCTTTACATTTACTCTGAGGCCGGTGGACACATCGGCGTTATGCCGAAGTCTGAAACCACTAAGCTGCTTGTTGAGCAGGCTGTATCTCAGCTCAGAGCAACCTCCGCTGCGCTGGCCACACTTAGGCAGGAAATGCAATCCCTGGCGTCCCAGCTTCCGGAGTATCCTGTTGTCATGGAGATGTTCGGAGTTGGTCCGGCTCTCGGCCCGCAGCTCATGGCTGAGATCGGTGATGTGCGCCGTTTTTACTCTAAGAAAGCCCTCGTGGCCTACGCCGGTATTGACGCCCCACCGAATGATTCAGGGGATGTAACAGGCAGACACAAGAACATGAGTAAGGTTGGGGCATCCTCGCTGCGCCGGACGCTTTTCCTTGTCATGAGCGTCTATTTGCAAACCGCGCCCCTTGATGAACCTGTCTACCAGTTTATGGACAGGAAACGAGCCGAGGGGAAGCCTTACCGCGTCTACATGATGGCATCCGCTAACAAGTTTCTGCGGATCTACTACGCTACTGTGAAAACCTACTTGGATACACTGGAGCAGATTTAACCTTGTTACATACCCGTTGGCTGGCTGCCATTTCAATTTCGAGATGCGAAGCGGCCTGGTTTAGTGTGCTCTTTTTTTGCTATCTTGCGAAATTCAAATTTCCATCTTGACAAAACTTAGCAGGTCTTTCCGAGACGGCCCCGCTCCTGATATAGGCTCCATTATAGCACCGGGCTGCTGTCCTGTCAGGTCTTTTTCCGCCGCATTCGGAGCAACAAATACGCTGTCACTCCGCAGACCAGGACCACGCCCGCAATGATCCAGACAGGAACGCTCTCCGCTTCGGTATACACCGGCAGCACGGTGCCCGCGTCTCCCTCCGCCGCCGGGTAGAGGTCCGGGGTGTGGTCCTCCACGGAGAGGTTTGGGTTTTCCGGATCGGACAGGCAGAACCAGATGTTCCGGTTTCCATACCAATAGCCCACATGGCCCCACTCCCTGCCCGCCGCGTCGGTATAGACGATGGCCGTCTGGACGGGCTCCATCTCCCTGGTATCAGCAGCGTCCATCTGCCAGATGAAGGGGCCGCCGGGATACTCATAGAAGCAGAAAGCCTTACCCGCCACGGTAAACGTCTTTTGCTCCGGGGTGAGCTCCCCGGCGTGGTCCTCCCGGAAGCACTGCTGGTCATAGTACAGCACCATGTCCTCCATGGAAAGCCAGGCCTCGTTCCAGCCCGTTTCCGCGTCCCCGGCTACGGCCAAATAGCTGTCCGTCCCATCGTTCAGATTGTAGTTCACCAGTCCCCAGCGGACGCCGCCCTTCTCATAAGTTCCATTTACATAAAACCGGACACCGTTTTTCACGTTGGCAATGGGCTTTCCATTCGGTTCCTCCCGCAGTGTCAGGTAGCCCTCCGGGCCATTGACCCAGTAGAAACGCTCCTCCGGCTCACACTGTCGCTCATTGCGCTTGTAAAAACTGTTTTCCGGCTCCCATGCCACGTCGGCAAGGGCCGGAACCGTCAGCAGCCAGGCAGTCAGAAACAGGAGCAACAGGGATGTCCGTCTTTTCATATCCATTCCTCCTAAAGTATGATGTTCAGTATCCGGCCGACGCCGTAGGAGAATCCGTTAGCACACAGCGCCAGCAGATAGGGGCTGCGGATGTTTTTGCCGCAATGGCGGTAGCAGAAGCCCTCTGCGGCGATGGCTGACGCCTCCAGCGGCAGAATGGGGATGCCCAGGGCGTGCAGCAAGACCACCGCTGGGTTGGTCAGCACGTTTACCAGGACGACCACCGTCAAGTTATGGCGGCTCCGCAGGCCCCAGGCATAGGCTGCCGGCAGCTCCAGCAGAAGTGTCAGGCCCAGCGATACCGCAAAAATAGAAAAGTTCACGGCTCCACCGCCTTTCCAAGTCCCGGCAGCAGCAGCGCCAGGGACACCAGAGCCCACACCGCCGCCATGGGCGCCGACAGCGTCCTGCCGAAGGCGGCGGGCAGGAAGCCCAGGAACAATCCAAAGGTCAAAAGGCCGAAGGCGAAGCCCCGGGCCGAAGGCAGCAGCCGGGCCGATGCCCACAGCGTCAGGGGCATGGTCATGTTGAAGAGAAACACCGCTGTGACACCCAGGGCCGGGCTTCCCGGCGACAGGGGATACAGCGCCGCCGCCAGAAGCAGGGATGCGGCAGCGGTCCGCCGAAAGCCAAAGCGGTCCGCCGCGTATCCGCCGGCGGCCTTTCCCGCCGCCAGAGCCAGCACCAGCAGCCAGGCCCAGACTCCGGTCTTCCAGTCAAAAGTCAGGCCCATGCCCACCCAGGAGCGCAGGGCCACCACCGCCAACAGTCCCAGCAGCGGCAGGCCCAACGCTCTCAGAGACAGCGGAGCTGATTCTCCGCAGCGGGGTCTGGGCTGCTTCGTCAGCAGCAACAGGGCGGCGATCAGCACCAGCGCCATGGCTGCGCCCCAGGCGGGGAAGGTCTCGCCCTTGCCCAGAGCCGTCCCGCAGAACAGTCCCACGGCGCCGGGAGACACGAACACCCCCAGGGGGCCCGCTTTGCCCCGGGAGACGGACAGCGTCTCCAGCCCCGCTCCCACATGGAAAGCGGCGTTGCCCAGTCCTGCCAGCACCGCCGCCAGCCAGGGGAAATGTGTCAGGCCAAAGGCCAGCGCCGTTGTCAGCGCACCCACGGCAGCCAGGAGGCCGTCCCGGTCCCAGCGGTCCGCCAGCAGACCCAGGGGCATCTGGACAGCGAAAGCGCAGAAGTTGTAGGCCAGCAGCAGTGCGGGCAAGCTGCCGCTCCGGTCCAGGCAGCGGAACGCCAGAAACGCACAGGCAAAATCCACCAGGAAATGGGCGGCGCAGCAGGCCGCCAGCGTTCGCTTCATCCGGTCCCTCCCCTTCTCTTTCTTACTATATGAAACGGCAGCGGTAAAAAAAGTTTCATTTGTTTTCCATCACTATATCACAACCAGCCGGAAATTTTCAAAAGAAGTTTCGCCGTTGTGCACAAAATTTCCAGCGTTCCCGGAAAAGGGCGTTGACATCACCGCTTTAACGTGCTAAGATGCAGGAAAATTGAATCGCTTAGATAGAGGCGCGGGTTTCATCAGTACCCTCCGGCACGGTCAGGCAGCCGCCGGACGGGAAAGGGAAAACCGCCGAAGTTGTGAAAGACTGCCTGGTCTTTCGCTGCTGGGCCGTCGGAGAATATCCGCCGGACTGTCACAAAACTTTGTGAAGCGCTATCAATGGCCATCGGATCGCCCGGGATGGGTGCCTTTCCGTATACCTATGGACCGCTTGACAAAGCGGTCCAATTTTTATCCCACGATGCGGGAGAAAACGCATCGGAAAACTATTTGGAAAGGTTTGATCCACAATGAAGAAGCTCCTGACTCTGCTGATGGCCCTGTCCATGACCCTGTCCCTGGCCGCCTGCGGCGGCTCCAAGACTCCCGCCGAAGCTCCCGCCGAGGCTCCCGCTTCCGATGCGGCCTTCACCGGCGTGGAGGACGGCGTGCTGACCGTCGGCATGGAGTGTGCCTACGCTCCCTATAACTGGACCCAGACGGACGATTCCAATGACGCCGTACCCATCAGCAACGTTCCCGGCGCTTACGCCAACGGCTATGATGTCATGATCGCCAAGAAGATCTGCGAGGCCAATGGCTGGGAGCTGGAGATTGTGTCCAGCGCGTGGGATTCCCTGTGCCCCGCCGTTCAGTCCAAGACCATGGACGCCAACATCGCCGGCCAGTCCATGACCGCTGACCGTATGGCCGAGGTCGACATGGCCGGTCCTTACTACTACGCCACCATCGTCTGCGTCACCACCAAGGACAGCCCTTACGCCTCCGCCACCTCCATCGCCGACCTGGCCGGCGGCAAGTGCACTTCCCAGTCCGGCACCATCTGGTATGACTCCTGCCTGCCCCAAATCGAAAACGCCGAGCTGCTGGCTCCCGCTGAGACCGCTCCCGCTATGATCATGCAGCTCCAGACCGGCACCGTGGATTACATCTGCACCGATATGCCCACCGCCATGGCCGCCGTCGCCAAGGACGACAACCTGGTCATCCTGAACTTCTCCGGCACTGACGGCGACTTCCAGTTTGCCTCCGAGGAAGAGCGGGCCGAGAACGTGAACATCGGCATCTCCGTGCTGAAGGGTAACACCGTGCTGAAGGACGCTATGGACAGCGTGCTGTCCCAGATGACCGAGGACGACTTCAACGCCCTGATGAACCAGGCCATTGCCATCCAGCCTGAAGTCTGATCTCCCCTGTTTTCTGACTTTGCCTCTCTTTGATCCCGCGTCCTCCGGCCCCGGAAACAGAGCCGGAGGATGCATCCATATAAACGAAAGGAGCTTACCCTATGGATAAGCTGGTGAAGCTGGGCCAGGACATTATTCAGCTGTGGAGCAAATACTGGCCCATGTACATGAACGGCGTCAAGAACACGCTGATCCTGGCCCTGGTGGCCACCGCCATCGGCTGCGTGATCGGCCTGATCTGCGGTATTCTGAACACCATCCCCTACACGAAAAACGATTCCCTCCCCAAGCGGTTCCTTCTGAAGCTGATCCGGGTACTGGTTCGCATCTATGTGGAAGTATTCCGGGGTACCCCCATGGTGCTGCAGGCGGTGTTTATCGTCTACGGCCTGCCCTATTTCACGGACAACGCCCTGCGGTTCAACAACATCTGGGTGGCCGCCATCCTCATCGTGTCCATCAACACCGGCGCTTACATGGCGGAGTCCGTCCGCGGCGGCATCATCTCCATCGACCCCGGTCAGACCGAGGGCGCCAAGGCCATCGGCATGACCCATGTCCAGACCATGACCAGCGTCATCCTGCCCCAGGCCCTGCGGAACATCATGCCTCAGATCGGCAACAACTTCATTATCAACGTGAAGGACACCTCCGTCATGTTCATCATCAGCTTTACGGAGTTCTTTGCCGCCCACCGCTACATCGTCGGCGTCAATAACATGTACTTCCCCTCCGCCACCATTGAGATGATCGGCTATCTGACCATGACCCTCATTGCCTCCTTCCTGCTGCGGCTGGTAGAGAAGCTGATGGACGGCAGCGACAGCTATGAGCTTGTACAGGCTGATCAGCTGACCATGGCCGCCGGTACTTACAGCCATCCGGATAAGGGCACCCCCTTCGACGAGCGCAGCAAGGAATACCGGGACCGGACGAAGCTGGCTTTGAAAAACCGCAACGGAAGCACACGAGGAGGGCGCTGATATGAGTGAGATGATTTTGCAGGTCAACCACCTGTCCAAGTCCTTCGGCAGTCACGAGGTCCTGAAGGATATTGATTTCACTGTCGCCCCCGGTGACGTCACCAGCATCATCGGCGCCTCCGGCTCCGGAAAGAGCACCCTGCTGCGGTGTATCAACCTGCTGGAGACTCCCACCAGCGGCGAGATCCTGTACCATGGGGAGAACGTGGCGGGCCGGGGTGTCAACGCCGCCGCTTACCGCTCCCATGTGGGCATGGTGTTCCAGTCCTTCAACCTTTTCAACAATATGACCGTGCTGGAAAACTGCATGGTGGGCCAAGTCAAGGTCCTGAAAAAGAGCAAGGAAGAGGCCCGAGTCCATGCCATGGAATACTTGGAAAAGGTGGGCATGGCCCCCTATATCAACGCCCGGCCCCGGCAGATTTCCGGCGGCCAGAAGCAGCGGGTGGCTATCGCCCGGGCTCTGGCTATGGATCCGGAGGTGCTGCTGTTCGACGAGCCCACCTCCGCCCTGGACCCCGAGATGGTGGGCGAAGTGCTGAACGTCATGCAGGCCCTGGCCCAAGAGGGCATGACCATGCTGGTGGTGACCCACGAGATGGCTTTCGCCCGGGACGTGAGCAACCATGTGGTGTACATGAACCAGGGCCTCATCTGCGAGGAGGGCACCCCGGAAGATGTTTTCGGCACCCCCCAGAAGCAGGAAACAAGGGACTTTCTCTCCCGGTTCCGCCGAAATTAAACACAAAAACGCTGGCTTTTACAAGCCAGCGTTTTAGCTTGTCGAAAAAGTCTTTTCGGCTAGCTGAAACGAGACTGCCTTATGGCAGTCCCGTTGGTTTTAGAAGCAGCGACGATGAGATCGTCCACATCAATAAAGGTATAGCCCAGGCGTGCCGCCAGGGCTTGTCCCACCACGCTTTTCCCAGTGCCGGGCATTCCGATCAGAATGATGTTTTTCATATCCGCTTTCCCATCTCACGTTTCTGCCGGCGTTATGGTCCCATTATGCGAATTTGCGGACATCTGTCCACCGTTAAATTACACAGGAATCCGACGGGTTTCGTCCTTCTTCCGCTCTTACCAAAGCGGGCCAAAAAACCCTGTTTCAATCTGTCGAATCTGCTAATTGCAGGGCGGCGGGAAATTCGATACAATAGGTACGACCTTTAATGGGTAGTACCTATTTTATGTTTTATGAGGTGAATGACATGAGCAGTCAGCCGACTCAGTCTAAGACCATCCGCGCCCAGTTGCTGTCCGCCATGAAGGACGGCGAATTCGCCTCCTGCCAGCGCCTGCCCCGGGAAAGCGTCCTGGCGGAATCCCTGGGGATCAGCCGTACCCAGCTGCGGGATATCCTGGCATCTCTGGAACGGGAGGGCTTCATCACCCGCCGCCACGGCGTGGGCACCATCATCAACCGCCACGTTCTGAACGTCCGGACTCGCATGGACATTGAGGTGGAGTTCCTGGACATGATCCGCCAGAGCGGCCACGAGGCGGCTGTGGCTTCCGTCCAGTTCTCCGAGGGCACCGCCACCGCCAAGATCGCTTCCCAGCTCCAGATCCCGGAGGGAACCCCCATCATCCGGGTCTGCCGTCTCTGCACGGCCGACGGCAAGCCCGCCATCTACTGCGAGGACGTTATTGAAAAGGCCCTGGCCCAGGGTAATTACACCATCAAGGACCTCAAGCTCCCCTTCTTCCACTTTCTCCAGCAGTTCTGCGGCGTGAATCCCTATCTGGACCTGACGGACCTGCGGCCCACCGTGGCTGACGCGGCGCTGGCGGAGATCTTCCAGGTACCCGTGGGCACCCCGCTGCTGAACATGGACGAGGTGGACTTCGACATCGACGGCAAGCCGGTGTTCTGCTCCAACGAATACTTCGCCGACGGCATCTTCCAACTGACCGTCATGCGGAAAAAGCTGTAATAGAAAAGGAGACCCGCTATGAAAAAAGTTGCCATCATCATGGGCTCGGATTCTGACTGGCCTGTGGTCAAGGGCGCCTGCGGCCAGCTGGACGCCTTCGGCATCCCCTATGAGGCCCACATCCTCAGCGCCCACCGCACCCCCGCCGCCGCCGCGGACTTTGCGAAAAACGCCCGGGCAAACGGCTTCGGCGTACTGATCTGCGCCGCCGGTATGGCGGCCCACCTGGCCGGCGCTTTCGCCGGCAACTCCACCCTCCCTGTCATCGGCATCCCCATGAAGGGCGGCGCCATGGACGGATTGGACGCTCTGCTTGCCACCGTCCAGATGCCCAGCAGCATTCCCGTGGCAACCGTGGCCATCAACGGCGCCAAGAACGCCGCCGTGCTGGCAGCTCAGATCCTGGCCGTCAGTGACGACGAGCTGGCCGCCAAGCTGGACGCGCAGCGTGCGGACATGGCGAAACAGATCGCGGAAAAAGAGGCGAAATTACAGGCGGAACTGTCCTCCCTGTGATCATAAATCAAACTTTTCCCCCATTCAAACCATTATTCTGGAGGTAACGTATCATGAATCTCGTGTATACCGGCAAAACGAAAAATGTCTACGCGCTGGACAACGGCAACTACCTGCTGAAGTTCAAGGACGACTGCACCGGCAAGGACGGCGTGTTCGATCCCGGTGAGAACTCCGTGGGTCTGACCATCGACGGCGTGGGCGATGTGAACCTGCGTATGTCCATCTACTTCTTTGAGAAGATCAACGCCGCCGGTATCCGCACCCACTATGTCAGCGCCAATCTGGATGACACCACCATGGAAGTCCTGCCCGCCAAGGTGTTCGGCAAGGGTCTGGAGGTCATCTGCCGCCACAAGGCCGTGGGCAGCTTCCTGCGCCGTTACAAGGACTATGTGGAGGAGGGCGCTGATCTGCCCGCCTATGTGGAGACCACCTTCAAGAACGACGAGCTGGGCGATCCCCTGGTCACCAAGGACGGCCTGGTGGTGCTGGGCGTTATGACCGAGAAGCAGTATGACGACATGAAGGAAATGACCCAGAAGATCACCCAGATCGTGGCCGATGACCTGAAGGAAAAGGGCCTGGTGCTGTACGACATCAAGTTTGAGTATGGCTATGACGCCGACGGCAATGTGATGCTGATCGACGAGATCGCTTCCGGCAACATGCGTGTGTACAAGGATGGTCAGTACATCGATCCCATGACCCTCTCCAAGCTGTTCTTTGCGTAATGGGCGGGTTTTTTGGAGCGATCTCCAAGAGAGATTGCGTGCTTGATATTTTCTTCGGTGTGGACTACCACTCTCATCTGGGCACCCGCCGGGGCGGCATGGCCATCTACGACAAGGCCAGCGGCTTCCAACGGCAGATCCACAACATTGAGAACACCCCCTTCCGCACCAAGTTCGAGGGGGACCTGGCGGACTTCCACGGCTGCAGCGGCATCGGCTGCATCTCCGATACGGATCCCCAGCCCCTGCTGGTCCGGTCCCACCTGGGACTTTACGCCATCACCACCGTGGGTATCATCAACAATGCCGAGCAGCTTGTGGAAACCTATTTCTCCGACCACGGCCATCAGTTCATGGCCCAGAGCAACGGCAAGGTCAACGCCTCGGAGCTGACGGCGGCTCTCATCAATCAGAAGGATTCCCTGCTGGAGGGCATCCGTTACGCCCAGGAAGTCATTGACGGCTCCTCCACCATCCTGCTTTTGACGGAGGACGGTATCATCGCCGCCCGGGACAAGCTGGGCCGCCTGCCTGTGCTGGTGGGAAAAAACGACGACGGCTGCTGCGTCTCTTTCGAATCCTTCGCCTACCAGAAGCTGGGCTACCAGACTTGCTATGAACTGGGCCCCCAGGAGATCGTGAAGATCACGGCGGAGGGCGTGGAATCCCTGTCTCCCGCCGGAGAAAACATGCGTATCTGCGCGTTCCTCTGGACCTATTACGGCTATCCCAACTCCAACTACGAGGGCGTCAACGTGGAGGTCATGCGCTACCGCAACGGCGAGATCATGGCCCGGGACGAGGTGGCCCAGGGCCGCCTGCCCAAGGTGGATTTTGTGGCCGGCGTGCCGGATTCCGGCCTGCCCCACGCCATCGGCTTCGCCAACCGCAGCGGCAAGCCCTTCGCCCGTCCCTTCGTGAAGTACACCCCCACCTGGCCCCGGTCCTTCATGCCCGCCAACCAGGACGTGCGGAACCAGGTGGCCAAGATGAAGCAGATCCCCGTGCCCGAGCTCATCGAGGGCAAGAAGCTGCTGTTCGTGGACGACTCCATCGTCCGGGGTACTCAGCTCCGGGAAACCGTGGATTTCCTTTACGAGAGCGGCGCCGCCGAGGTACATATGCGCTCCGCCTGCCCGCCCATTATGTACGGCTGCAAGTACCTGAACTTCTCCCGCAGCAACTCGGACATGGAGCTGCTGGCCCGGCGGACGGTTCAGGAGCTGGAGGGCGACGAGGGCCAGGAACACCTGGAAGAATACGCCGACGCCTCCACCGAGCGGGGTCAGTGTCTGCTGAGCACCATCTGCAAGGAGATGGGCTTCGACTCCCTGGGCTACCAGTCCCTGGACGGCCTGCTGGAGGCCATCGGCATCGACCGCGATAAAATTTGTACCTATTGCTGGACCGGAAAGGAATAATCTTTCTTTCTCTAAAAATCCTATTTTGAATCTTTTGAAGAAGGCGATTTCATGAAAAAGTTAGAGCAGATTTACGAAGGCAAGGCCAAGAAGGTTTACGCCACTGACGATCCCGAGCTGGTCATTGTGGACTACAAGGACGACGCCACCGCCCTGGACGGCCTGAAAAAGGGCACCATCGCGGGCAAGGGCGTTATCAACAACCAGATGACCAACCGTCTGATGGATAAGATGGAAAAGGCCGGTATCCCCACCCACTTTGTCAAGGAGCTCTCCCAGCGGGAGACCCTGGTGAAGAAGGTCTCCATCGTGCCCCTGGAGGTCATCGTCCGCAATATCTCCGCCGGTCACTTCGCCTCCCGCTACGGCGTGGAGGAGGGCATCGTGTTCGACCAGCCCACCATTGAGTTTTCCTATAAGAACGACGACCTCCACGACCCTCTGCTGAACGAGTATCATGCCATCGCCCTGAAGCTGGCCACCCGGGAGGAGATTGACCTGATCAAGAAGTACTCCTTCGCCGTCAACGATGTGCTCAAAGCCTTTTGGCGCGAGTGCGGCGTGACCCTGGTGGACTTCAAGCTGGAGTTCGGCAAAACCAGTGACGGCACCATCGTGCTGGCTGACGAGATCAGTCCTGACACCTGCCGTCTGTGGGACAGCAAGACCCATGAGAAGCTGGACAAGGACCGCTTCCGCCGGGACATGGGCGGCGTGGAAGACGCCTATGCCGAGATCATGAAGCGCCTCCTGGACCACGATGCGAACTGAATACACTGCCCCGGCGGGCGGCTTCAACGGAGAAGCCGTCCCGGCCGGTTTCACCGAGCGCCACATTCACGAGGAGTGCGGCGTCTTCGGCGTCTTTTCCAAAGCCACCACGGATGTGGCCTCCTACGCCTATTACGCACTCTATGCCCTGCAGCACCGGGGCCAGGAGAGCGCCGGCATTGTGGTGAACGACGACGGCCTCTTTACCTCCTGGCGGGACGTGGGCCTGGTCAGCGAGGTGTTCCCCCGGGAACGGCTCAAGTCCCTGGGCACCGGCAACATCGCCGTGGGCCACGTGCGCTACGGCACCACCGGCTCCGACAACAAGCGCAACGTTCAGCCTATTCTGGTAAACCACTACAAGGGGCGCATGGCCCTAGCCCACAACGGCAACCTGACCAATTCCCATGAGCTGCGTCAGGAGCTGGAAAGCAAGGGCTCCATCTTCCACACCACCACCGACTCCGAGGTTATCGCCTACATCATCGTCCAGGAGCGCCTGAAGGCCCCCTCCATTGAAGCCGCCGTCTCCGCCTCCATGGACAAAATCGTGGGCGCCTACTCCCTGGTGATCTCCTCCCCCACCAAACTCATTGCCGTCCGGGACCCCAACGGTTTCCGCCCCCTGTGTATGGGCAAGCTGAAGGACGGCAGTGTGGTGTTCGCCTCCGAGTCCTGCGGATTGGACGCCATCGGCGCCAAGTTCGAGCGGGACATCCGCCCCGGCGAGATCGTGGTGGTGGACAAGACGGGCATCAAGTCCGACACCAGCCACTGCGGCAAAGCCCCCAAGAAACTGTGCGTTTTTGAGTTTATCTACTTCGCCCGGCCAGACTCCGTCATTGACGGTAGCAGCGTCCACATCGCCCGCCAGCGGGCCGGCGCCTTCCTGGCACTGGAGCACCCTGTCCAGGCGGACATCGTCATCGGCGTGCCGGACTCCGGTCTGGACGCCGCCATGGGCTATGCCAAGCAATCCGGCATTCCCTTTGGGCTGGGCTTCATCAAAAACAAGTACATCGGCCGGACCTTCATCTCCCCCACCCAGGATATGCGGGAGAATGAGGTCAACATCAAGCTGAACCCCATCCGGTCCGTGGTGGAGGGAAAGCGGGTAGTCCTGATTGACGATTCCATCGTCCGGGGCACCACCTGCCGCCGCACCATCGACCTGCTCCGCAAGGCCGGCGCCAAGGAGATCCACATGCGGGTCAGCGCGCCGCCCTTCGTTTCCGAGTGCTACTACGGCACCGACATCGACGACAAGAACAAGCTCATCGCCAACCACCACACTGTGGATGAAATCGCTGAGATCATCGGCGTGGACTCCCTGGGCTATCTCAGCCTGGACGACGTGGTGAAGCTGGCGGACAACACCGAATGCGGTTTCTGCACCGCCTGCTTCGGCGGCGGATACCCAACTCCCATTCCTCAGGACTGCGGAAAAGACCGCTTCGAGTGCAAGATTTGTGAAAGGAAGAAAGAGGAAGATGCGTAGTTTTTCTGACAGCTACCGGGACGCCGGCGTAAATATTGAGGCCGGCTACGAGGGCGTGAAGCTGATGAGCGCCCATGTCAAGCGCACCATGATCCCCGGCGTCGTGTCCGATATCGGCGGCTTCGGCGGCCTGTTCGCCCCCGACTTCGCCGGGATGAAGGAGCCCGTGCTGGTCTCCGGCACCGACGGCGTGGGCACCAAGATCCGCATTGCCCAGCTCATGGACAAGCACGATACCGTGGGTATCGACTGCGTGGCCATGTGTGTCAACGACATCATCTGCTGCGGCGCCAAACCCCTGTTTTTCCTGGATTACATTGCCATTGGCAAGAACGAGCCGGAAAAGGTAGCCACCCTGGTCTCCGGCGTGGCAGAGGGCTGCGTCCAGTCCGGCTGCGCCCTCATTGGCGGCGAGACCGCCGAGCACCCCGGCATGATGGCCGCTGACGACTACGACCTGGCGGGCTTCTCCGTGGGTATCGTGGACAAGCCCAAGGTCATCGACCACAACACCATGGTCCCCGGCGACGTCATCATCGCCCTGCCCTCCAGCGGCATCCACTCCAACGGCTTCTCCCTGGTGCGGAAGGTCTTTGACGTGGAGCACGCCGACCTGAACGTTTACTCCGACGAGCTGGGCCGCACCCTGGGCGAGGCTCTGCTGGAGCCCACCCGTATCTACGTCAAGCCCGTCCTGCGCTGCCTGGAGGCCGCCAATGTGAAGGGCATCAGCCACATCACCGGCGGCGGCTTCTTCGAGAACATCCCCCGCTGCCTGCCCGACGGCCTGACCGCCAAGATTGAGAAGAACGCCATCCGCACGCTGCCCATCTTCTCCATGCTCCAGAGCAAGGGCAACATCCCCGAGCACGATATGTTCAACACCTACAACATGGGCGTGGGCATGACTGTCATTGTGGCGAAAGAGGACGCGGACAAGGCCATCGCCGCCCTGGACTGCGGCGCCTACGTGATTGGCGAGATCGTCTCCGGCGAGGAGCGTGTAACATTATGTTAACAAAGGCCCGCATCGCCGTATTCGTCTCCGGCGGCGGCACCAATCTGGAGGCGCTGCTGAACGCCCAGGAGCGGGGGGACATTCCCCACGGAGAGATCGTGCTGGTGTGCGCCAGCAACGAGAGCGCCTACGCCCTGACCCGGGCCGCCAACCACGGCGTGCCCGGCGTGGCCGTCCCCAAAAAGCAGATGACCCAGGAGGCCTTTGAGTCCGCTTTGAACGAAAAGCTGACGGAATACCGGGTGGACGTTATCATCCTGGCCGGGTTCCTATCCATCCTGTCCGCCGATTTCGTGAAGCAGTGGCCTGACCGCATCATCAACATCCACCCCTCCCTGATCCCCTCCTTCTGCGGTAAGGGAATGTACGGTCTGAAGGTCCATGAGGCGGCTTTGGCCCGTGGCGTAAAGGTCACCGGCGCCACCGTCCATCTGGTGAACGAAATTCCCGACGGAGGCCGCATTCTGCTGCAAAAGGCCGTGGAGATCCTCCCCGGTGACACGGCAGAGGTCCTGCAGCGCCGGGTGATGGAGCAGGCGGAATGGATTTTGCTCCCCCAGGCGGCAGAAATGTTATGTAAACAAATTACCGAAAATTGAGGTGTGTTTTCATGAACGAACTGGAACTGAAATACGGCTGCAACCCCAACCAGAAGCCCTCCCGCATCTTCATGAAGGACGGCAGCGACCTGCCCATCACCGTGCTGAACGGCAAGCCCGGCTACATCAACTTCCTGGACGCTTTCAACTCCTGGCAGCTGGTCCGGGAGCTGAAGGCCGCCACCGGCCTTCCCTCCGCTGCTTCCTTCAAGCACGTCTCCCCCGCCGGCGCCGCCGTGGGCCTGCCCCTGAGCGACGTGGATAAGAAGATCTATTTCGTGGACGAGGACGCCGAGCTGAGCCCCATCGCCTGCGCTTACATCCGGGCCCGTGGTGCCGACCGCCTGTGCTCCTATGGCGACTGGGCGGCCCTGTCCGACATCTGCGACGCCGCCACTGCCAACTATCTGAAGGCCGAGGTGTCCGACGGTGTCATTGCCCCCGGCTACACCGACGAGGCTCTGGAAATCCTGAAAACCAAGAAAAAGGGCGGCTACAACGTCGTCCAGATCGACCCCGATTACGTCCCCGCTCCCCAGGAGTACAAGGATGTGTTCGGCATTACCTTCCAGCAGGGCCGCAACAACTTCAAAATTGACGAGGAGCTGCTGACCAACATCGTGACCGAGAACCACGACCTGCCTCAGCAGGCCAAGATCGACATGATCGTCTCCCTCATCACGCTGAAATACACCCAGTCCAACTCCGTCTGCTACGTGAAGGACGGCCAGGCCATCGGCGTGGGCGCCGGTCAGCAGAGCCGCATCCACTGCACCCGTCTGGCGGGTCAGAAGGCGGACAACTGGTATCTGCGGCAGCATCCCAAGGTACTGGGGCTGCAGTTCGTGGACAATATCCGCCGTCCTGACCGGGACAACGCCATTGATATCTACACCTCCGACGAGTATGAGGACATTCTGGCCGACGGTGTGTGGCAGAACACCTTTAAGGTGAAGCCCGAGATCCTGACCGCCGAGGAAAAGAAGGCCTGGATCGCCACCCAGTCCGGCGTGACCGTGGGCAGCGACGCGTTCTTCCCCTTCGGCGACAACGTGGAGCGTGCCCGGAAGTCCGGCGTCCAGTACATCGCCGAGCCGGGCGGCAGCATCCGGGATGACCATGTGATCGCTACCGCAAATAAATATGGCATTACCATGTGCTTCACCGGCATGCGGCTATTTCATCATTAAAGAGGGGACTTCGTCCCCCCTTTCCCCGCAAGGGGGACGCCGCATCCGTAAAGCAGCAAAGCTGCTAACGGCTGCGCAGTAGATTCCCCCCACCAGTGACGTCGGTCACTGGTGAACGCCGCCCCCGGCGGCTAGGTCGGGGTATTTTTGCCACGTACACGAAGCGGCAAAAATAATTGAAATTCAATTTGCCTCCGGCAAATTTTTAGGAGGGCTTCCATGAATCTTCTGGTCGTCGGCGGCGGTGGCCGCGAGCACGCCATTATCAAGAAACTGAAAGAAAATCCCAGCGTGGAGACCATCTACGCCCTGCCCGGCAACGGCGGCATCGCCCAGGACGCGGTGTGCGTCCCGGAGATCGGTGCCAAGGACATTCCCGCCATCGTGGACTTCGCCAAGTCCCATGATATCGATTTCGCTGTGGTGGCTCCGGACGATCCCCTGGCCCTGGGCTGCGTGGACCGGCTTCACGAGGCGGGCATCCCCTGCTTCGGCCCTGATGCCAAGGCCGCCCGCATCGAGGCCAGCAAGGTGTTCTCCAAGAACCTGATGAAGAAGTACGGCATCCCCACCGCCAGCTACGAGGTCTTCAACGACCCCGCCAAGGCGCTGGAGTATCTGAAAACCGCCTCCTTCCCCATCGTCATCAAGGCCGACGGCCTGGCGCTGGGCAAGGGCGTGCTGATCCCCCAGAATCTGGTTGAGGCGGAGGACGCCGTTAAGACCATCATGGAGGACAAAGCCTTCGGCGACTCCGGCAACGAGATCGTGATCGAGGAGTTTTTGACCGGTCCGGAGGTCAGCGTGCTGGCCTTTACCGACGGCACCGCCATCCGGCCCATGGTGTCCTCCATGGACCACAAGCGGGCCGGAGACAACGACACCGGCCTCAACACCGGCGGCATGGGCACCGTCGCTCCCAACCCCTACTACACTGCCGACGTGGCCCAGGTCTGCATGGACACCATCTTCTTGCCCACTCTGGCGGCGATGCGGGCCGAGGGCTGCCCCTTCAAGGGCTGCCTGTACTTCGGCCTGATGATCACCCCCCAGGGTCCCAAGGTCATCGAGTACAACTGCCGCTTTGGCGACCCCGAGACCCAGGTGGTGCTGCCCCTGCTGAAAACCGACCTGCTGACCGTCATGCAGGCCGTGGAAAACGAAACTTTGGCCGACCTGGAAGTGGAGTGGCACGACGGTGCCGCCGCCTGCGTCATCCTGGCCTCCGGCGGCTATCCCAGCCACTACGAGAAGGGAAAGGTCATGTCCTTCCCCGCTTCCACCCCCGCCAATGTGACCATCTATCACGCCGGTGACAAGCTGGACGGCGAGGGCCGTCTGGTCACCAGCGGCGGACGGGTGCTGGGCATCACCGCCATGGCTCCCACGCTGAAGGAAGCCCTGGCTGACGCCTATGCCGCCGCAGAGACAGTGAACTTTGATGGCAAATACATGCGTCACGACATCGGCCGCCGCGCGCTGGCCGCGATGGAGGAACAGTAAATGGTACGTCGCATTTATGTTGAAAAGAAACCCGCCCTGCGGCAGGAAGCCGCGGGCCTTTTGAACGAGCTGCGGTCTCTGCTGGGCATCTCCGCCCTGACCGGCCTGCGGCTCATCAACCGCTACGATGTGGAGGGCCTGGACGAAGCCACCTTCCAGCGGGCGGTCCAGACCGTGTTCTCCGAGCCTCAGGTGGATGACGCCACCGCCGCTCTGCCCACCGGGGACTACACCGCTTTCGCCGTGGAGTCTCTGCCCGGTCAGTTCGACCAGCGGGCCGACTCCGCCCGGGCCTGCATCCAGCTCATGACCCAGGGCGACCGCCCCGCCGTCCGCACGGCGAAGGTCTACCTGCTCTCCGGCGAGGTCACCCCCGCCGATGTGGAGAAGATCAAGCACTATGTCATCAATCCCGTGGAGGCCCGGGAGGCCGCCATGGAGCCTGTTGAGACCCTGAAAATGGAGTATGACATCCCCACCTCCGTGGAGACCATCACCGGCTTTACCGCTCTTGATGAAGCTGGCCTGGCCGCTCTGCTGGACAAGCTGGGCCTTGCCATGGACCTGGACGACCTGAAGTTCCTCCAGGCTCACTTCCGGGACGACGAGCACCGGGACCCCACCATCACGGAGGTCCGGGTGGTGGATACCTACTGGTCCGACCACTGCCGCCACACCACCTTCTCCACCCACATCGACAAGGTGGAGATCCTGGACGAGGCCACCCGTGCCGCTTATGAGCGGTATCTGGCCGCCCGGGTGGAGGTCTACGGCGAGGAGAAGGCCGCCATCCGGCCCCAGACCTTGATGGACATGGCTACCATCGGCGCAAAAGTGCTGAAAAAGCGGGGCCTGCTCACCAATCTGGACCAGAGCGAGGAGATCAACGCCTGCTCCATCCATGTCACCGCTACCGTGGACGGCGAGGAGCAGGACTGGCTGCTGATGTTCAAGAACGAGACCCACAACCACCCCACGGAGATCGAGCCCTTCGGCGGCGCCGCCACCTGCATCGGCGGCTGCATCCGGGACCCCCTGTCCGGCCGCGCCTATGTCTATCAGGCCATGCGGCTCACCGGCTGCGGCGATCCCCGCGTTCCCGTGGCGGACACCATTCCCGGCAAGCTGCCCCAGCGCAAGCTGGCCCAGACGGCTGCCGCAGGCTATTCCTCCTACGGCAACCAGATCGGCCTTGCCACCGGCATCGTCTCCGAGGTCTATCACCCCGGCTATATCGCCAAGCACCTGGAAGTCGGCGCCGTGGTCGGCGCTGCCCCCGCTGAGAACGTGGTTCGGGAGCGTCCCGCCCCCGGCGATGTGGTCATCCTGCTGGGCGGCCGCACCGGCCGTGACGGCATCGGCGGCGCCACCGGCTCCTCCAAGAGCCACAACCGCAAGTCCCTGACCACCATGGCCTCCGAGGTCCAGAAGGGCAACGCCCCCGAGGAGCGGAAGATCCAGCGGCTGTTCCGGGACGGCAAGGTCACCCGGATGATCAAGCGCTGCAACGACTTCGGCGCGGGCGGCGTATCCGTCGCCATCGGCGAACTGGCCGACGGCCTGGAGATCAGCCTGGACGCCGTACGGAAGAAGTACGAGGGTCTGGACGGCACCGAGCTGGCTATCTCCGAATCCCAGGAGCGCATGGCCGTGGTAGTGGCCCCCGAAAACGCCGCCGCTTTCATCGCCGCCGCCGAGGCGGAGAACTTGGAGGCCTATCAGGTGGCCGTGGTCACTGAGAGCCCCCGGATGGTGATGAAGTGGAACGGGGCCACCATCGTGGACCTGAGCCGCGCCTTCCTGGACACCAACGGCGCTGACAAGCACACCACCGTTCAGGTGAAAGAAAAGGACCGCAAGGAGCTGGGCCACAGCGACGCCAAGAGCCTGCGGGACATTGCCGCCAGCCTGAAATCCGCCTCCCGCCGGGGCCTGGGCGAGCGGTTCGACGCCACCATCGGCGCTGGCTCCGTCCTGATGCCCTTCGGCGGGAGACATCAGCGCACTCCCGCTCAGGCCATGGCCGCCCTGCTGCCCGTCCTGCCCGGTCAGGAGACGGAGGACTGCTCCGTCATGGCCTGGGGCTTCGACGCCGAGCAGATGTGCGTGGACCCCTATGTAGGCGCCTACCACTCCGTCATCACCTCTGTCGCCAAGCTGGTGGCCGCCGGCTGCGACTACCACACCGCTTATCTCACCTTCCAGGAATACTTTGAAAAGCTCCGGGAGGAGCCTGAGCGCTGGGGCAAGCCCTTCTCCGCCCTGCTGGGCGCTATGGACGCCCAGCTGGATCTGGGCATCGCCGCCATCGGCGGCAAGGACTCCATGTCCGGCTCCTTCCTGGACCTTGACGTCCCCCCCACCCTCATTTCCTTCGCCATTGCTCCCTCCAAGGCGGGCAAGGTGCTGTCTCCTGAGTTCAAGGAGGCAGGCCACCCCGTGTACCTGTTCCTGTGCGACGGCACCGCCGACAGCCAGCAGACCGCGTGGGAAGCCTTCCACGCCCTGTCCGAGGCCGGAAAGGTGAAGGCCGCATGGGCTGTGGAGAACAGTCTGGCGGAGGCCGTCATGAACATGGCCTTCGGCAACAACGTGGGCTTCACTGCTGACGCCACCGGGGACATCTGGTACTCCAGCGCCATGCCCGGCGCCATCGTGGCGGAGCTGACGGAGGACATCTCCGGCGAGTACGCCGCCCGGCTGGGCGTCACCACGGCGGAGCCGGTAGTCACCATCGGAAAGGACAGCGCTTCTATCGACGAGCTGCTGGCTCTCAACGAGGGCGTGCTGGAGGACATCTATCCCAACCGCACCTCCGCCGTGTCCGAGACTGTTCCCGTGCTGGAGGCTCCCGCGGGCATCCGCACCGCTCCCAAGGCGGGTGTGGCAAAACCCAAGGTCCTGATCCCCGTGTTCCCCGGCACCAACTGCGAGTACGACAGCGCCCGTGCCGTGATGCGGGCGGGCATGGAGCCTGAAATTCTGGTGCTGAACAACCAGTCCGCCCAGGGCGTTGCCGATTCTGCCGCCCGCTTTGCCAAGGCCGCCCGCCAAAGCCAGGTCATCTTCGTGCCCGGCGGCTTCTCCGGCGGCGACGAGCCCGACGGTTCCGGCAAGTTCATCACCGCGTTCTTCCGCAATCCCGAGGTGACCGATGCCACCATGGAACTGCTGAAAAACCGGGACGGCCTGATGCTGGGCATCTGCAACGGCTTCCAGGCCCTTATCAAGCTGGGTCTGGTGCCTTACGGTGAGATCATCGACACCGACGACACCTGCCCCACTCTGAGCTACAACGTCATCGGCCGCCACCAGTCCAAGATCGTCCGCACTCGGGTCGCCTCCAACCGCTCCCCCTGGCTGAGCAAGGTGAACGTGGGCGACATCGTGAATGTGCCCATCTCCCATGGCGAGGGCCGGTTCCTCTGCTCTCCCGAACTGCTGGCAAAACTGGCGGAGAACGGTCAGATCGCCACCCAGTACGTGGATCTGGACGGCGTGCCCACCATGGACGTGGACTTCAACCCCAACGGCTCTGTCTGGGCCGTGGAGGGCATCCTGTCTCCCGACGGGCGGGTGCTGGGCAAGATGGGCCACTCCGAGCGCATCGGTCCCGCCCTGTACCGGAACGTCCCCGGCGACTACGAGCTGCATCTGTTCGAATCCGCCAAGGATTATTTCGATATTTAAGTTGAATTTCTCAACTTTTGTGTTACAATAATACCTAAAATTTTGAAATGAGGTGGCCTCATGGCATATTTCTTTAAAGAGCCTTCCCGTACCTTCAGCGAATACCTGCTGGTGCCTGGTTACTCCTCCTCTGAGTGCATCCCCGCCAACGTGTCTCTCAAGACCCCGGTAGTAAAGTTCAAGAAGGGCGAGGAGTGCCCCCTGACCATGAACGTCCCCATGGTCTCCGCCGTCATGCAGTCTGTTTCCGGCGAGAAGATGGGCATCGGCCTGGCAAAAGAAGGCGGCATCGCTTTCATCTATGTTTCCCAGCCCATCGACCAGCAGGCCGAGATGGTCCGCAAGGTCAAGAACTACAAGGCCGGCTTTGTGTTCAGTGACTCCAACCTGCGCCTGACCGACACCCTGGCGGATGTGCTGGCGCTGAAAGAGCGCACCGGCCACTCCACCATGGCCGTCACTGACGACGGCACCGGCACCGGCAAGCTGTTGGGCATCGTCACCAGCCGGGACTACCGCGTCAGCCGCATGGACCTCTCCACCAAGGTGGCGGACTTCATGACCCCCGCCGAAAAGCTCATTACCGCCCCTGAGGGCACCAGCCTCAAGACCGCCAACGACATCATTTGGGACCACAAGCTCAACGCCCTGCCCATCGTCTCCAAGGACGGTCATCTGGTCTCTTTCGTGTTCCGCAAGGACTATGACGCCCACAAGGGCAACCCCCTGGAACTGCTGGATTCCCAGAAACGCTATGTGGTGGGCGCAGGTATCAATACCCGTGACTATGCCGAGCGGGTCCCCGCTCTGGTGGAGGCCGGTGTGGATGTGCTGGTCATCGACTCCTCCGAGGGCTATTCCGAGTGGCAGGCCCGCACCCTGAAGTGGATCCGCGACCACTACGGCGACACCGTGAAGGTGGGCGCCGGCAACGTGGTGGATGGCGAGGGCTTCCGCTTCCTGGCGGACGCAGGCGCCGACTTCGTGAAGATCGGCATCGGCGGCGGCTCCATCTGCATCACCCGCGAGACCAAGGGCATCGGCCGCGGCCAGGCCACCGCCGTCATCGACGTGGCCGGGGAGCGGGACAAATACTTCGAGGAAACCGGCATCTACGTGCCCATCTGCGCCGACGGCGGCATCGTGCAGGACTACCACATCACCCTGGCTCTGGCCATGGGCGCCGACTTCTGCATGCTGGGCCGCTACTTCTCCCGGTTTGACGAGTCCCCCACCAGCAAGGTCCTCATCGGCGGCAGCTACATGAAGGAATACTGGGGCGAGGGCAGCGCCCGTGCCCGGAACTGGCAGCGCTACGACTTGGGCGGTGCGGCAAAGCTCTCCTTCGAGGAGGGCGTTGACTCCTACGTTCCCTACGCCGGCGCTCTGTCCGATGGCATGGCCACCACCCTGGCCAAGATCCGCTCCACCATGTGCAACTGCGGCGCTCTGACCATCCCCGAGCTGCGGGAGAAGGCCAAGCTGACCCTGGTGTCCTCCGTCTCCATCGTGGAAGGCGGCGCACACGATGTGCTGCTGAAGGATACCACCAACGGCAATCAGAGAAGCTGAATTGGATACCTCCATCCGGGACGGCAAAGCCGTCCCGGTTTTTTTCCATATGTCCCGTAGCCTTGTGTCTTTTTTCCTGACCAGATAGGAGAAAGGTCTTTCCAAAAAAGAGATGAACCATATGGAGGACAGCCCGCGTATCTCCTCCCTTCCCGTCGCACCAATTTCCCGGTTTTCCACATTATCAGGCGGGAGCCCTTTCTTTCGTAATTATCCCGTCATGGGGGCTTTCAGTGAAGAAGTGACATTCTATCGTATTTTCCGTTTTTATTTAATCGTTTTTCTTTTAACTTTCGCAAAAGGACTTGTATTTTTTGGGGAACGTTCTATAATAATGTCTACTGAATAAACCGCTTTGCGGTTTATTCGCACGGCGGTAGCCGCGCAATTCCATAAAAACGGCTCAAAGAGGCCGCTTTTGTGGAATTCAGCCATTGTTTCAATGTGTATTTCCACTGGTGCGCTGCGGCGCACCAGTGGAAGGTGCAAGGTTTTTCAAAAATCTTGCACCCGAACAAAGCCAAATAGCCTTGTTCAGTACGCATTATTATAGCGATATTGTCTATTTCCCAAAAATAGGAGTTATTGATATCATGCACAGAAAACCGCGAATCTTAGTTGTAGGCAGTTTTGTGATGGATGTTATTGCCACCACGGAGAAGATCCCCCGCTCCGCGCAGACGGTCTACGGCAAGTCCTTCCATATGGCTCCCGGCGGCAAAGGCGCCAACCAGGCCCTGCAATGTGCCCGCCTCGGCGCAGATGTGACCATGATGGGCTGCGTGGGAGACGATCTGTTCGGTGAAAGACTGCTGGAAACGCCCCGGGCCGCCGGTGTGGACGTCAGCCATGTGCTGGTACGTCCCGGTATTTCCTCCGGCGTGGGACATATTACCCTGGAAGTCACGGAACACTCCGCCCAGAACCGCATCATCGTCATCCCCGGCGCTAACCGCACCCTGACGGTAGACGAGGTATCCTGGATCCAGGACGAGATCAGTACATACGATATGGTGCTGCTGCAGTTGGAGGTCCCGACGGAAGTCAACCGAGCGGTGGCCCGCTGGGCCAGTGAGGCTGGCGTGCCGGTGATGCTGAATCCCGCTCCCGCCACCGACCTTGATGACGAACTGCTGCGCTTTGTCACCTATCTGACTCCCAACGAGCAGGAGGCCTCTGTGGAGACCGGCCTGCCCCTGTCCGCCGATGAGAACGGCCCCCTGCGGGAGGATCTGCAAAAGATTGCCGCCGCGCTGTGGGAAAAGGGTGTGGAGAACGTTATCATCACCTTGGGCGGCAGCGGCTCCGCCGTGGTCCGGGAGGACGGCATCCACTATATCTCCTCCGTCCATATGGACCATGTGGCAGACCCTACCGCAGCGGGCGATTCCTTCGTGGGCGCGCTGTCCGTGGGACTGACAGTCGGCCTTTCCCAGGATGAGGCTCTGGCCTTCGCCAGCCACACCGCCGCCATCACGGTTTCCCGCATGGGCGCCATGCCCTCTCTGCCTACCCTGGCGGAGGTTCAGACGCTGTTAAAAGAGAGGGGTTACCGTGGGTTCGACTCCGCTGCGCTGGATATTCTGAAATAATACAACTCCGGGTCATTTTGGCCCGGAGTTGTCCTTTTCTTCCGCCATACTTCGTGGTATGATGGATGCGCAGAGATAAAAACACGTCCCGGTTGGTAGTCCGGGAGTGCCTTTTTCGGGGAAAAGGCACAAGTAACCTGCCTCCTTTGGTTGTCCGTTCTCTGCAGGCGCCCCACGTTTGTGGATGAAAAGGAGGAAATGCATATGCATCGTTCCACGCTGACCATCCTATTTCAGGACCCCTTCTGGATTGGCCTGTATGAGCGGGAGGAGGACGGGCGGTACCAGGTGTGCCGCATCGTCTTCGGAGCTGAACCACGGGACCAGGAAGTGTATCAGTTCCTGCTGGAGCACTGGCGGAAGCTGCGGTTCAGCCCCGCCGTGGCGGGCGGTCTTCCCCCGGAGGCCATCCGCAATCCCAAGCGCAGGCAGCGAGAGGTCCAGCGGGAGACCCGGACCGCCGGGATCGGCACCAAGGCCCAGCAAGCCCTGAAGCTCCAGCAGGAACAGGGAAAGCTGGAGCGAAAGGTCCGGTCGCGGCAGGAAAAAGAGGCCGAGGAGGCCCGGAGATTCCAGCTCCGTCAGGAAAAGCGGCGGGAGAAGCACAGGGGGCATTGAGCCTCCTGTGTTTTTGAAGACAAACAGTGAGGTGAGAGGATGCGGCTCATTTGCTTCGGCGATTCCAACACCTACGGCTACGACCCCCGGTCATTCTTCGGTGGGCGGTATCCGGGCCGCTGGACGGACCTGCTGGCGGAGAGTACCGGGTGGGAGGTCGTGAATCTCGGTCAGAACGGACGGGAGATCCCCGCAGGAGCCGGGAGTCTGGCCGGGATGCTTCAACAGGATGACCTGCTGGTGGTCATGCTGGGGGACAACGACCTGTTGAGCCATCCCCATATTACTGCCCGGGAGGTAGCGGCAAAGATGGAGCGGTTTTTGAAAAGTCTTCCGCTCTGCCGTGTCCTGCTGGTATCACCGCCGCCCATGGTCATGGGCGAATGGGTGCCGGAGAAACGGCTCATTTGGGAATCCGCCGCTCTGTCAGGGGCCTATGAAGCCCTGGCCCGGCGGCTGGGGATCGGCTTTGTCGACGCCGGGCAGTGGGGCGTGGAGATGACCTTTGACGGCGTCCATTTTACGGAAAGCGGGCACCGG
Organism: uncultured Clostridia bacterium; assembly: GCA_945862785.1. GTDB lineage: Bacteria > Bacillota > Clostridia > Oscillospirales > Oscillospiraceae > Oscillibacter. The sequence goes on along the minus strand of CAMAZB010000002.1, from coordinate 883 downwards.
GCCTTTGCAGCGGGACTTCGGGAGGTGCTTTCATGCAGCTTGGACTGACCTTTCCCCTCCAGCGGAAGCTGAAAATCAAATCTGTCCCCTATGGTACGCCGCTGGAGCGCTTATTTTGCTGGGACTTACACTGCATCACCCTCCGGGGGCAGGGCAGTCTGCTGCTGGTCCACTGCGCCAGCCGGTACACCATCGTGGCCTGCGGTGTATCCGGGCTGGAATGGGCGCGGCTCCCGGACTTTGCTCTGGAGCAGATATGGGCTGGACTGCTGGACGCTGGGCTGCCGGAGCAGACGGTGACGGACTACCTGCGAAAGGCCGGAGGGCCGGAGCTGACCCGCACCCACGGGCGGCGGGAGGTAGCTTTCCTGAACAGGGCGTGGGACGATGTTTTAGCACTGGATTTCACGGTGGATACCGCCATCGTGCGGCAACCGCTGCTGGAACAGGCGGTGAATTCTATTACCTGCCGCTGCGCCGGGTTTGAGGGCCGGGAAACGGCAAAGCAGTTTTTATATCGGTCATTTCAGCTAATATAATGTCTTCTGAATAATTGAAAAATCCTTGCACTTGGAGGGCGGCTATGTATCGTTACAGCAACGGACAGATCAGCCTGGCAGATTTCAAGCAGCCAGTCGGCATGAATCTGAAAGAGAGTAACCGGTGGGTGAAAAAAGCACAGACGATCCCCTGGCTGGAGATTGAGAAGCGGTACGCCGCTCTGTTTACCAACCGCAAAGGCAACGTAGCCAAACCGCTGCGTCTGGCTCTGGGCGCCTGTATCATTCAGGCGGAGTATGGCTACTCCGACGAAGAGACCGCACTTCAGATCCAGGAGAACCCGTACCTGCAGTACTTCTGTGGGTATCCCGGCTATGATGAC
>CAMAZB010000001.1 GCA_945862785.1 uncultured Clostridia bacterium | reverse complement strand
GCGCACCAGTGGAAGGTGCAAGGTTTTTAGACAATTTAGTCCAAAAACCTTGCACTCGAACAAAGCCAAATGGCCTTGAAAGCCTTGCCTTTGGTCCGTACGCATTATAATACTGCCTGTGAAGCGAAAGGGGGGAGCCGGGTGACGGTGGTATACGCGGACAGTGTGTTCCTCTTGAACGGAGCCATGGATTACGTTTTGCTTCTGGTGACCGCACGGCTGGCGGGCATCCCGCTGAAGCGGCGAAGGTATCTGCTGGCCGCCGCCCTGGGCGCTGTTTACGCCGTGGCGGTCTTTCTGCCGGGAATGGGCTTTTTGAGCGCCTTTGCGTCCAAACTGGCAGTGGGAGTCCTGCTGGCACTGATCGCTTTCGGCGGGGAGGAAAAGCTGCTGCGCCTGGTGCTGCTGCTGTTCGCCGTATCCTGCGCCATGGCGGGCTGCGTGTTGGCGCTGGGGCTACTGGCGGGCAGCCGGGTCCCGGTGAGCAACGGTATTTTTTACACGGATGTGGACGCCAGAGTGCTGCTGGTGGCCGTGGCTGCGGCCTACCTGGTTCTGACGGTGGTGTTCCGGGCGGCTGCCCGCCACGGCCTGGGCGGCGCGCTCGTGCCGGTGAAGGTCTGCGTGGGGGGCAGAACGGTGCAGCTGACCGCACTTTACGACAGCGGAAACGGCCTTCGGGACCCGGCCGGCGGCGGTGCGGTGTTGGTGACGGCCCCCGGCAGTCTGGACAGCGTGCTGCCGAGAAGTGTTGGAAAACTGCTGACGCCGGAGCTGCTGCGGTTCCCGGCCGACCTTCTGGAGCCGCTGCGCGCGGCGGCTCCGGCCCTGCGGCCCCGGCTGCTGCCTTACCGGGCGGTGGGTGTGGCGGGAGGTCTGCTGCTGACGATCCGGGCCGACTGGGTGGAGGTCAGAGGACGGCTCTATGACGGCGCGCCGGTGGCGCTGTCCCCCACAGCACTGGGAACAGGCTATGCGGCCCTGTGGGGCGGCGAGGTGAAAAGGGGAGGAAACCATGACAGATTTGAAGAACGGACTGCGGCGGCTGCTGATGTGGTTGGGACTGCTGCCGGAGGAGGGCGTCCACTACATCGGCGGCAGCGATACGCTTCCGCCGCCGCTGACAAAGGAACGGGAAGCCGAGCTGCTGGCCCGGCTGGACGATGAGGAGGCCCGGAAGGAGCTGATCGAGCACAACCTGCGGCTGGTGGTGTATATCGCCCGGCGGTTTGAGAACACCGGCATCAATATCGAGGATCTGATCTCCATCGGCACCATCGGGCTGATCAAGGCGGTGGGTACTTATCGTGCGGATAAAAATATCAAGCTTGCTACTTACGCTTCTCGGTGTATCGAGAACGAGATTCTGATGTACCTGCGGAAAAACGCAAACCGCAAGGGGGAGGTGTCCTTCGACGAGCCGCTGAACACGGACTGGGACGGCAACGAGCTGCTGCTTTCCGATGTGCTGGGAACTGACGCCGACATCGTCATGCGGCCCATTGAAGAGGATGTGGACCGCAGCCTGCTGGCGGAGGCCATCAACATCCTCTCGCCCCGGGAAAAGCAGATCATCACCATGCGCTTCGGCCTGGGCGGCGGCAGGGAGCAGACCCAGAAGGAGGTAGCGGACCAGCTGGGCATCTCCCAGTCCTATATCTCCCGGCTGGAAAAACGCATCATTTCACGGCTGAAAAAGGAGATTTTGCGGCTAAGCTGACTCTTGACAATCCAAAAGGGGTATACTATACTGTAACGGTATATTGGAAACTGCGAGGAAGGGAAGCAGTACCCGGCAGGCGGATGCCAAGAGAGGGAGCGGACGGTGAGAGTTCCCGTGAAGCGGCCGGAGAAGTCGTCCCGGAGCATTGGGCTGAAATGAGAGTAAGCCGCAACGGTATCCCACCGTTATCCGGGAGAGACGTTTTGCACGTCAGTGAGTGCGTGTTTTGACACGAATCCAGGTGGTACCACGGACAGTTTGTTCGCCCTGAGCCGAAAGGCTCGGGGCGTTTTTGCTTCCGCAGCCCGAAAACCGTGCTTGTCAAACAAGAACGAACGTTCAAGAGAATAGGAGAGAAAACCAATGAAGAAAGAACTGCCGAAGGTGTATGAGCCGCAGCAGGTGGAGTCCCGCATCTACCAGATGTGGATGGACGGCAACTGCTTCAACGGCGACCCCGACCCCAAGAAGAAGCCCTTTTCCATTTCCATGCCGCCCCCGAACGTCACGGGCCAGCTGCACATGGGCCATGCTCTGGACTGCACCCTGCAGGATATCCTGACCCGGTTCAAGCGGATGCAGGGCTACTCTACCCTGTGGCTGCCCGGCACCGACCACGCCGGCATCGCCACCCAGATCAAGGTGGAGGAGGAGCTGCGGGTCAAGGAGGGCAAGACCCGCTACGACCTGGGCCGTGAGAAATTCCTCCAGCGGGTCTGGCAGTGGAAGGAAGAGTACGGCAACCGCATCGTGGAGCAGCAGAAGAAGATGGGCGTCTCCTGCGACTGGAGCCGCTCCCGCTTCACCATGGACGACCGCTGCGCCAAGGCCGTCCGGGAGACCTTCTGCGAGCTGTACGACAAGGGCCTCATTTACAAGGGCAGCCGCATCATCAACTGGTGCCCCCACTGCGTCACCGCCCTGTCTGACGCCGAGGTGGAGTATGTGGACAAGCCCGGCCACCTGTGGCACATCCGCTATCCGCTGGCCGACGGCTCCGGCGACCTGGTGGTGGCTACCACCCGTCCCGAGACCATGATGGGCGATACAGGCGTAGCCGTGAACCCGGAGGACGAGCGCTTCAAGCACCTGATTGGCAAGACCTGCATCCTGCCCATCATGAACCGTGAAATTCCCATCGTGGGCGATGAATACTGCGAGATCGGCTTCGGCACCGGCGCCGTGAAGATGACCCCCGCCCATGACCCCAACGACTTTGAGGTGGGCCTGCGCCACAACCTGGAGGTCATCCGCTGCATCGGCGACGACGGCAAGATCAACGAGAACGGCGGCCCCTATGTGGGCATGGACCGCTACGAGTGCCGCAAGGCCATCGTGAAGGACCTGGAGGAGCAGGGGTATCTTGTCAAGACCGAGCCCTACAACCACAACGTGGGCACCTGCTACCGCTGCCACAACGACGTGGAGCCCCTGATCTCCGCCCAGTGGTTCGTGAAGATGGAGCCCCTGGCCAAGGAGGCCCTGCGCGTGGTGAAGGACGGCGAGGTGAAGTTTGTCCCCGAGCGGTTCTCCAAGACCTATATCAACTGGATGGAAAATGTCCATGACTGGTGTATCTCCCGCCAGCTGTGGTGGGGCCACCAGATCCCCGCCTGGTACTGCGACGAGTGCGGCCACATCAACGTCAGCCGGGAGGACCCCACTAAGTGTGAGAAGTGCGGCTGCACCAGCCTGACCCGGGACCCCGACGTGCTGGATACCTGGTTCTCCTCCGCCCTGTGGCCCTTCTCCACCCTGGGCTGGCCGGAAAAGACCGAGGACCTGGATTTCTACTATCCCAACAGCGTCATGGTCACCGGCTACGACATCATCTTCTTCTGGGTGGCCCGCATGATCTTCTCCGGCTGCGAACAGATGAAGCAGATCCCCTTCCACACCGTCCTGATCCACGGCCTGGTCCGGGACGACAAGGGCCGCAAGATGTCCAAGTCCCTGGGCAACGGCATCGATCCCCTGGAGATGGCGGAGAAGTACGGCGCCGACGCTCTGCGCTTCAATCTGATCACCGGCAACAGCCCCGGCAACGACACTCGGTTCTACACCGAAAAGTGCGAGGCCATGCGGAACTTTGCCAATAAGATCTGGAATGCCAGCCGCTTCGTGATGATGAACCTCACCATCGACAAGTGCGAGCTGCCCGCCGCCGATCAGCTGGCCCCCGAGGACAAGTGGGTCCTCTCCAAGCTGAACACCCTGGTGAAGGAAGTCACCGAGAACCTGGATGCCTACGAGATCGGCGTGGCTTCCGCCAAGGTCTACGACTTCATCTGGGACACCTACTGCGACTGGTATATCGAGCTGACCAAGACCCGCCTGAACGGCGAGGACGAGGCGGCGAAGCTGGTGGCCCAGAACGTCCTGTGCTACGTGCTGACGGAGCTTTTGAAGCTGCTGCACCCCTTCATGCCCTTCATTACCGAGGAAATTTTCCAGGCGCTGCCTCACGTAGGCAACTTCATCATGACCTCCCAGTGGCCTGAGTATCAGGACAGCCTGAGCTTCCCCGCAGAGGAGACCGCCATGGAGGCCGTCATGGATACCATCAAGGCCATCCGTGCCCGCCGTGCCGAGATGAACGTGCCGCCCTCCAAGAAGGCGGAGGTGCTGCTGGTGACCGCCACTCCCGAGATTTATCAGCAGGGCCTGCACTTCATCCAGCGTCTGGCTTATGCCAGCCAGGTAACCTTCGCCGACGCCGCACCCGCCGATGTTTCCAAGCAGGTGTCGGTGGTGACCCACAACGCCACGGCTTATATGCCCATGGCGGAGCTGGTGGACATGGCCGCCGAGCTGGACCGCATCAACAAGGAGCTCGAGAAGGCCAGAAACGGCCTGCGCATCGTGGAGCAGAAGCTCTCCAACGAGAAGTTCGTCTCCAAGGCTCCCGAATCGGTGGTCAACGCCGAGAAGGAGAAGGCTGCCAAGTACAACGAGCTCATCGCCAAGCTGGAGGAATCGGCCAAGGCGATGCAGGCGTAAAATATCCCCATAGAGAAAAACAGAGCCTCCGTTTACGCGGAGGCTCTGTTATATAAACGGGTGCACGCTGACGGCAGCCCCGGCGCAATATGCGCCGGGGCTGTTTCGATTTCTATCCTTTTCTGCCCCACCTCGCATCCGGGACTTTGTGCGCCGAGGCTGTTTTCGATTACGGGCGGGGATAGGGAGGAACATTCCGCGCAAAATCACCGGATGAAGTTGGTTCGGGCACCGAACTCCTCTTGGGGCGGCTGGATACCGGCGGCCTTTCCGGCTTCGATGCACCGGAGCATCCAGACCATGTTGGACGCCAGGTTCCGCATGGTCTGCAGCCCTTCCTCGTCCTTCAGCACATCCTCCGGCTGCTTGCCGTGGACCATCGTCCAATACGTGGAGGTCACCACCGGCATCTGGGAAATGGTGAAATACTTTTGCAGGACATCCAGCGTGGCGGTGGTGCCGGCCCGCCGTGCGGAAGCGATGGCTGCCGCCGGTTTGTGGATAAAGGCGCTTTTACCGGCGTAGAATACCCGGTCAAGAACGGAGAGAATACGGCCGCTGGGGTGCGCGTAATAGACAGGCGTGCCGAATATGAAGCCGTCGGCACCCCGGGCTTTTTCGATGATACGGTTGACGATGTCATCGTCAAAGACGCATTTTCCGGGTACTTTCGCACAAGTCCCGCAAGCGGTGCAGTCCCGCACCGGCTCATTGCCCAGAAACAGGATCTCCGTCTCGATCCCGGCGACCTTCAATGAGACTGCCACTTCGCGCAGGGCGGTGTAGGTGCATCCGCTGGGGCGGGAACTGCCGTTGAGCATCAAAACTTTCATGATGTATGATCCTTTCTGTACCGGCGACTGGCGGTGATATCTCATTATAGCGTATCGGCGATGGGACGGCAAGCGTTGGAAAAAGAATATTTGTCTGAGCGGAAAAACGACAAAAAAGAAGTAGGACAAACCATATAATGGAAAATAAGGAAAACACAGACGGTAAAATATACCAAAGCCTAAAAAGACCTGCTAAGTTTTGTCAAGCAGGAAATCTGAGATTTTGTATATCACAAAAAGGCTGCACTAAGTCAAACCGCTTAGCATCTCAAAAATGAAACGGCGGCCAGCCAGCAGTATGTGACGAGATCAGACTTGCTCCAGCGTGTTCGAGTAGGCTTTCACGGTGACATAGTAAATCCACAGGAACTTGTTAGCGGATGCCATCATGTAAACGCGGTATGGTTTACCTTCGGAGCGTTTCTTGTCCATGAACTGGTAGACGGGTTCATCAGGCGGCGAGTTCTCCAAATAGGCACTCATGACAAGAAAAGCGTCCGCCGCAGGGACGATGCGCCAATCTTGCTCATGGCCTTGTGCCGGCCTGTAACATCGCCGGAATCGTTCGGTGGGGCGTCAATGCCGGCGTAGGCCACGAGGGCTTTTTTTGGAGTGAAAACGCCGCACATCGCCGATCTCAGCCATGAGCTGTGGGACGAGTGTTGGACCAACGCCGAACATTCCCATGACGACTGGGTACTCCGGAAGTTGAGCCGCCAGCGTCTGCATCTCCTGCTTGAGCGCAGCGAGAGCAGAGGAGGTCGCTTTGAACTGAGATACGGCTTGTTTTACAAGTAGCTTTGTCGTGCCGGACTTAGGCATAACGCCAACGCACCCGCAGGCTTCGTTGTAAATGTTGTGGGCTTTTTCCTCGCTGAAATTATAGCCATTCTTTTTGCACCAACGCTGATACTTGGTCATAAACGCCTTTTCAGAGCATTCGCGGATGCACTCGCAGTGCCAGAACTCGGCTACAAAGTCCACCCACTTTTCGTGGCCATCTGCACGGGCAGGACTGCGAAACAAGCGGTTTGCATTCGGAAATGTGGTATCCAGCAGTGAAACCAGGTTGTTTTTCTGTATGGTCTGCACCTTGCATCCCTGCTGGTACTGCCCCGATAGCAGTTCTTCAGCAGCAACCGGGTATTCTCCTCCGGGATGTATCTCGGCAAGGAAAGCCAGCGGTCAAGGCCATAGTTTGCCAGCTTTACAGCGTCTTTCTTGTCGGTCTTGACTCGCCTCAACTCGTTGTTCCCGTAGCTATGCACCAGCTTTGCATTGACAACGGAAACATATAGTCCCGCATCATGGAGTGCCTGAGCTACTGGCAAATGGTAATTTCCTGTGGCCTCCATGACTACGCGCGTCTCACCGTCCAGGCTTTTGAGCCGCCTTGCCAGCTCGCTCAGTTCACTGTCGGTGTGACATACTTCAAAGGGTGAGATGACGACTTCTCCAAAGGGACGCATAGCTGCAACCGTGCTTCTGCCTTTGGAAACGTCGATGCCAACAGAGTTCATGTATCTGCCTCCCATACAAATCTGCAACCGGAATCCATCTTTTTCTCGCTGCCGATTCAATCTATTGGGTGACGCGAACTCTATGGCTCAACCTGCTCAAATCGAACGCTGCAACAAGGGGATGGCTGACAGTCTTTCTAACGGACATGGAAGCCCAAGGGGGTGATGGTCAGCCAGCTGCTCCCCTTATTGTAGCTTAGGCACGAGATGGAAAGAAGCCCAGCTGGATGCTGGGCTTCCAACCAAAACTTATTGTAATAGGGGAGTCAATATGGAGATCAACGCGAAAAGCATGGACAGAAATCTGCTGCTGGAGCTCAGCGGCGAGATCGATCATCATGGTGCCCGAGATGCCATGAGGGAGTTGGAGCTGGCGGTGGATGCGGCGCTGCCGAAAAAACTGGTGCTGGACATGACCGGCGTGACATTCATGGACAGCTCCGGCATTGCCCTGATCCTGCGGGCGCAGCAGCGAATGCGCCTTTTGGACGGCAGTATCCTGGTGTGCCATGTGCCGGAACAGGCAAAGCGGGTCCTGGATGCCGCCGGGATCGGGCGGCTGGTAACGATTCGATAAAGGAGGGTTTACATAATGAGGAGCAAAGCAATCAACGAGGTAACTTTGGAATTTCCCAGCCGCAGCAGCAACGAGGGATTTGCCCGGTCCGCAGCGGCGTGCTTTACCGCGCAGATGGACCCAACACTCAACGAACTGGAGGACATCAAGACAGCGGTCAGCGAGGCGGTGACAAACGCTATCGTCCATGCTTATCCGGACGCAATCGGGACGGTAACGCTGAAAATGCGCGTCTGCCCGGGAAATGTGCTGGAACTGACGGTAAAGGACCGTGGCCGAGGCATCGCGGATGTGGAAAAGGCCCGCCAGCCCATGTTTACCACCGGAGGCGCGGAGCGAAGCGGCATGGGCTTTACGATCATGGAGAGCTTCATGGACAACCTCACAGTCCGGTCTGTGCCAGGGCGGGGGACAACGGTCACAATGAAAAAGAAGCTGGCGGCAAGACTGAAAACGAAATGAGTACAACGCTGGAGCTGCTGCGGGCGGCTCAGGAGGGCGACAAAGAGGCCTGTGAGCAGGCAGTCATTGAAAATAACGGCTTGATCTGGAGCGTAGTACGCCGGTATTACGGCCGGGGGGTGGATTCCGATGACCTGTATCAGCTTGGCTGTCTTGGCTTTTTGAAAGCGATTCAGGGTTTTGATTTCGATTACGGCACCTGCTTTTCTACCTATGCCGTTCCGAAGATCGCCGGCGAGATTCGGCGCTTTCTGCGGGATGATGGAGCCGTCAAAGTCGGGCGAAATACCAGGGGGCAAGCGCAAATGCTTTACAGCAAAAGAGAGCAGCTCCGACATGAACTGGGACGGGAACCGGTACTTTCGGAACTGGCGGAAGCCACTGGGATCACCCCGGAAGACATCGCCCAGATCGAGCTGGCAACCAATGCGCCGGAGTCTTTGCAGCAGGAGATGGCGGATGGGCTGACACTGGAAAACACCCTGGGCACGGATGCGCCGGAGGAAGGGCTGGTGGAGCGCATCGCCTTGCGGGAAGCCATTGACCGGCTTCCGGAAAAAGAGCGGATGACGATTCTGCTTCGGTATTTCAAGAGCCTGACTCAGGAGCAGACAGCCCGGATCCTGGGGGTGTCGCAGGTGCAGGTATCCCGTTTGGAGCGGAGGGGTCTGGAACGGCTGCGAGAGAGTTTTGGGACCTGAAAAAAGCTTCGTCCTGAAATTCTGTCATGGTGTTCCAGTACCGCTTTGGCATATTCCGCATCCGGCACTTGGGATTATACCGCTCTTTGATGGCGATGGTATCGTAAAAACGCTTCCAAAGGACCCGGTACGCCGCTTCTGCGTCATCCGGCGGAGCCATTTGAAAATCCTCCAGAGGACGGATCATGGCTTTTCCGGCGGCGTAAAACAGGGCTTCCTTGTGGGTGCGGTCATAAATGAAAAAACGGTCATTCATGTACCGGGCGCAGAAATGGCTGCGAAGGACCGGTAATACTCGGTTTTTGGGCTCGATCTCGCTGCCCAGAACGCCGCCCAACTCGGAAAAACGAATAAATCCCTTCAGCAGATGGGCCTCTCCGTTCAGATGGCGGACGGCAGTGATCACGGGAAACAGCGTCTCGTCAGAGAAGTTTCGAAGAAATCCCGGGCCGTCCCGCAGCAGCTTGACCACCAGGTGATACAGGTGGATCTCCTTCTCCGGCATACAGGTCAGGAAGCCTTTTTGCAGAAGATTTGCTGCATAGGGAGAAACCTTTACAACCTTTTTAAATACACGGTTTGCGTGACTTCTATCAGTAACAATTACACGGGAAGCAAAGAGCGTAGGTATGAAGTCCTCATCGCGGGAGATCGCGGTGAGGACTTCTTTGTTGGCGTAGCTGTCAAAGACGCAGCAGAGAAATCCGTCAAAGCTGCCGTCATAGAAATATATCATTTCGTGGTTCATCATATGCGATCAGGCGGGCTCTATACCGCGGTGTCAAAGAGGGATAGCTGCACCAGTTCCTGCTGGGGTAGGGAAGGCCGCTCTGCGGCGATGAGACCCCGTAGCAGACTGTCCGGGGTGAAGCGGAGTCCGTCTGGCATTTTGCCGGAGGCGGTGAGAAAATACTGCGCGCGCTTCATGACGACGCCCAACTTAGGCAGGTTCTCAATGTGGAGAGGACCGGCCCGCCGCGCCGACAGAATGCGCCTGGCGGAGACTACCCCTACGCCGGGGACACGGAGCAGCGACTCGTAATCGGCGGTGTTGACCTCCACAGGAAAAAAATCCAGATGGGTCAGCGCCCAGCTGCATTTTGGGTCCACCCTGGGGTCAAAATCCTGGTGGTCCTCGTCCAGCAGCTCTTCCGCCCGGAAACCGTAAAACCGCAGCAGCCAATCCGCCTGGTAGAGACGGTGCTCCCGCAGAAGGGGCGGCTTTATGTCCTTGGAGGGAAGCAATGCGTGCTCCACCACCGGCACATAGGCGGAGTAGAACACGCGTTTCAGGCGGTAGCGGTCGTACAGCCCCTGGGTCAGCCGCAGAATATGAAAGTCGGAATCCGGAGTAGCCCCCACGATCAACTGGGTGCTCTGACCGGCCGGGGCGAATTTGGGCGCGTGGCGGTATTTTACCAGTTCTTCTTTGTTCTGCTGGTTCCGGACCTGGATTTGCCGCATGGGGGAGAGGATGGCGGTTTTTGTCTTGTCCGGCGCCAGGGTTTTCAGTCCCGTTTCGGACGGCAGTTCAATATTGACGCTGAGACGGTCTGCCAGAAGCCCCAGTTGCTCCACCAGCTCCGGGGCCGTGCCGGGGATGGCCTTGGCGTGGATATAACCGTTGAAGCGGTACTGCTCCCGCAGGAGCCGCAGGGCCTTGATCATCAGCTCCGTGGTATAGTCCGGGCTCCGGAACACGCCGGAGGAGAGAAACAGGCCCTCGATATAGTTCCGCCGGTAAAAGTTGATGGTCAGGTCGGCAAGCTCCTCGGGGGTAAAGGCGGCCCGCCGGGTGTCGTTGCTGCGGCGGTTGACGCAGTACTTGCAGTCGTAGACGCAGCGGTTGGTCATCAACACTTTCAGCAGCGTGACACACCGGCCATCGGCGGAGAAGGTGTGGCAGCAGCCCGCCACGGAGGAGGATGTGTTGCCGATATATCCTTTCCGGGCAGTCCGGTTACCGCCGCTGGAGGTACAGGCGGCGTCGTATTTGGCGGCGTCGGTCAGGATCGTCAGCTTCTCCAGAACGTCCATGACTTACCGGGCTATGGCCCGGCTGTGGGACCGGCGATGGGGACGCTCAATGGCGTCGATGATGCGGAAAAGTTGGGCGGCAAGAAAGGAAACACCCAGCAAAACAAAGAAAAAGCTCCAACCAGTCATCGTATGTTCCTCCTTTTAGAACTTTTGTTCTATACACAATATAACTCGAACAAACGTTCCTGTCAAGAGAAATCGAACAAAAATTCGATAAAATTTTACGATGCTTTCTCGTGGACTCCCGGGTGCCTGACGGTTCTCGGGCCGGGAGCGCCAGGGGGTATTTCAGTTTTCCAACAGCCCGTATTTTACCAGCGTCCGCCGGATCCGCTCCAGGTTGGCCTCACTGGGCTCGCACAGGGGCAGGCGCAGGTCCCCTGCTTCCATCCCCATCAGATTCAGCGCCGTTTTTACCGGGATGGGGTTCACCTCGCAGAACAGCGCATCGCACAGTTCTTTCAGCTCAAGCTGTAATTTACCCGCGGCGGCAAAGTCGCCCACAAGGCACAGCCGTACCAGTTGATGCATGCGGTCCGGCGCCACGTTGGCCACTACGGAAATGACGCCCTTTCCGCCTAAAAGGCAAATGGCGGCTGTCTCGTCGTCGTTGCCGGACCAGATGGAGAAATCATCGGGACAGAGGTTCCGGGTCTTTTGGATGCTGCTGAGATTGCCCCCCGCTTCCTTGACGCCGTTGATATTGGGATGCCTGGAAAGCTGGGCATAGGTCTCCGGCGCGATGGTGACGCCGGTGCGGGAGGGAACATCATAGAGGATGACGGGCTTTGTCACCGCGTCGGCGATGGCGGTGTAGTGCCTGACCAGCCCGGCCTGCGTGGCCTTGTTGTAATATGGCGTTACCACCAGCAGCCCGTCGGCCCCGGCCCGCTCCGCGTCCCGGCTGAGGGCGATGGCGTTGGATGTGGCGTTGGAGCCGCTGCCGGCGATGACCGGCACCCGGCCGTTCACATGATCCACACAGTATTCGATGGTCCGCATCCGCTCACCGTAGGTCATGGTGCTGGCCTCGCCCGTGGTACCGCAGACGATGATGGCGTCGGTCCCGCCGGAGATCTGGAAGTCCAGCAGACGCCCAAAGGCATTCAGATCCACGGTGCCGTTGCGGAAGGGCGTGACGATGGCTGTGCCGGAACCGGTAAAAATGGGATTCCGCATATCGTACCTCCTATACAGTCCGGAATTTTTCGCGTTGACACAAATTGTACAGGATTACTTTATGCAGTATCATCGGAAAATGTGCGAAAAACCATGCAAAACCTGTCCTGCTTATGAAAAAAGAGGATGCCCGGATCGGGCATCCTCTTTCCTTCGTGATGGAGTATGTAGCGCTTACTTCGCCTCAATGTAACCCTTTTTGCACAGCAGCTCGGCCAGGAGCACCGCGCCGCCGGCGGCGCCCCGCAGGGTGTTGTGGCTCAGGCAGACGAACTTGTAGTCGTACTGGGTGTCGGGCCGCAGACGGCCGATGGACACCGCCATGCCGTGCTCCAGATTTCGGTCCAGACGGGTCTGGGGACGGTTCTCCTCCTCAAAATAGTGGAGGAACTGCTTGGGGGCGGAGGGCAGCTCCAGTTCCTGGGCGGGGCCCCGGAAAGCGGCCCAGTCAGCCTTGATTTGCTCCATGGAGGGCTTCTGGCCGTCCTTGAACTTCATGAACACGGCGGCCATGTGGCCGTCCTGGCAGGCCACCCGGAAGCACTGGGCGGTGATGGAGGGCCCTTCCGCCTTGACGATCTTGTCGCCCTCGATGTGGCCCCACAGCTTCAGAGGCTCCTGCTCGCTCTTTTCCTCCTCGCCGCCGATGTAGGGGATGCAGTTGTCCACCATCTCAGGCCAGCGCTGGAAGGTCTTGCCCGCGCCGGAGATGGCCTGATAGGTGCAGACCAGCGCCTTGTCCAGACCGTATTTCAGCAGGGGATGCAGGGCGGGGACATAGCTCTGGAGGGAGCAGTTGGATTTGACCGCCACGAAGCCCCGCTTGGTGCCCAGGCGCTTGCGCTGCGCGTCGATGATGGCGATGTGGTCGGCGTTGATCTCCGGCACCACCATGGGCACGTCGTCGGTCCAGCGGTTGGCGGAGTTGTTGGAGACGATGGGGCACTCCAGCTTGGCGTACTTTTCCTCCAGGGCGCGGATCTCTTCCTTCTTCATATCCACGGCGCAGAAGCAGAAGTCCACCAGCTCCGCCATCTTCTCGGCGTCGGCCTCGGCGTCCAGCACCACGATCTTCTTGGCCTCCTCGGGCATGGGGATGTCCAGCGCCCAGCGGCCCTCCACGGCCTCCTCGTAGGTCTTGCCGGCGCTGCGGGCGCTGGCGGCGATGGCGGTAAGCTGGAACCAGGGGTGATTTTCCATCAGGGTGATGAAGCGCTGGCCCACCATGCCCGTGCCTCCGATGATGCCGACTTTGTACTGTTTCATAAGAATCTCCTCCTGCTGTGATATGGCGGAATCTGAAAATGAACAGGTTTTCCGCCGATTTTTGTTGAACGTGTCCTCGGTTTGTACTATAATGAGGTAAACATAAAAGCTCACAGACTGTGCTTGTGAGACGGACATTTGTATCTTGCATGTATAGTACCATGCTTTGCGCCTGCCGTCAAGGCGGCGGATATTGGGAGGTTCCATGAAAAAGAAACTGCTGATGCTGCTCTTTGTTGTGACATTTTTCGCCTTGAGCGCTGTTTCGGCGTCCGCCGTGTCCAACGATACCGTCATTGTGGGCCTGCGGTACGGCTCCTCGGCCATGTTCTCCGCCAATCTGGAGAACGCGCTGGGCAAGGGCTTCGAGTTCGGCTGGTTCGACGAGGATAGGAAATTTGAGTCCGTGGGCTGGACGGAGGAAACTGCCATCTCCATGACTGCTGCCGGTGATATTTATATGGGCGGCAGCGGTACATATTCCTCCGACGGCGGCGGGGAGTACCTGGGCCCCTGGCATGTCCAGATCGACGGTTTTCGGGACTATGAGACCGCTCTGGACGCCGCTGAGGACTACGGCGGCTATCCCGCCTGGGTGAACTGGGAATATGTGGTCCGGGTGGGCTGCTACGGCTCCAAGTCCGAGGCCCAGGATGCCGCCGACCGGCTGGGCGAGGGCTATGCGGAGCGATCCTCCTCCACCGGCGTGATGGTGACGGTGACCCGCACCACTGACGTGCTGTTTGAGTTCGACTGCGGCGGCATGCTGGACCTTGCGGTGCAGCCGGAGGGAAAGCGGGGAGAGAGCTCCACATGGTTCAAGGGTTACAAATACGGCGGTGCCTTTGCCTATCCCAGAGTCACCGGCGGTAATTTGAATGTCTATAATGTGCTGGACCTGGAATCCTATGTGAAGGGTGTCATCCCCTATGAGATGAACGGGAACTGGCCTCTGGAGGCCCTGAAGGCCCAGGCGGTCTGCGCCCGCACCTATGCCTGCCGGACCAGCAAGCATCTGTCCGTCTACGGCTTCGACGTATGCAATACCACCTGCTGCCAGGTCTATTACGGCCAGGGCAGCGGCGGCACTTCCGCCACCGAGACGAGCGACGCGGCGGTGGAGGAGACGGCGGGGGAGATGCTGTACTACTACGGCGACCTGGTGCAGGATGCCGTGTACCACTCCTCCGACGGCGGTGCCACGGAGGACGCGGCCAACGTCTGGGGTACCGACAAGGGCTATCTGAAAGGGAAGAAGGACCCCTACGAGAGCCAGATCAGTATCCCCAATTACAGATGGTCTGTCACCTACACCGCCGATGAGCTGACATGGATTTTGGAGCAGAAGCCCTCCATGACCGGCGGCAAGAACATCGGTACGGTGCAGAACGTCTATGTCTCGGAGTACACCCCGGTGGGCAACGTGAAGAAAGTGACCTTTGAGGGCACCCGGGGCACCGTGACAGCCAGCGGTGATAACTGCCGCAGCATTTTTTACAGCAGCACCTATGGAAAGTCTGTCCAAAGCCTGCGCTTCTCCATCAGCGGCGGCGGGCCCTCCGGTACCGGCTCCGTGATGGTCAACGGCAGCACAGTGCTGGGTGAGCTGGACGGTGTGTCCGTCATCTCCGGCAGCGGGAAGGTTTCCGGGCTGGACGGGGGCGGCGTCAGCATCATCACATCCTCCGGCGTTTCCGTTGTTTCGGCGTCTGGGGGAAGCGCGAAGCCTACCACCTCCAAGGACGGCACCTTTACCATTACAGGTACCGGAAGAGGCCACAATGTGGGCATGAGCCAGTACGGCGCCAAAGCCATGGCCGAGGACGGTTATGATTATGAGGAGATCCTCAAATTCTATTATACGGACATCACCATCCGGTGAGAACAGGAGTACCATGAAAACAAGCGATTTTTACTATGACCTTCCCCAGGAGCTGATCGCCCAGACGCCCCTGGACAAGCGGGACACCTCCCGCCTGATGACGCTGGACCGGAAGACAGGGGAGACCGGTCACCATCACTTCTACGAGCTGCCGGACTTTCTGAATCCCGGCGACTGCCTGATTCTGAACGACTCCCGGGTGCTGCCCGCCCGCCTGCTGGGCCAGAGGCTGCCCGGCGGCGGCGCCTGCGAGGTGCTGCTGCTGATCGACCGGGGCAACAAGACCTGGGAGTGCCTGGTGCGCCCGGGCCGGAAGATGCGTACAGGGGCGAAGCTGCGCTTCGGCAACGGGGAACTGACCGCCGAGGTGGTGGAGGAGCTGCCCGACGGCAACCGGATGGTGCGCTTCGACTACGAGGGCATCTTCCTGGAGGTGCTGGAGCACCTGGGCAAAATGCCCCTGCCGCCCTATATCAAGGAGGAGCTGCAGGACCAGGAGCGGTATCAGACCGTCTACTCCAAGGTCCTGGGCAGCGCGGCGGCCCCCACGGCGGGCCTGCACTTCACCCCGGAGCTGCTGGAGAAGATCGCAGCCAAGGGCGTGGGCATCGGGTATGTGACCCTCCATGTGGGCCTGGGTACCTTCCGCCCCGTGAAGGAGGAGGAGATCACCGACCACGAGATGCACAGCGAGTACTGCGTCATCTCCCAGGAGACGGCGGACCTCATCAACCGAACCAAAGCCAACGGCGGGCGGGTCATCTGCGTGGGCACCACTTCCTGCCGGACGCTGGAGAGCTGGGCGGCGGAGGACGGCCACATGGAGGCCAAAGGCGGCTGGACCAGCATCTATATCTATCCTGGCTACAAGTTCAAGGTGATGGACGGCCTGGTGACCAACTTCCACCTGCCGGAGAGCACCCTCATTATGCTGGTGTCCGCTTTCGCAGGCCGCGAGCATGTCCTGGCGGCATATCAGGAGGCGGTGAAGGAGCGGTACCGCTTCTTCAGCTTCGGAGATGCGATGTTCATTTCTTGACAAAACTTTCCAGGGAATTCCCACCTGTCCCGGGTGGGAATTCTTTTTTATAAAAAATTCAAAGTTAGCATATACAAACGTTTGCGAAACAACTTGACAGCCGTTTTTGCATATGCTAAGGTATGGATAACCCTCTTTGCACTGCATCACGCTTTTCTTGGAAAAGCGCCGGACAACAGTACAAACTGAGCAGACGACAGGCCAGAAAGCCTGTGCGTCGGGCCGCCTTGCGCGGCAGCGGATGAAACACATCTGCGGGACAGTGCTACCTGTGCTGCGGGTGTGCTTTTTTGCTATGCAAAGGCATAGCAAAAAATGATGGATGTGCAATTTCCTCGCCCCTTGTGGGGCAACAGGAAATGATGCACAAAAAACTTCATGCACAACAGTGCTTTCCGACACTTATCGGTACACCCTTCTGCACATGAAGTTTTGCACTCTTTTTCGCGGAACAGGATGTCACCGATGAAGTGCCATAGAGCTATCTGCCAAATACATTTCGGGAGGTAACTTATGGACCCCAAACAGCATGAAAAAATCGCAGTCAATGTATCCACGGTCACCATCATCATCAACCTGGTTCTGGCGGGCTTCAAGTTCGTGGCGGGCTTTGTGGCTCACTCCGGCGCCATGATCTCCGACGCTGTCCACTCCGCGTCTGATGTGCTGGCTACCTTCATCGTCATTTTGGGCGTGAAGCTGGCGGGCCGGGACGCCGACCGGGACCATCCCTACGGTCACGAGCGGTTGGAGTGCGTGGCGGCGCTGATCCTGGGTGTGATTCTGGCCGCCACGGGCTTTGGCATCGGCTTGAGCGGCATCCGGAAGATCACCGGTGGTGAGGAACTGCTGATACCCGGGACGCTGGCCCTGATTGCAGCCGCTGTCTCCATCGTGGTGAAGGAGGCCATGTTCTGGTACACCTGGCTGGCGGCGAAGAAGATCGACTCCAGCGCCCTGAAGGCGGAGGCTTGGCACCACCGCTCCGACGCGCTGTCCTCCGTAGGCAGCTTCGCGGGCATCCTGGGCGCCCGGCTGGGCTTTCCGGCTCTGGACCCCGTGGCCAGCGTGGTCATCTGCCTGTTCATCCTGAAGGCCGCCTGGGACATCCTGGCGGACGCCTTGGGGAAGATGACCGACCACGCCTGCCCGCCTGCTCTGGTGCAGGAGATGGCGGAATCCGTCCTGTCCCAGCCCGGCGTACTGGGCCTGGACACCCTGAATACCCGCCTGTTTGGCGACCGGGTATATGTGGACGTGGAGATCCGGGCTGACGGCGACCTGCCCCTGAAGGTGACCCACGCCACCGCTCAGGCCGTCCACGATGCCCTGGAGGCCCAGTTCCCCCAGGTGAAGCACTGCATGGTACATGTGAATCCGGCGGAGGAATCCGCCTGAACCAACCGCCTGCCCCAGCCCCGGGGCGGGCGGTTTTTGCCAGGAGCGGAAATTCCGCGGCGCATGCGTGCTTCTTTTGCCATTTTGCCTGATAGAAAACTTTGGTCGATTCCACTGGCTATCTTTGTTGTGGAGAGTTCCATCATGTAGTATCATGAACGTGACAAATCGAAATTTACGCAAGACAGCCAGTGAATAACTGGCTGTCTTTTTGCAAAGAAAACTTGGTAAAATGTATTGACAAGAATACTTGGCATCGCTATAATAATGCCAATAAAACTTGGCAAGGAGGCTATTCCATGAACAAAGACGATATTCTTGAAAAGAGCAGACGGGAGAATCAAGGTCCCGACGAGATGGAGCAGTATGTAATGGCTGCTGCCGGTAAAATTGCGGCCAAGGTCGGGATGCTTGTATGCTGTATTGCGGCAATTCTGCAAGTGATTTTTACTGACGCAATCAGCTTTGAAAGCTGGATGATTTATTTCAGTATTTTGGCTACGACCTTCATAGTAAAATATGTAAAACTTCACAGTAAGCACGAATTATGGGTTGCAGTCCTTTATACTGTGTTGTTTATCATATTTGCCGTATTGTTTCTAATCAGACTGGTGGGATAAACAGATGAATGATGAATTAATACTGAAAAACAGGTTGAAAGAAGCACGGGCGCAGTCTGGTATGTCGCAAACACAGTTGGCTGAAATGGTCGGTGTATCCAGAAATACGATTAGTTCAATTGAAACCGGGCAGTTTAACCCTACCGCCAAGCTGGCGCTGATATTGTGTATCGCCTTGAACAAGAAATTTGAAGAATTATTTTATTTCCAAGAGTGATGAATTCCGGTTTGCCGAACGGTGAAAGGCTCTGCTTTTCCGTCTTGCGCCTGCCGGGCCGGTGTATTATAATACAAACAGCACATCATGGGAGGTGCGGCATGGAACTGACAGACCTGCCCAATATCGGCCCCGTCCTGGCGGACAACCTGCGCCGGGTGGACATCAACACTCCGGAGGAGCTGCGGGCCGTGGGTGCCTGTGAGGCCTGGCTCCGTATCCGGGCCCGGGTGGACAGCGGTGCCTGTCTCCACCAGCTCACCGCCCTGGCGGGAGCCGATGCGGGCATCCCCCAAGAAGGACCTGTCCCCGGAGCGGAAGGCGGAGTTGCGGGCCTTTTTGACCGCGTAAAAACGTAATACGATTCTTTCATCAAAACAAACGATGCAATTGTTTTATTAAAATTAGTATAAGAAACGAGAAGAAATATGTTCAAAGTACTCAAAACCGAAGGCCGTGCCCGGCGCGGCGAATTTTCCTGCGCCCACGGCGGTACCGTCCAGACGCCGGTTTTCATGAACGTGGGCACCCAGGCCGCCATCAAGGGCGGCGTCTCCGCCCACGATTTGAAAGAAGTGGGCTGCCAGATCGAGCTGAGCAACACCTACCATCTGCACCTGCGTCCCGGCGATAAGATCGTGCGGCAGATGGGAGGCCTTCACAAGTTCATGAACTGGGACGGCCCTATCCTGACGGACTCCGGCGGGTTCCAGGTGTTTTCCCTGGCGTCTTTGCGGAAGATCAAGGAGGAGGGCGTGTATTTCGCCTCCCACATCGATGGGCACAAGATTTTCATGGGCCCCGAGGAGTCCATGCAGATCCAGTCCAATCTGGGCAGCGACATCGCCATGGCCTTCGACGAGTGCGTGGAGAACCCCGCTCCCTATGAGTACGCCAAGGCCAGCTGTGAGCGGACTCTGCGCTGGCTGGAGCGGTGCAAGGCAGAGCACGACCGCCTCAACAGTCTGCCGGATACGGTGAACCCCAGGCAGATGCTCTTCGGCATCAACCAGGGCGCGACGTTTGCCGACCTGCGGGCCTGGCACATGCAGCAGATCGCCAAGATCGACTGCGACGGCTTCGCCATCGGCGGCCTGGCGGTTGGCGAGCCTGCCGAGGTCATGTACGAGATGATCGACGTGGTGGAGCCTCACATGCCCCCGGAAAAACCCCGGTATCTCATGGGCGTGGGTACCCCCAGCAACATTATCGAGGCTGTCAGCCGGGGCGTGGACTTCTTCGACTGCGTCATGCCCTCCCGCAACGGCCGCCACGGCAAGCTGTTCACCTGGGAGGGGACCGTCAACATCCTGAACGAGAAGTACCAGACCGATGACCGGCCTGTCAGTGAGAGTTGCAACTGCCCGGTGTGCCGGAATTACTCCCGGGCCTACCTGCGGCACCTGTTCAAGGCTGACGAGGTGCTGGCCCTGCGGCTGGCGGTGCTCCACAATCTGTATTTCTACAACGACCTGATGGCGAAGATCCGCCGGGCTCTGGACGAGGGGACCTTCGCGGACTTCCGTGCCCGGTACAGCGGAGAGCTGGAAAAACGGGCGCAGTAAAGGGGAAGAGTCCCGAAAAGAAAGTTCTTGCAAAATAATTGAACTCTGTTATAATGTTATCATTCTGTATTTGTGAAATTTACAAAGGAAAAGGAGTTTTTTGATATGGGTGCAGAAGGTAGTTCCATGATCATTATGATCGTTCTGATGTTCGCGATCATGTATTTCCTCATGATCCGTCCCGAGAACAAGCGGAAGAAGAAGGCCCAGGAGATGCGTGACGGCCTGAAGAAGGGCGACACCGTCACCACCATCGGCGGCATCGTGGGAAAGATCGTTCATGTGAACAAGGATACCATTGTGATCGAGACCAGCGATGACCGGGTCCGCATGGAGTTGACCAAGTGGGCTGTGTCCTCTGTGGGCGTCCAGACCGGCGAGCAGCCTGAGGAGCCCAAGAAGGAAGGCAAGAAGGAAGAGAAGAAGGACGAGGCGGCTGAGACTGCCCAGACTGTCGAGACTGCCGAGGAAAAGTGATTTCGGCGCAATAGCATAAATGGGACCTCCCTTGGAATATGCTCCAGTAACGAGCGTGTTGCAAGGGAGGCTTTTTTATGGCAAAAGGAGGAAAGGCCGCGCCCTGGAAAGGCGTGGCGAGAGGTGTGCTGGCGGCATTGGCGTTGTACCTGTGCGGAACGGCCCTGCTGGCTCTGCTGATGGTCAAGGGTGCTGTGCCGGAGAGAGCCGGTTTCCCGGTGCTGATGGTGCTGTGCGTGGCGTCCGCCCTGTGCGGAGGCCTGCTGGCGGTTCCGGCCCTGCCGCCTTTGCCGGCGGGGATGGCGGTCTCGGGGTGCTTTGCCGGCGTGCTGCTGGCGGTGGGCGCCGGCTGCTGGCAGGGCATCACCTGGATGGGCCGAGGGGGGGTCCTGCTGCTGGGCGCTCTGGCGGGCGGCCTGCTGGCGGGAGTTCTGGCCGGGAGCCGGCGGGGCCGCAGCAAGAAAGGGAAGCGCGTAAATCATGCATCGAGATTCAAATAAGGCCGATGCGCTGCGGGCGGCTGTGGACCTGCGGCAAAAAATACATTGTGAAATTCCACAAATTTTGAGAGACCGCCGCTTTTTGCGGCGGCCTTTTTGAAACGCGCCCTTTTGCCGCGGGGAGGAGAGAGGAGACGGCAGATATAGGCTGCCGCATGAAGGCTTCCCCCTAAATGTGGGCTTTTCGGAAGGGGAAAGGGAACTCTCTGCTTTGTAGGTTTAAGCGGTTAACATAAATATGTTTACATAACATTTTGTCATAACTTACAAAAAACTTGTTTTTCAGGTAAATTCCTTGATAAATTTGGTAAATTGCACTATATTTATTGAGTACCAGGTTTACGTTAACCAGCGTGTCATAGACCGCCGCCCCGGGACATAGGATGGAGCGAGGTGAGGCGGTTTGAAGTGGAAAACGCGCAGCAAAGGCGGACAGCCCTCATTTCTGCCGCGCCTGCTGTTTCTGGCGGCCTGTTTTTTCGGCGGCGTCTGTTTGGGACAGGTTCTTGCTGGCCGGGTGCCGGATGAGACGGGCCGGGAGCTGAGCTGCTATCTGAAAGACTATCTGACGCTCGGAGACGGCGGGGCAACGCCTGCCTCCCTGTGGGCGGCGGTGGTGCTGTACGGACGTTATCCGCTGCTGGCGTTTCTGCTGGGCTTCGCGTCCATTGGCGTGCTGCTGCTGCCGCTGAGCGCGGTGGCTTTTGGTTTTTTTCTGTCCTTTTCCGTGAGCTGCTTCACAGCGGCTTTCGGGGCGGACGGAGTGCTGCTGGCCATCGGCGTGTTCGGTCTGCGGTGCGCGGTGACGCTGCCTTGCTATTTTTGGCTGGCTGTCCCCGCCCTGGGGACTTCCGGCGCCCTGGCCAGTCTGTCCTTTGGGAGAGGACGGCGGGTGGCCGCTGTGACCTATGGCCGGGAGTACTGGCGCCGGCTGGCGGTCTGCGGCGCGGTGCTGGCGCTGGCTCTGTGTGTGGACCTGCTCTGCGGGCCGCGTATCCTGCGGTTCCTGCTGGAGCATATGTTTGTTTGAATGCTGAGAGAGGGGAGGAGATCCTCCTGGAGAGAGATGACATCAAACGCTACGGCGCATATCTGGCGGAGGAGAAGCACGCCTCCCAGAACACCATCAGTTCCTATCTGAGGGACGTGACCCAGTTCGCGGAGTATCTGCAGAATTACGAGGACGTTTCTTTGCGGGACGCCACGGGCGAAATGGTGCAGAGCTATATGAGCTGGATGCAGGGGCGCGGCAAGTCCGCCGCCTCCGTGACCCGGTTTCTGGCCTCGGTCAAATCCTTTTATCAATTCCTGATCGCCCAGGGCGACATAACAGTCAATCCCGCCAAGGGCATCGCTTCGGCCAAGGTGGAGCGGAAATACCCGGAGATATTGACCTCCAAGGAAGTGGAGCTGTTTTTGGAGCAGCCCCAATGCGTGGACGCCAAGGGTTTCCGGGACCACGCCATGCTGGAGCTGCTGTACGCCACCGGCATCCGGGTCAGCGAGCTGATCTCCCTGGACCTGGATGACCTGAACCTGGCCGCGGGCTTCATCCGCTGCGCCAGCCGGGGCAAGGAGCGGATCATCCCCCTGTACCACACCGCCGTGAAAGCCCTGACCGACTATGTGAAGAACATCCGGCCCCAGCTCATTGCCGACAGCGGGGAGACGGCCCTGTTCGTGAACATGAACGGTGAGCGCATGAGCCGCCAGGGCTTCTGGAAGATCATCAAGCACTATCAGGAGAAGGCTGGTATCGAGAAGGACATCACGCCCCACACCCTCCGCCACTCCTTTGCCGTCCATCTGCTGGAAAACGGCGCGGACCTGCGCTCCATTCAGGAGATGCTGGGCCACGCGGATATTTCCTCCACGCAGATCTATACCCACGTGGTAAAGCGGCAGCTGAAAGACGTCTATCAAAAAGCGCACCCGAGAGCTTAACTCCAAGGGGGACTGGCGTCCCCCTTAGACGTTCCGGCGGGCAGAGCCCGCCTCCACTGAACCCCCTCGCCTTTGCGCGGCAAAGGCGGCCCTGGCCACGGTTGTCCAGGGGCAGTGGTGTCCCGTCCAGGTACACGCCCTGGCCGGGACTTTTTTTGTGTTGTGCTGATTTTTTGCAAAAATTCTTTGCTTCCCAAAAACAAAAACCTACCTCAAAGACTCTAACAGACAGAAAGGAGGGGGAGCCGTGGACCATGAAGAATTTGCCGCCCGCACAGAGGCGATCCGGCAGCGGCTGTACCGCACCGCGTACCTCTACCTGGGCAGCGAGGCCGACGCCCTGGAGGCGGTGGATGAGGCGGTGTATCAGGCCCTGCGGGCATTAAAGAAGCTGCGCCAGCCGGAATACTTCGAGACCTGGCTCACCCGCATCCTGCTGAACGAGTGCCACACGGAGCTGCGCCGCCGGAAGCGGTTTTCGGGAGATGCGCCGCTGCCGGATACCGCCGGGCCGGACGCGTACGACCACCTGCCGCTGAAAGAGGCAATCTGCCATCTGCCGGAGGACCTGCGGGCTGTCATCATCCTGCGCTTTTTCACCGGGTACACCCAGGCCGAGACCGCCCGGGCCCTGGACATTCCCCAGGGGACAGTGGCTACCCGCCAGAGGAAAGCCCTGGCACTGTTGAGACTGGAACTGGGAGAGGAGGGAGACGCATGAACCGGAACGAGGAGTACCATGCCCTGCTGGTGGAGTTGGAGCAGAGCCCGAAAGAACTGGGAAATACTGTGCAAAAAGCACTGAAAAGGGAAAGCACTTCACGGAAAAAGCGGCGGGCCTGGGCCGTTTTCTGCGGCAGTCTTGCGGCCTGTTTCGCCTGTTTCGTGCTGCTGGTGAACTTGTCCGTGCCCTTTGCCCGGGCCTGCGGGAATATCCCGGTACTGCGGGAACTGGCGAAGGCCGTTTCCTGGTCGCCGTCCCTCTCCGCCGCCGTGGAAAATGAGTACGTCCAGCCCATCGGGAAGAGCCAGACGGTGAACGGCATCACCGCCACCGTCGAGTACGTCATCGTGGACCAGAAGCAGCTGAATATCTTTTTCACCCTGGATTCGGATGACTACGACAACCTCAACGCTGAGATGCCCCGCTATGAGCCGGAGCAGGTCTGCTCCACCATCGGCAGCAGCTGGAATCAGCCCCCCGGGACCCTGCTGAACTACACCCTGGACTACGGTGACAACAATGTGCCCGACAGCTTCACCATGACCTTCGGCGTCACTACCTGGGTGGAGCCGGACTGGCCGGCGGAAGCGCCCATAAAGTCCTACGAGGATGAAATGCTGGAGCCGGTGGAAGAGGAGGAGCCGGACTATCTGGCGGAGTTCACGTTTGATTTGGAATTTGACCCGGAGTTTACCGCCAAGGGTGAGATGGTCCCCGTCAACCAAACCTTTGACCTGGACGGTCAGTCCCTGACGGTGACGGAGGTGGAGGTCTATCCCACCCACGTACGGGTAAACGTGGCCGACGACCCGGCCAACACTGCCTGGCTGAAGGGCCTGGAATTCTATCTGGAAAACGAGGACGGAGAGCGGTTTGAGCCCATCTCCAACGGTGTCTCCGCCAGCGGCAGCGAGGATTCTCCTGCCTATGTTTCTTTCCGGCTGGAGAGCCCATACTTTGCCGACAGTGAGCATCTGACCCTCCACATCACCGGGGCGGAGTGGCTGGACAAGGACATGGAGCGGGTCCGGGTGGACCTGGCGAACCGGACAGCGGAGAGGCTGCCGGAGGGCGTCACCTTCCGGAGCGCCGAAAAGCGGGACGGCGGCTGGGTTCTGTCCTTCCGAGTGAAGAAGCGGGAGGAAAACCACACCCACCAGGTCTGGTACTCCACCTTCTATGACGAGGCGGGGAACCAGTACGAGGCCAACCGTCGGGGCACCACCACTGACGACAGCGGCTGCTTTGAGGAGATGATGCCCCTGCCGGGGTATCAGGAGAACGTGGTCTGGCTGCAGCCCACCTATTCCCGCACCACCACTGAGATCACCCCTGTCACCATCCCCATCAAATAACCTCTGAGCGCCCGCCAAACGGCGGGCGCTTCTTTCGTACATCTGTTCTGATTTCTCTGTTGCACTCCCGGCCCGGATTTGATATAATACTTATATATGCTGAATCGAAAGGGGCGTACCATGCGTATCCTGGGTATCGACCCCGGCTTTGCCACCATCGGCTTCGGCCTGGTGGAGGCGGACCGGGGACAAGTCCATATGGTGACCTACGGAGCCATTACCACCCCGGCGGGCCTGCCCCTTTCCCGGCGTCTGTACCAGATCGGCACGGACATGGAGGACCTGATCGGGCAGTTGAAGCCCGACGTCATCTCCATCGAGGAACTGTTCTTCAACACCAACATCACTACCGGCATCGCCGTGGCCCACGGACGGGGCGTCATCCTGTACGCCGCCGAGAAGTGCGGCATCCCGCTGTACGAGTACACGCCCTCCCAAGTGAAGCTGGCGGTAACGGGCTACGGCAAGGCGGAGAAGCGCCAGGTGATGGACATGACGAAGCGGCTTTTGAAGCTGAAGGCTGTCCCCCGGCCGGACGACGCGGCGGACGCACTGGCTCTGGCCCTGTGCCATGCAAGGAGTTTTACTTCACGGCTGCCTCAGATGGTGGATGTGAAAGAGACGGTATAAGGAGAGACGATATGTTTTACTATCTGGACGGCACCGTGGCGGAGATCCTGCCGTATCTTGCGGTCATCGACTGCGGCGGCGTGGGCTACGCCTGCAAGACCACCAACAACACCCTGGCGTCGCTGAAAAAGGGCCAGCGGGGAAAGCTGTATACCTACCTGAACGTGGGCGAGGGCATCTTCGAGCTGTATGGCTTCGCTACCCAGAACGAGCTGAACAGTTTTAAGCTGCTCATCAGCGTGTCCGGTGTGGGGCCCAAGGCCGCCCTGGCCATCCTGTCCTCCGGCACGCCGGAGAGCCTGGCCATGGCCATCGTCACAGGAGACGAAAAATCCCTGACGGCGGCGCCGGGCATCGGCAAGAAGATCGCCCAGCGCATCATCCTGGAACTGAAGGACAAGATGGCGAAAGAGTCGGCGGCCGGGGGACTGGATTTCTCCGGCGGCAAGGGCGCCCCGGCGGCGCAGCTGTTCACCAGCAAGGCAACAGAAGCCGCCCAGGCCCTGGCGGTACTGGGTTATTCCAGCCAGGAGGTCCAGATGGCCCTGAAGGGCGTGGACGTGGAGAACCTGCCGCTTGAAGAAATTATCCGGCAGAGTTTGAAGAAGATGGTGAAGCCGTGATAACATTATTCGGGATGATCGTGGTTTTTCTGGGCTATCTTCCAAGGCTCCAGGAATTGGCAGAGCTGCACCGAAGGGACAAGGCAGAAGGGCTATACGAAGATGAAGAGAAACGAAAGCGGGAACTGGTGGAATGGCTGCGGGGCTGGATGATATTTTTAGCTGTCTCCTTCGCAGCAGATATGCTATTGATGTGGGTGATGTTCCATCCCGGCAGATGACGCCCAAATAAGGAAGTGACATTTTGAGCATCGACTTTGGAAATGATATTTACGAGGAGCCCATTGTGGCCAAGACCTTCCTGGCGGAGGACGCCCAGGAAAGCTCCCTACGCCCCAAGACCCTGACGGAGTACATCGGCCAGGAGAAGGCGAAGGAGAACCTGGCGATCTTCATCCAGGCCGCCCGGAAGCGGGAGGAGGCCCTGGACCACGTCCTGCTCCACGGCCCTCCGGGCCTGGGCAAAACCACCCTGGCGGGCATCATCGCCCAGGAGATGGGGGCGGGCATCCGCATTACCTCCGGCCCCGCCATCGAAAAGCCCGGCGACCTGGCGGCGCTGCTGACCAACCTCAACGAGGGCGACATCCTGTTCGTGGACGAGATCCACCGGCTGAACCGCTCCGTGGAGGAAATTCTCTACCCCGCCATGGAGGATTACGCCCTGGACATCATCGTGGGCAAGGGGCCTTCCGCCAACTCCATCCGGCTGGACCTGCCCAAATTCACCCTCATCGGCGCCACCACCCGGGCGGGCCAGCTGTCCGCGCCGCTGCGGGACCGCTTCGGCGTGACGCTGCGGCTGGAGCTGTACACCCCGGAGGAGCTGGCGAAGATCGTGACCCGAAGCGCGGGCATCCTGAACGTGGACATTGTCCCGGAGGGCGCCTATGAGATCGCCCGCCGCAGCCGGGGCACGCCCCGTATCGCCAACCGGATGCTCCGCCGTGTCCGGGACTTCGCCCAGGTGAAGGCCGACGGCGTCATCCGCAAGGATGTGGCGGACGAGGCCCTGTGCGCCCTGGAGATCGACCATCTGGGCCTGGACCCGGTGGACCGCCGGATGCTGGGCGCCATCATCGACAACTATAACGGCGGCCCCGTGGGCCTGGAGACCCTGGCCGCCACCATCGGCGAGGAGTCCGTGACGCTGGAGGATGTGTACGAGCCGTACCTGATGCAGCTGGGCTTCCTGACCCGGACGCCCCGGGGGCGGTGCGTGACTCAGAAGGCCTACCAGCACCTGCACCGGGCCATCCCCGGCGGAGCCGTGCCGGAGAGCCCCATGGAGCAGCTCACCCTCTGATGTTTTCCGCCGTGAAGCGCGGCCTTCCCGGTGAAGAAGGGAAGAGAAAAGACGATTTTGGTAAGGTTGGCATAAAAATGAGGGGATTTTGAAAAAAATTCCGGGCAAATTCAATAATTTCCTTGACATTTCATAAGATAGACAGGTATAATACGATATGTACAATTTCGATGAGAATTTATCACCGATCCTGGCGGAGCTGCCGGATGAGACCTTGTGCTCCATGGCTGCCGCCGGTGACCGCGTGGCGGAGGAAACTCTGGTCACCCGGTATACCCGTCTGGTCCGCACCTGCGCCCGTCCGTTTTTCCTGGCGGGAGGGGACAGCGAAGATTTGACCCAGGAGGGAATGGTGGCGCTCATCAAGGCGGTCCGGGAATTCGCCCCCGACAAGGCGGCGTCCTTTCGGACTTTCGCGGAGATTTGTATACGCAATCGGCTGTATTCCGTCCTCCGTGCTTCGGCGCGGGATAAACACAAAGCGCTGAATCAGTCGATTTCTCTCAATACTCCTGACTTTGACAGCAATTCCTACACCTCTGGTACCAGTAGCTTGGCGCAGCGCGATCCCGAAGATTTCCTGATCGACAGGGAACACACAGCAGCCCTCTTAGCCGCTGTCCGGAAACAGTTGTCCGAATTTGAAGCGAAGATTTTGGGGTACTATTTAGACGGCCTTTCGTGCAGGGAAATCGCCGACATTGTCGGCAAGCCCCCAAAGTCCGTGGACAACGCTGTGCAGCGCATCCGGCGCAAGGTGGCACAGCACCTACTTTCCGGCGATCTCAGCGACAGCTGAACGCAATATATTTTTCTTTTCAAAGAGAGGGTAAAATCATGTACGAAGACAAGACTTTAGTGTGCAAAGAGTGCGGTCAGGAGTTCGTGTTCACCGCCGGTGAGCAGGAGTTCTACGCTGAGCGCGGCTTCCAGAACGAGCCCCAGCGCTGCAAGGCCTGCCGTGACGCTCGCAAGAATGCCGCCCGCGGCCCTCGCGAGTACTTCACCGCTGTCTGCGCTGCCTGCGGCGGCGAGGCCAAGGTTCCCTTTGAGCCTAAGTCTGACCGTCCTGTTTACTGCAGCGAGTGCTTCGCCAAGATGCGCGAGCAGCAGAGATAACAAAACGTTTCAGTTTTTGTCTCTTGCAAAGAGCGGCGTCCATTGCGGACGCCGCTTTTTCATATCTTTGTGGAAAAAGCCAGCATTTTCTTGGATTTTCTATTGAATTCAGCCGTAGGATAGCGTATAATACCACCGTGAATTTTTGATTGGAGGAACAGAACCTATGATCAACATTACGAAGGACACCATCATTGGTGATATCCTGGATATCGCTCCCCAGACCGCGCCCATCTTCCTGTCCATCGGCATGCACTGCCTGGGCTGCCCCTCTTCCCGGGGCGAGACCGTGGAGGAGGCCTGCATGGTCCACGGCGTGGATGTGGACAAGCTGCTGGCTCTGGTGAACGAGGAAGCCAACAAGGCCCAGTAAGTTGAGAAAACGCGGGACGCATACGGGGACACCGTATGCGTCCTCAGATTGTCGCCTGTGACATCAGGCGCGGCGCGCGGAAGGGAGGGTCACCATGACAAAACAACTGGAATTGTCCCCCCGCCTGGCGCTGTTGGCCCAGTGGGTGCCCCAGGGCACGTCCCTGGCTGACGTGGGTACGGATCACGGTCACCTGCCAGTGTGGCTGCGGCTCCACGGACGGGTGCGCTCCGCCATCGCCAGTGATCTGCGGAAGGGTCCCCTGGAGCGGGCGAAGGAGACCGGCCGGGCCTACGGCGCGGACGGCATCGACTACCGGCTGGGAGACGGCCTGTCGGGCATTGGGGCCGACGAGGCGGAGACCATCGTCATCGCGGGGATGGGCGGCGAGAACATCGCCTCCATTCTGGCGGAGGCGCCCTGGACGGCGGACGGGCGTCACACCCTGCTGCTCGCCCCCCACACCCGGGCGGAGGAGTTGCGGCGTTTCCTGATGGAGCATGGCTATGCCATCCGCCGGGAGGCCCTGGTATATGACCGCGGTACGATCTATCCGGTACTGGAGGCCGGAGCAGGGGAGATGACTTTGTCCCTGGGCCAGCTCTGGGGCGGCGCAAAGCTGCTGCACGATCCCCTGGGCGACCGGTACATTATCGAAAAAATTATCCGCCTGCAGGGCGCGGTGGCGGGACTGAACCGCTCCGCCAGCCCAGAGGACGGCAAAAAAGCCGACAGGGTGCGGGACATCCTCACCGCGTTGCTGGCGATGAGAGAGGAGTGGCGTCATGCCAACTGTCCGTGACATCGAACAGGCGCTGTTTGACCTGGCGCCCGAGGAACTGGCGATAAGCTGGGATAATGTGGGCCAGCTTCTGGGAGACCCGGAGCTGGACGTAACAAAGGTCCTGGTGGCGCTGGATATTACAGAAGCCGTGGCCGACGAGGCCATTGGAACAGGCTGCCAGCTCATCGTGGCCCACCACCCGGTGATGAACTGTAAGTGGCTGCCGGTGCAGACCGTCCGCAGCGACACGCCCCAGGGCCACCTGTTGCTAAAACTGCTGCGTCACGGCGTCAGCGCCGTTTGTATGCATACCAACCTGGATATTGCGAGGGGAGGGGTCAACGACTGCCTGGCCGAAGCGCTGGAGCTGGTCGACCCTGGGCCTCTGGGCGACGAGGACGGGCTGTGCCGCATGGGCACCCTGCCCGCTCCCATGCCCCTGGCGGAGTTCGCCGCGTTTGTATGCAAGGTGCTGGACGCCAACGGTGTCCGCTTTGTGGACGCCGGGAAGCCGGTCCGCCGGGTGGCGGTGGGCGGCGGCGCCTGCGGGGACTACGAGAGCGCGGCCATTCAGGCGGGGTGCGACACCTTCGTCACCGCCGACCTCAGCTACCACGCCTTCCTGGACGCAAGAGGGAAGGGCATCAACCTCATCGACGCGGGCCATTTCCCCACGGAGGACCCGGTCTGCAAGAAGATCATCTCGTATTTGACGGCGCGGTTCCCTGAACTGGCCGTTTCCAAGGCGGCTTCCCATGGGGAAGTCATCCAATACATTGTAAAAGACTGAATTAAAGGAGAATATTCACCATGTCCGGACATTCTAAATGGCATAATATCCAGAAGACCAAGGGCGCACAGGACGCCAAGCGCTCCGCCGCATTCACCAAGATCGCCAAGGAGATCCTGGTGGCTGTCAAGGAAGGGGGCGGCTCCGGCGATCCCGCCAACAACTCCCGCCTGGCCACCGTCATCGCCAAGGCGAAGGCCGTCAATATGCCCAACGACAACATTAAGCGCACCATCGACAAGGCGCTGGGCGCCGGCAGCACCGAGAACTTCGAGTCCGTCACCTATGAGGGCTACGGCCCCGGCGGCGTAGCTGTCATCGTGGAGGCTCTGACCGACAACCGCCAGCGCACCGCTCCCGAGGTCCGTCACGCGTTCGATAAGTGCAACGGCAATCTGGGCGCCCAGGGCTGCGTGTCCTGGTCCTTCGACCGGAAGGGCGTCATCGTCATCGACAACGAGGAGGGCGAGCTGGACGAGGATGCCGTCATGATGGACGCGCTGGAGGCTGGCGCCGCCGACTTCGAGGCCGACGGCCCCGCTCTGGAGATTACCTGCGACCCCGACGCCTTCAACGATGTGGTGAAGGCCCTGGAGGAGAAGGGATACAGCTTCGTCAACGCCGACATCGAGATGGTGCCCCAGAATTATATCACTCTGACCACCGAGGGCGACGTGAAGAACATGGAGAAGCTCATCGACATGCTGGAGGATTCCGACGACGTGCAGAATGTCTGGCACAACTGGGACAACGACTGATCGATGTTAAAACCGGAGGAACGGCGAGAGCCGTTCCTCTTTTTTGTCCTTAAAAATCAACAAAAAAATTCTTTTGTTCAAAAGTGAAGCCGGGCCGCGCCAAGGCCGCACTGGCACTTACAGAAGCATTGACAGTTCCACTAACAGTATCACTTACACGATCACTTGCACTGGCGGATGATTTTAAAAAAATTTTAGTGTTGCATACCGGCATGCAAGATTCCGGAGCGGGCGGGGGAGATAGGAAGGGAGTTGATCGCTTTGGCGGAAGAACAGAAAAAGAGTTTTGTGCTGTATTTTGACATGTACCCCAGCATCCGCGTACTGCCCGCCGACCAGAAGGGGATGCTGCTGGGGGCGGTGTTCGAGTATGCCCAGTCGGCGGCGGAGCGGGACATCACGCCGGAGGAGATCATGGCCCGGTACCCGGACATGAGCCAGGCATGCAGCATGGCCTTTCGTTTTGTGGCGGAGACCATCCGGCGTGACACGGAGAAGTGGAAGGCTAAGCACAAGCGGTACTCCGAGGCCGCAAAAGTCCGCTGGGAAAAGGGCCAGTACGCCGGCGAAGGCGGGTACGGCGGAAGGGGCGATGAGAAAGCCGCCTGTATGCGGAAATATATCGACCAGATGCCAAAGAGAGGGAAGCAGGACGGCCGGAACGATGTCTGACAGGCGATTCTACCGCTGGTCGGTTGTCTTTTTTCCAAAAACGGCGTAGAGTCTGTGATGAGGTGAAGCTCATGAACAAGGAACGGCTGGGCGCTTTCATCACGGAGCGCCGCAAAGAACACAACATGACGCAGAAGGAGCTGGCAGAAAAACTCCACATCACAGACAAAGCCGTCAGCAAATGGGAGCGGGGACTGAGTTACCCAGATGTGACGTTGCTGGAGCCGCTGGCGGAGGTTCTCGGTCTGAGTGTGGAGGAGCTGGTGGCCTGCCGGAAACGAGAGGCAGAGAGAGGAGCGGAGGAGCCTGTGAGCGCGTTATTGGATATTTCCCGGGATAATCTGAAGAAGGAGAAGCAGCGGGGCGGGCAACGTTCCTTAGTGTTGGGAGTATTGTTGATGGCGGCGCTAACGGCACTGGTACTTTTGTATGCGGATACCTTCGTCAGCGAACAGCGGGAGAGTGCTATTTCTCTGAAAGAGACCGTGGACGGTGAGAATTACCTGTATGTAGAGGAGAAAGGCCATCTTCTGAAATTGAAATGCGGAGACGGAATCGACTTTGACGGGCTGACACTGAAAAATGATTTTGGGGAACCCAATGTTTTCCGCATGGACTGCCGGTGGAACAAGAGAACATATGTGGGGACCGTCCGGAGCTGCGAAGTAACAGACAGAATTCTACTCGGTTTGTCAGGTATGGTGGGCAGCATGATGGGACTGGACACAATGGGAGCAACAGGGGATCAGTTATTCGGCTACGACTGCGTGTTTTTCGAGTACAAAAATGCCTATCCAAATCCTGACGGCGATGGGGCGCTTTACAGCTACCGCTTCTGGAGCTGTGACCCGGAGACATGGGAGAAGGAAAAGCTTTTGCTGACGGTAGACGATTGCTTAGGCTTTGCACAGACTGACTACGATCATGACGGTACCACGGAACTGGCAGTCCGTACCCGCTGGGCAGAGAAGCCCTACACAGTCTATGACATGGTGGATGGGGAGATCACGGAGATTTGGCCGGATACAGTGGAGCCGGAGCTGACATCCCTCTTGCGGACCGATACTGAACGACAAAAAGACCTTGAAAAGGAGGGCCGGGGCCGGTAAGAGGAGCTGCTATGGTTGAAAACAAAAGCCTTTGGCGTATCTGGGGGGGACACCCGGGCCGGTCTGAGACCATCCCAAATTTTGTGTAAACCTCCGATGACAGCCTATTGAAAATGCTGTATCTAGCCATGATCGATATCACAAAGAAATGGACTGGCCGGAGACAGGACTGGAGCATGATTCATGCTCAGCTGGCAGTATTCTTTGCTGATCGCATGCCGGAATAACCTGCTGCATACCGGCATGTCAAGGGTCAAGATGAACGGGGGCTGGCGCCCCCGCCCTTGACATGCCCACTATCCACTGCTATTTTGAAAACAAGGCGGCAGCAGCTTGCGCCACTTCCGCCTTGAATCAATTTTGCTCTATTTGCACCGCATTTCGGTGTTTACACAGAATTTGGGACAGACCCGCCGGTCTCCTTCCACGAGGCGGAGGGCTATGAACTACTGGAATTTCGCAGCCAGGAGTTATTCTCCGCTGCATCGACCACAGTATACCGACGCGCAGTACCGCTATCACTGAGAGCACATAAAATGAGCCCCTCCTGCGTATTCCGCAAGAGGGGCCGTATCATAGCGCGAGCAAAACTGTAAGCCGGGTTCTGTATTTGACAGTCATCTATCTAGGCGCGCTGTTGCCAACACGCTCAAGCCACCCCGGGAGCGGCCGGGCCAGCCTTGGAGTTGCCTCCTGCTCCCATACCGGTGTTGCTCCGGATAGAGTTTACAGCGACGGACTGTTCCCAGCCATCGGGTGCGCTCTTACCGCACCTTTCCACCCTTGCTCGTGAGAGGGACTCTCACGGGCGGTATATCTCTGTTGCACTTTTCCTCAGATCGCTCTGGGCGGGCGTTACCCGTTATCCTTGCCCTGCGGAGCCCGGACTTTCCTCATGACCGGCCTTTCGGCCTGGCCCCGCGACTGTCTGTTTTCCTCGCCCGTTTATTGTACTAGACCGGTGCGGGATTGTCAACGCGGAAAATTTCTCCGCCGGTTGTTTTTTTCTCTCTATTGCGATATAATTTTACGGTACAAATTTTTGATCACAACCCCAGCCATTGGCAAAGGGGATAAGGAGCGAATATCCATGACATTTGAGGAGTATTTGTCGTCTTTGCAGAATAAGACCGTGGCGGTCATCGGCATCGGCGTCAGCAACCAGCCGCTGATCCGGCTGCTGCTGGAGCGTGGCATCGCCGTTACTGCCTGCGATAAGAAGAACCGGGAGACGCTGGGCATCGTGGCCGAGCAGCTGGAGGCCAACGGTTGCCGCCTGCGCTTGGGCGAGGCGTATCTGGACGGTTTGACGGAGGATGTCATCTTCCGGACGCCCGGCATGCGGCCCGATCTGCCCCAGCTTGCCGCTGCCGTCAGCCGGGGCAGTGTCCTGACTTCCGAGATGGAAGTGTTTTTTGAGGTCTGCCCCTGCCCTAAAATCGCCGTCACCGGCAGCGACGGAAAGACCACGACCACCACGATCATTGCCGAGCTGCTGAAGCGCGCGGGGAAGACCGTCCACCTGGGCGGCAACATCGGCCATCCGTTGCTGGCGGAGACCGGGAAGATGAAGCCGGAGGATGTGGCGGTGCTGGAGCTCAGTTCCTTCCAGCTCATGACCATGACCCACAGCCCCCATATCGCCGTCGTTACTAATCTGGCACCCAATCATCTGGATGTTCATAAGGATTTCCAGGAGTATATTGATGCAAAGGAAAATATCTTTACACACCAGTCGACAAAAGATATTGCCGTATTCAATGCGGACAATCCCTATACGCTGGAGGAAGCCTCCCGGGCCGTGGGCCGGGCGCGGCTGTTCTCACGCAAGAAGGAGCTGGAGGACGGCGTATTCCTCCGGGGGGATGCCGTCATCGCCCGGCATAACGGGGAGGAGCGGCAGGTGATGACCACCGCAGACATCAAACTCCCCGGCGTCCACAACATTGAAAACTATATGGCGGCTATCGCCGCTGTGGACGGTCTGGTGCCCGACGGCATCATCCGGGACTTTGCCCGGGAGTTCGGCGGCGTGGAGCACCGCATCGAGCTCATCCGCACCCGCAACGGCGTGCGGTGGTACAACGACTCCATCGCCTCCAGTCCCAGCCGTACGATTGCGGGACTCAACTCCTTCAAGGAAAAGGTCATCCTCATTGCCGGCGGCAAGGATAAGGGCATCTCTTACGACGCGCTGGGCCCGGTCATCAATGACCATGTAAAGCTGCTGATCCTCTGCGGTGCCACTGCCGGGGTCATCCGCCGTGTAACAGAGCAGGCCGCGAACTACGACGGATTGGAGATCGTGGATGTGGAAGACTATCATCAGGCTGTGGCTCTGGCGGGCAGCCGTGCCCAGGAGGGGGACGTGGTGATCCTGTCCCCCGCCAGTACTTCCTTTGACCGTTTTGCAAACTTCATGGAAAGAGGAAGAGTATTTAAGGATATCGTGAACGGGCTGAAATGAGCGTCTAGGTCCAACCTCTTGCCGCATAAGGATAGCGGGAGGGGGTGAGACCATGGGTCCCGGCTTTTTTTACTACCGCAGGCGGATGGACCGCCGTGCGCTGACCCGGCTGCTGTTGGCCATACTGGCGGCAGTGATGCTGGCAGCCTTGATCTTTGCCACCTTGCAGCTCCGCCCGCTGCTGGAGAGTCTGGCTGTCACCCGGGTGTCCAACGCCGTGAACCGTATTGTGTCCGAGGCGGTGGATGAGGCCATTGAGACCGGCGATATCCGCTATGACCACCTCATTTCCTTCGAGAAGGACAACGAGGGCCGCATCACCGCTGTCCACAGCAATATGGCGGCCTGCAACCGGCTGCAATCGGAGATCCTGGATCTGATCCTGACCCGCATTGGGGAAGTTTCCGCCCGGGAACTGAGCATTCCCATCGGCAGCCTTACCGGCTCAGCGCTGCTGGCTGGCCGGGGGCCGAGGATCTCTGTGCGGATGGAGTCTGTGGGCTCGTCCTCGGCATGGTTTGAGAACGAATTTACCTCTGCCGGCATCAATCAGACCAATCACCGCATCGTCCTTCACATCGATGTCAGCGTGGCGATTCTACTGCCGGGATTCACCACGGCCACCAGGGTCACCAACGCGGTCACCGTAGCGGAAACGGTCATCGTTGGTTCCGTGCCGGATACCTACACTTATTTCAGTACCACCCCATCCACTTACGAGGATGATATGAAGGATTATATTCTGAACAACGGCTAGGGAGGAGCGCCCCTATGGAATTTCAAAATTACCGCGAGGAAATGAAATATCTCCGGGACTACCTGAACGAGCAGGGCTACCTGTACTATGTACTGGATGCGCCTGTGATCCCGGACTACGAATATGACCGGCTGAACCGCCGTCTGGAAGAACTGGAAGCGGAGCATCCTGAGGAAGTCACACCGGATTCCCCGACGCAGCGCATCGGCGGCAAGACGTTACAAGGCTTTTCACCTTACACGCATGAGGTGCCTTTGGAGAGCTTACAGGACGTATTCAACGACGGCGAGGTAGCGGATTTCTGCGACCGGATGGATGAGACGCTGGGCACTTCCGCTGTTTATTCCGTGGAGCCGAAGGTAGACGGCCTGTCCGTGGCCCTGGAGTACCGGGACGGCGTGTTCGTCCGGGGCGCCACCCGGGGCGACGGCCATGTGGGGGAGGACGTGACAGAGAATCTGAAGACCGTCCGTTCCATCCCCATGACGCTGCCGGAAAAACTTCCCCGGCTCATCGTCCGGGGCGAGGTCTATATGGCTAGGTCCGTGTTTGAGGAGATCAATGCCATGCGGGAGCTCCAGGGCAAGCCCCTGATGGCCAATCCCCGCAACGCTGCTGCCGGGTCCCTACGGCAGTTAGACCCGAAGATCTGTGCCGAGCGGAAGCTGGACATTCAGGTGTTCAACCTCCAGCTGGCGGAGGGCAGGGAGTTCCTGACCCACGGCGAGACGCTGGATTACCTGGCCTCCCAGCGATTCAAGGTCATTCCCCACAAGACCCTCACCGGCACCCGGGCGGTGCAGGAGGAGATCGCCCGCATCAACGACGAACGGATGGACTATCCCTTTGATATTGATGGTGCTGTTGTAAAGGTAAATAACCTGTCAGACCGTACGGCTCTTGGGTCTACCGCGAAATTCCCCAAGTGGGCGGTGGCCTTCAAGTATCCGCCGGAGAAGAAGCCCGCCACGGTATTGGATATTGTGGTACAGGTGGGCCGCACCGGCGTGCTGACGCCCAAGGCAGTGCTGACGCCGGTACGTCTGGCCGGCACGACCGTCACCAACGCCACCCTGCACAATCAGGATTATATTGCGGAAAAGGACATCCGCATCGGAGACACGGTCATCGTCCAGAAGGCGGGAGAGATCATTCCCGAGATCGTGGAAGTGGTCAAGGAGCGCCGTCCGGAAACAGCGGAGCCGTACACGATGCCGGAGGTATGCCCCGTCTGCGGCGCACCGGTGGTGCGAGATGAAGACGGCGCCGCGCTGCGATGCACCGGTGCGGAGTGCCCGGCGCAGCTCCTGCGGAACCTGACCCACTTTGCCAGCCGGGACGCCATGGACATCGACGGCTGCGGCCCCGCCGTGGTGCAGCAGTTGGTGGACAGCGGCCTGATCCGCAATGCGGCTGACCTTTACAGCCTCCACGCCGCGGATGTCGCCAAGCTGGACCGTATGGGCGCCAAGTCCGCGGAGAACCTGATCCAGGCCATTGAGAAGTCCAAGTCCAACGACCTCAGCAGGCTTATCTACGGCCTGGGCATCCGCCAGGTGGGCGAAAAGGCCGCCAAGGTACTGGCCGCCCATTTCGGCACGCTGGATGCCCTGATGGCCGCTACCGCCGAGGAGCTGACGGAGATCGACGATGTGGGCGCCGTCACCGCCGGCTGCATCGTGGACTATTTGTCCCAGTCCCAGTCCCGGGATCTGATCGCCCGGTTAAAGGCGGCGGATGTGAATATGGAGAGCACCCGCAAGCAAGTGGATGACCGCTTTAAGGGAATGACCTTTGTCCTCACCGGCACCCTGACCCGGTTCGACCGCAAGACCGCTCAGTCGATGATCGAGGAGCGGGGCGGCAAGGCGGCCGGTTCCGTGTCCAAAAAGACCACCTATGTGGTGGCGGGTGAGGCTGCCGGCAGTAAGCTGACGAAAGCGAATGAGCTGGGCATCCCCGTCCTGACGGAGGACGAGTTTGCCGCTATGCTGGAGTGATACGAAGTGCCGGAGCGGTCAGCCCCGGCGCTTTTTCAAGGGAGAAACATGCATGACGGAGCTGCGGGGACCTTATGTGTCCTATCCAATGGACACCGGGCACTCTTATGGCGGCAGCCAGAGCTGGAGCGCCCGCCGGGATGTCCGGGCCTATGGCTGCGGCCTGGTGGCCTGCTGCGATGTGCTTCACTACCTGGCCCGACGGCGCCCCGACTGTTCCATGAATGTCTGGAGTTCTGATTACGATGAAGTCTTGCGCTGCTGTGGAAAAAATATGTTCCGCTCTGTCCCGTGCTGGGAGCGAACGGTTGGCTGATGGCACGGGGTCTGTGCCGCTGCTTCCGGGATTACGGCGTTCCCTTGAAAGTATCCTGGGGCGTGGGGCCGCGGCGCGTCTGGCAAAGCGTGGAGGAAATGCTGGCGGCGGATATCCCGGCAGTCCTGTGGTTCAGCAATATCGCGTATATCCGTTCCCGGTAAGAGCAGGAGAGAGGAAAGACGATGCAGGAGCAAAACATTCAGATCGGTCGCATTCCCGCTGTGGTGTACGGCACCGGGTCAGAAAACGTGTGGCTGTTTATTCACGGCAAGCAAGGCTGCAAGGAGGAGGGCGCATCTTTTGCGGAAACCGCCTGTGCCAACGGGTGGCAAGTTATATCCATTGACCTCCCCGAGCATGGAGAACGGCGGGGAGGCGCGGAAGAGCTGGTCCCCTGGACTGTTGTGCCGGAGCTGCGGAGCGTTATGGAGTACATCCGAAAGCGGTGGCGGAGGACGGCCCTCCGAGCTACCAGCATCGGCGCCTGGTTCGCTCTGCTGGCTTTTGGGGACGCTCCGCCGGAGCAAGCGCTGCTGGTGTCTCCGGTGCTGGATATGGAGGCACTCATCCGCCGTATGATGGACTGGGCGGGTGTCACGGAAGCGGAGCTGGAAGCCCGACGTACGATCCCCGCCGCATTTGGAGAGACATTGTCCTGGGACTATTGGCAGTATGTCAGAGCGCATCCCATTCAAAGCTGGGATTGTCCCACAGCAATCCTGTACGCCGTGGGAGACGCCCTGACGGAACGGGAGACGTTAGAAGACTTTGCCGCCCGTTTCGGCTGCGCCCTGACCGTTTACGAGGAGGGAGAGCACTGGTTCCACACCCCGGAGCAGTTCGCGGTGCTGAAGGACTGGGAGCGCCTGCAAACAGCCGAGCCTCTGGAAGTGGTGGCGGCGCTGATTTGGGATAGTGACCGCTTCCTGGCCTGTCAGCGCCCGGAAAACAAGGCCCGGGGCGGGCAGTGGGAGTTCGTGGGCGGTAAGGTGGAGCCGGGCGAAACGAAGCCCCAGGCCCTGGTTCGGGAGTGCCGGGAGGAGCTGGGGATCACGGTTTCCGTGACGGATACCTTTCTGGAGCTGACGCACCGCTATCCGGATGTTGTCATACGCCTGACAGTGCTCCATGCTGCCATCACAGAGGGAACGCCACGGCTTCTGGAACATCAGGCCCTGCGCTGGGTGACAGTGGAAGAGATGGAGAAAATGCCCTTCTGCCCGGCGGACCGCAAGATCATAGAAAGGCTGAGACAGATATGATACGACCGATTATGAGAGATCCCATTTTCCTGGTGCAAAAGTCCGCTCCCGCCATGGCGGAGGACCTTACTCTGGCCCGGGACCTGCTGGAAACGCTGGAGGCAAGTAAAGACCGGTGCGTGGGCATGGCGGCCAACATGATCGGCGTCAGCCGCCGGGTTATTGCCTTTGATAACGGGGGAACATATATGGCCATGTTCAACCCGGAGATCGTGAAGTCCTCCGGTCCCTATGGCGCTGAGGAGGCTTGCCTTTCTCTGGACGGCATCCGTAAGACCACCCGCTTCCGCTCCATCAAGGTGCGGTATCAGAACGAGCAGTTCCAGGTCCGGTTCAAGACCTTCACGGGCTGGCCAGCCCAGATCATCCAGCATGAGATCGACCACTGCAACGGGATTTTGATATGAACGCAAAGAAAAAAGCGGGGCTTTCGCCCCGCTTTTCTGCGTTTATTTTGCCTGTTTTCTCTGTTTCATCAGCCTCTCGTAGTCCCGCAGGGAGGCCAGGGCCTCCTTGGACATGGGGAAGAGGACGATCATGTTGAAAATGGTCATGAGGGCGATACCCACATCACCCAGATCCCAAACGAAGGTGTAGGCTGCCATGCAGCCGATGAACAGCATTACCAGCGCCAGCACCTTATAGGCCGTCTGGGAGGCCCAGTTGTCACCGCACAGGTAGGCCACATTGCCCCGGGCGTAGAACAGGATGCCGATGAACGTGGAGAAGCTGAACAGTAGCAGGGTCAGGGCGATGAACATCACACCGAAGCGGCCCAGATGGCACTCCATCGCCGCCTGCAGCAGATCCATGCCTGCCAGACCGTCGATGGCCTCTGCCGGGGCCAGCAGCATGATCATGGCGGAGCAGCTGCAAATAACGATGGTATCCAGGAATACGCCGAAGGCCTGGAGCAATCCCTCCTTGGCGGGGTGGTCAATGTCGGCGGCCGCCGCGGCGCAGGGGGCGGAGCCGCTGCCGGCTTCGTTGGAGAAGAGGCCGCGCTTGACACCGTTCATGATAACGGCACCGAAGCCGCCCGCCGCCGCCTGGCGCAGGCCGAATGCCTCAGAGAAAATGCGCCGGAATACGGAGGGGAGGAGCGGCAGGTTTTTGAAGATAATGAACAGGGTAATGACGAAATAGCAGCCTGCCATAATGGGAACTACGATGTCCAGCACCTTCACTGTGGCGTTTTTCCGCAGCACGATAATGGCGGACACCGCCACCAGGGCAATGGCCGTATATAGCGGGGGAATATGGAAGGCATTGTAGATAGAGGAAGAAACAGAGTTGCCGATGACCTGGCTGATGCCGCACCAGCAGATCAGGCCGGAGATGGCGAACAGAACGGCAATGACAGACCAGCGGCGGGACTTATTGCCGAAATGACCGGTCATGAAATGGTGGATGAAATAGGCGGGGCCACCCCGGTAGCCGCCGTACAGTGGGTCTTTCTCCTTGTAGAGTTGGGCCAGGGTGGCTTCAATGAAAGCGGTGGCGGAACCAACCAGCGCAGTGACCCACATCCAGAACACGGCACCCGCGCCGCCGGCAGAAACAGCCGCCACCACGCCCACCAGGTTTCCCATGCCGACCCGTGTGGCGGTGGACACGATCAACGCCTGGAAGCCGGAAATGCCTTCCTTTTTGGCACTGGTCTCCTTTTCCAGCGTGACATGAATCATCTCGGGGAAGAGCCGCACCGGCAGGAACCGGGTGCGGAACGTAAAAAAGATGCCCGCAGGCACCAAGATCAAAACCAGCAGAGACAGTCCCACACTCCCGCCTCCGGGAAGGGGAATGGTAACAAGATCGCCCCACATAAAATTGTAAATGGCATACAGCAGCTTCATTTCAACTCTCCCAAACTCTTTTTTTCTTTATAGCGTCATTGGTTTATAGCGATAAATTAAATTTTACACGAAAACCCAACGTTTGTAAATGCATTTGGAAAAAATCGCAGATTTTTCCGGCAAAAAACGCCGCTCCGATCATTCCGAAGCGGCGTTCCGTTTGCATGGCGTAAAGTGAGCTCCCCAATTCAGTCTCCGACGCCGGTGTGGATGACCTTACCTACGTTCCAGAGACTGACGGCCTGACGGGCAGCCGTTTGGCGCTCCTCCTCATTGTCGTAGGTCAGCGCCGCCGTATGGCAGCCGCAGTCCAGGCACTGGACGTATAGACACCAGCCGTTTTCCTCCTCAATCAGGCCGGGGCCGTGACAGAGGGGACAGTCGAACAGATCGATATCTTCAAATGACTGCATATCACAGGTTCTCCTTTGTAAAGATTCTGATGAGAGTATATCACAAGATCCTCCGGGATACAATCTTGTTTTCCCGTTGCTTACTTGTCAAAGGACGGATTGATGAAATACACGTTCTTTTCATCCATCCGATCCTTGGCCAGCCGCAGGCCTTCGCCGAAGCGCTGGAAGTGGACGACCTCCCGGGCCCGGAGGAACTTGATGACGTCGTTGACGTCAGGATCATCGGAAAGGCGAAGAATGTTATCGTAGGTCACCCGGGCTTTCTGTTCGGCAGCCAGGTCTTCCGTCAGGTCGGCGATCAGATCGCCCTTCACCGCCATGCTGGCGGCGCTCCAGGGGAAGCCGGAGGCGGCGGTGGGGTAGACCCCGGCGGTGCGGTCCACGAAGTAAGTGTCAAAGCCCCCGGTCTTGATCTGGTCCTCGGTCAGGTCCCGTGTCAGTTGGTGGACAATGGTGCCAATCATTTCCAGATGGCCCAGTTCCTCGGTTCCGATGTCGGTCAGCAGCCCCTTCAGCTCCGGATAAGGCATGGAGTACCGCTGGCTCAGATAGCGCAGGGAAGCGCCCAGCTCGCCGTCGGGGCCGCCGTACTGGCTGATGATGATGGCCGCCAGCTTCGGGTTCGTATTCTTGATTTTGACGGGATATTGCAGCTTCTTCTCATAGACAAACATCAGTCGTTTCCTCCTTCATCCCAAGGCCAGGGATCTTTCAGCCAGGCATAGCCCTCCTCGGGGGTCAGGTCCGTCTGCAGCAGGGGACCATACAATTTCTGGTACTTCTCCCGGCCCTCCTGAGCCAGCTTGATATAGGTCCAGTAAAGCTGCAGGACCTCCTGGTCCTTGGGGTGGGTCACCAGGTACAGCCCCAGCTCATCTACCGCGAAATCCAGGGCCATCAGCTCCGCCAGGGCGGTATTGGCCATCTTGGTTCTGGCCTGGATAGCCGCCTTGAATGGCAGGTTCAGTCCGGGGAACAGAGTGCCGGTCTGCAAAGCCTCCATCCGGCTGAAGCGGACGGGATTCTGCTCCTGCATGGGGATATATGGGTACGCCAGAGACCCACAGCAGCCGCCGGGGAGGGAGCCCTTGCCAGTGCCGCAGGACGTGGCAGGCGGTTTCATATCAGGCTTCATTTCAGGCATGGTCTCCGGTTTCATCTCGGGTTTTATATCGGTTTTTTCCATTGAAGCGGAATACCTCCTTTGGAAAGAATAGCGCACGGGCGCACCGTGCGCTCACGCCATCCTATGCATCAGACTCCGGATACGAGCCTGCCCTTGATTTCAAAGCGCGAAACCGCTATAATCAGGCATATGGGATAAGCGTTGGACCATACCCTGTTTAGGGGTGTTGTCTGTGATCTTTTTGATAAGGAAAACCGATCTGCGAAAGGCGCTGCTCTGC
This sequence comes from uncultured Clostridia bacterium, assembly GCA_945862785.1. GTDB lineage: Bacteria > Bacillota > Clostridia > Oscillospirales > Oscillospiraceae > Oscillibacter. Next base: position 9,502 of record CAMAZB010000001.1, on the reverse strand, counting down.
TGCGGCGGGTTCCTATGCGCCGCCTGTGTGTTCCATCTCCTGGCGGGAGAACTGCCTGCCGTCTCCGTATTTTCTGCCCGCGCGGAAACGCCTGTCACGGTGGTCATTGATCCCGGCCACGGCGGAGAAGACGGGGGCGCAGTGTCTTCCGGCGGTGTGGCGGAGAGTCATATCAACCTGGCTGTGTCCAAACAGGTCCGGGACCTGCTACGTTTTGCCGGACAGCGGACGGTGATGACTCGGGAGGAGGACGTCACCATCTGTGACGAAGGCTTGGGAACCATTCGGGAGCGCAAGGCCTCCGACATCCGCAACCGGGTCAACATGGTTGCGGAAACTGAAAATGCAGTTCTGCTGAGCATCCATCAGAACAGCCTGCCGTCGTCCCCGGTGACCCATGGTGCCCAGGTGTTCTGGAATCAGCAGGAGGGGGCGGAGGAATTGGCCGAGGTCATCCAAACCGCTCTGAACAGTACCGTGAATGTGGGAAACGAGAAGCATACGAAACGTATCCCGTCCACGGTCTATCTGATGAAGCATGTGACCGTACCGGCAGTGCTGGTGGAGTGCGGATTCCTCACGAACAGGGAGGAAACGACACTGCTGCAGGACGAAACATATCAGCGCGGACTGGCGGTATCCATTACTGCCGGGTATCTGCGCGGCATATCCGAAGGGGAAGCACCATGAAACAAAAGACGATGTTTTACTGCACAGAATGCGGCAACGAAACGGCAAAATGGGCGGGGAAGTGCCCCGCCTGCGGCGCCTGGAACACCATCGTAGAGCAGCCGGAAGCGGCAAAGCCTGCCCGAAGCGGTAAGTCTGTCCGCATCGGCAGTGTCCGCAGGGCCTGCCCGGTCACAGAGCTGAAAACCGATGAGGAAATTCGCTTTCCCACCGGCATGGGGGAGCTGGACCGGGTACTGGGCGGGGGAGCCGTCAAGGGCTCCCTGGTGCTGGTGGGCGGCGCCCCGGGTATCGGAAAATCCACGCTGATGCTGCAAATTTGCAGCAAATTGTGTGAATTTTCCAAGGTTTTATATGTATCCGGTGAGGAATCTGAGCATCAGCTGAAATTGCGTGCAAAACGTCTGTGCGTGGACAGTGACAGCCTGTATGTGATTTCTGAGACTAGCCTGGGCGATCTGCTGGAGTCCGTGGAAGAGGAAAAGCCGGATGTGCTGATCGTGGACTCTATTCAGACGCTATACAACGACGCACTGGATTCACCGGCGGGCAGCGTCAGCCAGGTAAAAGACTGTACCATGGCGCTGATGCAGCTTGCCAAAGGCCGGGGCATTACCGTGTTCGTCATCGGCCATGTCAATAAGGAGGGTTCTATCGCGGGCCCCAAGGTACTGGAACATATGGTGGACTGTGTGCTGTACTTTGAGGGAGACCAACACACGTCCTACCGCATCCTGCGGGCGGCGAAAAACCGCTTCGGCGCCACCAACGAGATCGGCGTCTTTGAGATGCGGAACGAGGGCCTGGCGGAGGTGGAAAATCCGTCGGAAATGCTGTTGTCCGGCCGCCCCGATGACGCGCCGGGCACTTGCGTGGCCTGTGTGATGGAGGGCATGCGACCCGTTCTGGCGGAGATCCAGGCATTGGTGGTGACTTCCTCGTCCGGCAATCCCCGCCGGACCAGCAACGGATTTGACTACAACCGTGCGGCTATGCTGCTGGCTGTGCTGGAAAAACGTGGGGGGCTTAAAGTGTCCGCCTGTGACGCATACATCAATATTATCGGCGGACTGTATCTGGACGAGCCTGCCGCCGACCTGGCAGCCATCGTGGCTCTGGCATCCAGTTATCTGGACAAGCCTGTGCCCAATGATCTGGTGGCCATCGGGGAAGTAGGCTTGACAGGAGAGCTGCGTACCGTCAACCAACTGGAGCAGCGCATTTCCGAGGTGCAGCGGCTGGGCTTCCGAAAGTGTGTTATTCCAGCCCATCGGGCGGGAGATTTGCGGCGATATCCCAATCTGGATCTGATCCCGGCTCGGAATATCGGTGAGGCGATCCGAGCCGCTTTGCGTCCGTCGGAATGAAATGGATGCAGGCACCGCCCAGAGACGGTTGGCCGGCGGCAGCGGCGCTGTCCAGCGTACAGACGCCGTCAGATTGATACACACATTTGCTGGTACAGGGGATCAGGCTCATAAATAATCCTCCGTTCCAATTTGTTTTCACCGTTATTTTGCGCCGGAACGCCGCTTTTATGTCTGGCGCCGTATTAGAGTCCAGAGAGAGGAGGTTTTGAGACCATAGTCTAAATTGAACAAAATAAAAATTTTGTTCAATTTAGGGGAGCGTAAAACGGTCCATATCCGCTAAGGCCGCTTTTGAATCGGTTATTGACCGGTTTCCAGCGATTCTGCGGCTGCGAATGACCTGCTGTCCACACCCGGTGGTTTCTATCCGATATGAATGATTACCGCACTGAAGCGCCGCAGATCCTGCGGGATTTCCTGTCTTACCACGAAAACATCAAAGCACATTCCAAGCGTACGGTCGACGAATACTTCCTTGATCTGCGTAATTTCTTCCGCTACATGAAACAGATCCGCAATCCCGCGCTGGCCGGCAAGGCTCTGGATGAAATCGACATCATGGATGTGGATCTGGATTTTGTATCGTCTGTGACGCTGACGGATATCTACGGTTATATGACTTATCTCAGCCGCGACCGTATCCAGCACCAGAACAGCCCGAATTCCGATTACGGCCTCAACGCCGCCTCGCGGGCCCGCAAAATTGCCACCATCCGGTCGTTTTATAACTATCTGACCAATAAGATGCACCTACTTCGTGAAAATCCTGTCAAAGATATCGATTCTCCAAAATTGAAGAAATCGTTGCCAAAATACCTGACTTTGAATGAAAGTTTGCAGCTTTTGGAGTCTGTGGATGGCAAAAACCAGGAACGCGACTATTGTATATTAACATTGTTCCTTAATTGCGGACTGCGAATCAGCGAGCTGGTTGGCCTGAACCTGAATGATATTCAGGACGACGCTCTGCGGGTGCTGGGTAAAGGCAACAAGGTCCGCATCATTTACCTGAACGACGCCTGCCAGGATGCTTTGAAACGCTGGCTGGCCGTCCGGCGGCCAATTCAGGGCCGGGACGCCAACGCCCTGTTTTTATCGGCCCAGAACGAGCGCATCAGCCGTTCTACGGTCCACGCCATGGTGAAAAAGCGTCTGGGTGAAGCCGGGATCGACAGCGCCCAGTATTCTTCCCACAAGCTGCGGCACACAGCCGCCACACTGATGCTGCAAAACGGTGTGGATGTCCGTGCGGTTCAGGAGGTCCTGGGTCATGACCATTTGAATACCACAGAAATTTATACGCATATTGACAATGAATCCCTGCGGGTTGCTGCAAAGGCAAATCCCTTGTCACGGGTTAAAAAATCGAAGAAACCTCCGGAAACGACATGAAAAAAATCCGAAAGTGGATCAGCAAAAGAAACATGAAGAAAATGCCCCCTGTGTAGGAGATAAAACTACCTGCACAGGGGGCATTTTATAGAGAATTCGCAAAATCCTTACATCTAGGCTACGGCCGCACAGTACCGGTAATATGCAGATACCGGATATCCCGGAACTCGTAGGTAGACAGCGGACGGTTGTCGGCGTCGTAGCTGTGGGCGGCCACCAGGGTGTTTTCCAGCGTAGGCACCGCGCCGACAGATACCACCACCGGCGAGTGCTGAAAGTCTGTACCTTTGAAGGAGAGCTGTACGATATCGCCGGGGCGCAGGTCCTCCAGACGGCATGGCTCCCCTACCGGCCCTACGGAAAAGCCCTTTCGGGTGAGGAAGTTCCAGAGGTACATGACCCCGGTCCAGGCGGGGGCTTTCTGGTTGGCGTCGATGTAATACCAGCCAAAGGTTGGCGTGAAGTTCATGATGCCGCTGCCTGCGAAAATACACTGGGACGCAAAGTTGGTGCAGTCCCCTCCCAGCTTTTCGTAGTCGTAATAGGCTGGATTCCGGCCATAGGCCCACTGGTGTGCGTACATGACCGCCGCTGTACGGTCGTAGTCCTGCAAAAAGCGCATATCTCCCCTCCCCTTTCCCTTTCATTCTATTTCATTCTATGCGGCTTTTCGGATCGCGCGACAAAAAAACCGGAGACGCAGAAGCGTCTCCGGTTTTTTGATAACATGTAGGGGTTCAGGCCTTGTGATCACAGCCCAGAACGTCCACGATCTTGTGAGCAACCATGGCCTTGATGGCAGCACGGGCGGGCTTCAGATACTGACGGGGATCGAAGTCGCCGGGATGCTCATCGAAGTACTGACGGATGGTGGCGGTCATGGCCAGACGCAGGTCAGAGTCGATGTTGATCTTACAGACGGACAGCTCGGCAGCGTGGCGCAGCTGCTCCTCAGGGATACCGACGGCGTCGGGCATCTTGCCGCCGTGCTCGTTGATGGTCTTCACGAAGTCCTGAGGCACGGAGGAAGAACCATGCAGCACGATGGGGAAGCCGGGCAGGCGCTTGGAGACCTCTTCCAGCACGTCGAAGCGCAGGGGAGGCGGAACCAGGATGCCCTTCTCATTGCGGGTGCACTGGGCGGCGGTGAACTTGTAAGCGCCGTGGCTGGTGCCGATGGCGATGGCCAGAGAGTCGCAGCCGGTCTTGGACACGAACTCCTCGACCTCCTCGGGACGGGTGTAGGAAGCGGCATCGGAAGCGACCTTGACATCATCCTCGATGCCGGCCAGGGTGCCCAGCTCAGCCTCGACCACCACGCCGTGGTCATGGGCGTACTCCACGACCTTCTTGGTGATCTCGATGTTCTCGGCGAAGGGCTTGCTGGAGGCGTCGATCATAACGGAGGTGAAACCGCCGTCGATGCAGGCCTTGCAGGTCTCGAAATCAGGGCCGTGGTCCAGGTGCAGGGCGATGGGGATGTCGGGGCACTCGATGACAGCAGCCTCCACCAGCTTCACCAGGTAGGTGTGGTTGGCGTAGGCGCGGGCGCCCTTGGAAACCTGCAGGATCAGGGGGGCCTTCAGTTCCTGAGCAGCCTCGGTGATGCCCTGGACAATCTCCATGTTGTTGACGTTGAAAGCGCCGACAGCGTAGCCGCCGTCATAGGCTTTCTTGAACATCTCGGTAGTGGTAACCAGTGCCATAATGATTCACTCCTATTCTTAATTGTTCCGTCCATCTGCCCCATTGGCGGGAACGCCGGAGAGGGGTTGTTAACAGATTGTCAAATCCGTTTATTCAAATGGACGAAAACGATTTTCTTCTAAGATAATATCATAAAAAAATTAAATTGCAAGTATTTACAATTCTTTTTTTCAATGATATGATAAGTACGCTAATTTTCCCACAGAAAACCAACACATTTTTTGAGGAGGCTTTTTCCCATGAGTGAGCTGAAAGGCGCATGCATCGTCGGGCAGTCCGGCGGTCCTACTTCCGTGATCAATGCCAGTGTGTACGGTGTCATCGATACCGCGCTGAAAAATCCCAATATCACCCGCGTGCTGGGCGCTGAGCACGGCATTAAGGGCGTGCTGAACGACCGCCTGTTCGATATGGGCGAAGAAGATCCCGCCGAGCTGGAGCTGCTGAAGTATACTCCCTCTTCCGCGCTGGGCTCCTGCCGTTACAAGATGGCCGATCCCGATGTGGATGATACCGATTACAAGCGCATTCTGGAGATCTTCAAGAAGTACAATGTCCGCTATTTCTTCTACAACGGCGGCAACGACTCCATGGACACCTGCAACAAGATCTCCAAGTATATGCAGAAGGTGGGCTATGAGTGCCGCGTAATGGGCGTGCCCAAGACCATCGACAACGATCTGTATGGCACCGACCACTGCCCCGGCTTCGCCTCCGCCGCCAAGTACATCGCTACCAGCTGCATGGAGGTCTATCAGGACGCCCGCGTGTACGACACCGGCATGGTCTGCATCATCGAGATCATGGGCCGTCACGCCGGCTGGCTGGCCGGCGCTGCCGCCCTGGCTACCGCTTACGGTGCCGGTCCCGACCTGGTGTATCTGCCCGAGGTGGACTTCGATATGGACGCCTTCCTGGCTGACGTGGACCGCATTTACAAAGAGAAGGGCAACTGCATGGTGGCCGTGTCCGAGGGCATCCACTACGCCGACGGCACCTTCGTCTCCGAGGCCAAGACATCTGCCACTGACGGCTTCGGCCATGCTCAGCTGGGCGGCCTGGCCGCTATGCTGGCCAACATCGTCAAGGAGAAGACTGGCGCCAAGGTTCGCGGCATTGAGCTGAGCCTGTTGCAGCGCTGCGGCGCTCACCTGGCCTCCGAGACCGATATTGAGGAGTCCTATATGTCCGGTAAGGCCGCTGTTGAGAACGCCGTCAACGGCATCACCGACAAGATGGTGGGCTTCGAGCGCACCTATGAAGATGGCAAGTACGTCTGCAAGACCAAGCTGCTGAATCTGACCGATGTGGCTAACACCGAGAAGAAGGTCCCCCTGGAGTGGATCAACGCTGCTCACAACGGCGTGGAAAAGCCCTTCATCGACTATGTGCTGCCTCTGATCCAGGGCGAGCCTAAGCTGCCCAAGCAGGATTCCCTGCCCCGTTTTGCCAAGCTGAAGAAGGTTCTGGCAAAGTAACCTCATCCTATGACCGGAAAACAGCAGCGTGTACCGACCGGTACACGCTGCTGTTTATGTTTTCTGAGCCAGCCAGGAGCGGGCGTCCTCCGTAGTGGCGGCGAGATAGCGGATGGCCTCTACCGGGTATTCACCCACAGCGGTCTCCCCTGTGACCATGACGCCCCAGGCTCCGTCCGCCACGGCGTTGAAGATGTCACTCACCTCCGCCCGGGTGGGGACGGGCGAATGCTCCATGGAAGCCAGCATTTGCGTCACGACGATAAATGGCTTGCCCGCCGCCCGGCAGGCGGCCGCAATATCCTTCTGCACGGCCGGCAGATGCCACAGTGGCATATCGTTCCCCAGGTCTCCCCGGGCGATGACGATGACATCCGCCTGGGGCAGGATGTCCGCTAAATGCGCGGCGCCTTCCAGAGTTTCGATTTTTGCGAACAGGGTCAAACGGTCCACACCGTTTTCCCGCAGGATGGTCCGAAGCCGGCGCAGCTCCTCCCCGCTGTGAACAAAAGGCTGCAGCAGGCCCGTCACACCGTACTCCGCGGCCCGGCGAAGGTTCCGCACGTCCCGCTCTGTAACGATTGGCAGGTGAAGTTCCTTTCCCGGCAGCTTGATGCTTTTGCGCCCGGTAAGAGTCCCTCCCCGGATGACTTCCGCTTCAGCCCTGCCATTCCCGGCAGCGGTGACACAGAGCAATATCTTCCCATCGTCCAGAAGGACCTCACAGCCGGGAGACACGGCGTTCAACACTACGTCAGGCACTGGAATGCCGTTTTTCCCAAACACGACCATCGTGCCGGGGCGCAGCGCCTTGGGAGCGTCCAGGTCTCCCAGCCGCAGCTCAGGGCCCTGGATGTCAATGACCAGCTGAGGCGCAGTGCCTGCCGATTTCGCCGCTTCGTGAAACGCCTGGATCATACAGGCACTGTCTGCCAGGTCGCAATGGGATAAATTCAGCCGCATTCCGGTCATACCGGCGCGGAGCATAGATTCCAGTGTGGCCCGGTCCCCGCAGGCAGGCCCCAGCGTGCCGTAAATCTCTGTCATACCGTTCCTCATTTGTTTTTCTGATAGATGGTCCACAGGCCTTCCATCAGAAGGTATTTGTCATAAATAATGGAGTTCCGGCAGTAGCGGACGATGACGGGCGCATTGCCGCCGGTGGCCACTACGCTGACCTCCTGGCCCGGGAACTCCTCCCGGATACGGTCGATGATGCCGTCCAGCATCCCGGCGGTACCATAGACGATACCGGAGCGCATGCAATCTTCTGTATTTTTGCCGATGAGAGATTTTGGATGCTGCAAAGAGATGTCCGGGAGCTGCGCGGCACGGCGGCTCAGGGCTTCCAAAGACACATTGACTCCCGGCAGCAGCAGCCCGCCTTCGTAAGTGCGGCCCTGGGAGATCACGCCGATGGTGGTAGCGGTTCCCATGTCAATGGTGATGATGGGCGGTTGGAACTTCTCCAGCGCCGCCACCGCGTCGGCCACGATATCCGCACCCACTTGCGTCTGGTTTGTCAGCCGGATGTTCAGGCCTGTCCGAACGCCGGGGCCAACCACCATCGGCGGTCTGCCCAGCAGACGGGTCAGGGCTTTTTCCATCATAAAATTCAGCGGGGGCACGACACTGCACAGGATGGCGCCGGTTACATCTGTATAACTGTAATGATACAGTGCAAACAGGTTCATCAGGTCAATGCTGATCTGATCAGCGGTTTTGCGGCTGTCTGTATCCAGCGAGGCCAGAAAGCGCAGGTTCTTATCCTTGTCAAACAGCCCCACGGAGGTCGTAGAATTGCCCACGTCGATGGCCAGAAGCATCGGGCATGTCTCCTTTCACCTTTATATATCCTTGTATCTATGGTATCACGACTTCCCGTCGCTTGCAAGTGTTGGTGCGGACTGCTATACTGGTAGGCAGAAAGGCGGTGCGGCTATGTATGTGACAAAAATTTCCTCTCCGGTGGGAAATTTGCTCCTGGCTTCTGACGGGCAGGCGCTTACTGGGTTGTGGCTGGAGGGGCAGAAATACTTTACTGCCTCCTTGGGTAGCGATACCGCAGAGCAGCCGGAGCTTCCGGTATTCCGGCAGACGGCAGAATGGTTGAACGCCTATTTTGAAAGGTCCCCCCTCCCTGCCTTGCCGCCTTTGGCGCCTCAGGGCAGCGTGTTCCGCCAGGCGGTATGGAAGCTGCTCCAGGAGATCCCCTATGGGCAGACCACTACTTATGGGGAACTCGCCCGCAGGCTTCTGGAGAACGGCATTCCCGCCGCTCCTCAGGCAGTGGGCGGCGCTGTGGGCCATAATCCCATCTCCATCCTGATCCCCTGCCACCGCGTTCTGGGTGCGGACGGCAGCCTTACCGGCTACGCCGGGGGCATCGCCGCCAAGCGGTACCTCCTGCAGTTGGAGGGGGTCAACACAACGGGGCTGTCCAGCCCCAGCACCGCATTCCCGAAGGAGCGACGCAAAAAATTTTTGTATCTGCCGAAAAGCAGGTCTCTAGAAGGTCCCGGCACACTGTCCCCAGCAACGGTTTCTCAGCTTGCCGCCGGCCAATATCCCTGCCCCTGCTGCGACTGCCGGACCTTCCCGATGCCTGCCGCCGGGGTCTTGGCGTACATCTGCCCGGTATGCATGTGGGAGAATGATCTGTTTACCACCTCCGATGATGAGCCCAGCGATGAAAATCACGGCCTGACTCTGAATCAGGGGCGAGAGAATTATAAAACACTCGGCGTATGCGATTCCAGGCTTGCCCGGTATGCCCGCAAGCCTTTACCGGAGGAGTTACCATAAAAGGAGGCTGTAAAAAAATAGCCTTGAAGAACGCAGGAGTTCACCAAAAGGTGAGCCCCT